>CAZSUK010000203.1:0-21967 GCA_964609355.1 uncultured Acidobacteriaceae bacterium | reverse complement strand
GCTTCGCGGTCTTGCGCGGAGTCCGCTCCGCGGCTTCGGCCTCCCTGAAACTGCGCGATCTCTCCGACATCGAAGACGCGCTCCAGCGAACCCATGCCCGCCTGCTGATACTCGACTCCATCGACACTTACTTCGGCATGGGTCTCCATCAGCCCACAGAAACTCTTCCTATGTTTGAAAAACTCGCCCGCCTGGCGGAGAGCCATCATTGCTGTATTCTGCTTCTTCGCCATCTCAGCAAAGGCGGGCCGGGCCGGCCGGCTCTTCGCGGCCAAACCGAAATCTCCGCCGCCCTCCGCACCGAATTCTTGGCCGGCAGTTCCCCTGATGCACCATCCCAACCCGTTTTGTTGCAGATCAAGTCCAACCTGGGGCCTCTCGCTCCACCGCTCTCCTACGAAATTGACGATGCCGGAACCTTCTTCTGGACTGGGCTTAGCAAGCTAACGCGAGAGGAAATGTTGGCTGACCGGCCCACCGGCGCAGGCCTTCCCCTACGCAAGTTTGCCGGGGAATGGCTGCGTGAGTACTTGCAGAACGGAAGCCAAACGCAAGGCACAATCGAGACCGCCGCCGGGCGTGATGGCGTTAGCATCGCCACCCTGCGCCGCGCCAAATTCGATCTGGGCGTTCGCAGCGTTAAAGACGGAATCAAAGGCCTCTGGTACTGGTCATTACCTGCCACTGCGGAGCAGCAAGCACCCTAAGGAGGCAAGATGCTCAAATAATTAATTCTGAAATTTGAGCATCTTCATCAAACAAAGGACTTAGCGGCAAAGCTTGAGCACCTTCATGAAATAAAGGACTTAGCTGCAATAGGAAAAGAAAGTAGGCTCACCATAGACGTAATCCGGAGGACGCCGCCCGCGTGATTCTTCTTTACTTCTCCACATCCCGGTTGAACCCGGGCATCATACGCGATTCTCCGCGAAACATGTGATACCCCGAGTACGAGATATCGTTCACCAACGTGGACCAGGGTCCATAGGTTCGAAAGCCTTCATCCCACTCGAACAGCATGGCGATGGACCGCATCCTCACGATGGAAACGCTTCTTTGCGGGCAGATATAACTCTGCCCGCCGATCTCGACCGGGCCGTAGCTAATCATAATGTCGGACCTGGAAATCGGCGGGAAATGCGCGATCTCCGCCTCTGCCTGCAATCGAAGGATGGCTCCGCTGGAAGGATCAATGGAGATCTCCCCGTGATACCCTGCCAGACGCCCAAAGGCGGTCGTCCCTTCGCCATCGGGAAGGCAACAACCCCCTTGGGTATACTGCGACTTCTCTGCGGGGACCCGATATTTGAACACTGCACGCAACCCGCTAGGGCTCTGTTCCCAGCGGCTCCAGGTCAAAACGCCGGGAGTGGCGATTGCGTCATGAACAAAACCGAGTACCGGGCCAAATGTACCGTAGGTGATGAGATAAGGATCCTTCGCATTTCGCTTCTTACGCTTGGCAGCCCCGGTATCCGCAACCTCTTGGCCGTTGCGATAAAGAACGGCCTCCTTGAAACTTTCCACCGGCTGCATAGGTTCATGTTCAACTCTTCTATTGACTGCATCAAATACGGCTGTTACCTGGTAGCGAGCCGTGCTGCGTTCTGCAAAGAAATTTGGCAGTTTAGGAATGATCTGCTGCAAATAATTAGCAGCTAAAGAGATCAGGTGTTGTTGCGTATTTACGTCAGGCGTCGCATCGGTGGAGACTTGTGAAACAGGAGGAGGTAGAAAAGCCGACGCATCTGCCAGCATCGTCAACGCCTGTTCCGTCTTCTTTCCATATTTGGCAAATGAGAGGAGCGTTGCGTCGTCCAGCCGTTCAGTCAGCTCAAGAGTGGAAAGTTGCTTTGCTGCCTCAGCATCCCCGTGGGCAGCCTCCAGGACCTGCTTTAGTTCTGCAACCGTAACTTGCCTGATCGCAGGGTCTGCCTGGTCGGAATAGAAAGATTGATCGTAATATCCGGTATTAGTCCGAGCCGTTAAACCCTGCTTATCGATCTGCACTTTCAGTTCGTGATACTCCTCAGGATGATCGGCAGGCGAAGGGTCGAATGACAGCGTATAGAAAACGCTCGCCTCCCTGACACAACTCTCCATCTCGCTGACCAGGTCGTAACTTTGGTCGAGCACACGGCCGCCGCTCTCGACAGCCAGTACCTTCCTGTTCAGGTTCATCAAGCTGGCTTTCTTGACCGACTCAACACCCTGCAGGTAACTCAGATAGGACAGCGAGGGCTCGGTTTCCCCGACCGAAATGCTATAGAGAGCGATCCGCGACTCTCGCAGCAGCGTGGAGAACCAGCAAATTGTATAGAAGGTGTTCTCCTTGGGGCCGAAGGCTTCCATACCCCTTCCAGGGCCGACCCACAGAAGCAGTTTTCTCCCCGGCTTCCGTCTCTCCGTCGTGGCGATTTCGCCCAGTGCATTGATCGCGGGAGGCCCGGTAGGGACCGGCGACCCCCTGATTCCGCCCGCTCCAAAGCGGTGAATCAAGCGGAACTGCGTATTGTGGGCGACCTGAGCGGCCAATGCTTTGCCGTCTAGTGAGGCATCACCTACCTGCCAAAGGCCGCTATCCTGTAGGGTGAGGATGCGAACCGGTTCCGCAAGATGGCCGTCATCCTTGCGCAGGAAGGCCTCGACGGAACTCTGTTCCATCATAATCAAATTTATCGGCAACTGAAGCATATCGATCACCAGGATCACTTCCACCGGTGATTCGGGCTGGGCGGAAACTCCGTCGAATGCATGAAAGGACACAATCCGATTCGGCTTCCCATTTTCCAACAATGCAAAATCATTGGAGTGGAGGCCGGGCACCGGTTTCCCGGAACTATCTGACACGATCACATCGAGGTTGATCAGGCCCTCTTCTCCAACGGAAGAGACAGCAGGCGGTGGCGTCTGAGCATTGGTCCCGAAGGCCCAACCGGATGACAGAAAACACACAAAGAGGGATAGGAAAAGCCGGTGCGATGGCAGCATGACTTTGGACCGCTGTTTGCTTGACCCGGCCAGTATACCCATCTAAGAAGATGAAATGGCGCGGACGAATGTTAAGTGGGTGGCCCAGGTCTCGCTTTTGAGACCTGGGTGTTGCGGCTGGAACCGATTTGCGAGACGAGAAAGCCTGATTAGCATCTGAGTGACGTCGTTTCAGTGTTCCATTTCGTCAGTGGCTAAGAAATGGGCCACCGCAACCGAAATTTCCGCAGCATTCCCTCCACCTGTGCCACCGCGCCGGGTAAATGTCGCTACAGTAAAGCGAGCTTTCAGCTTGCGATCGAAGATAAGCCCAGCGAACCATCCGTCCTGTTCGCTTGTGGGAGCTCCCTTCAGGCCTCCCGTGCCGGTCTTGCCTCCCATGCTCCGCCCCACATCTTTCAGAGCCGCAGAAATCCCGCTTGCAGTACCCCGCTTCACCGTATCCAACATGGCGTTCATGAGTCGTGTCGCTGTTTTGTCGTTCATCATGCGCGAAGGAGCAATGCATCCTCGTTTTGAAACCTCATGAGAATCCTCTCTTAAGCGTAGCGCCACGGGGAACACGAAACGCCGCCGTTGCCCACAGCCTGGAGGAATCGGGAAACCTGGAGCGCCGATATGGTCATGTGGCTTTCGCCGATCGACAACGCGGAACCCCACGCTTCGTCGCTCAGGTCATTCAAAGATGCGTTGGCAGTTTGCACCTTCAGCCGTATCTTCCATTCAGGATCGACTTCCGCCCAAAACGATTGACCACTCCGATTAAAACCGAACCGGCTCAGGTCATCCAGTACAGCCTGTGCTCCCACGGCTTTGCGAAGAGCCAAAGCCATCTGTATCCCTGCCGAGTCACTGCCACCCACCAGCATTTCATGTGCATTGACCCTCTTCCGATAGGCGGGGTTCTCGGCAGTTTCTATTCCATGAACGCTTTCAAACTCCCGATCGGGTCGTCCGCGATCCCACCAGGATGCAGCAAGAAACACCTTGGAAAGGGACAGGGGCAACACAGGCGTGGAAACGTCCAACTTGTCTGGTTCGGAGGCTGCAAAGAGAACAAGCGCCCCGGTGCTCACCTGCTGGACCACAGTGACGGCCATCAGGTGCCGGCTTCTCATGAGGGCTGTGGCATAGGCAACAGCGCTTTCACAGACCGAATCTCGAGCGAGAGACTGTCTGCAACCAGTTGCGGCAAACATCCCGTGAGCGCAACAGGCAAGACCGAATATTGCTATGAGTTGTTTCTTGATACGGAACACTTATTCGCGAGCGAAACCATTCCAGGCCGGGCACGCCTATTCTAGGGAGTTTTCGCGGCCGCCTTCTCCGTGTCCGCAACTGCCTTCCGAAACGCATCGACAGCCGGCACCGCAGGCGTCATAAGTCCATCCTTGGCTATATATCTCCACACCGGCGCACGATCGAGCGGTCTATCCCCACCGCCTTCATACACCAGGAACGAATCTTCCGTTTGCCCAATGTCCATCTGGGGAGTGGGTTCTGGCGAGGGTTGGGGCGGCCCCGGCGTACCATGCTGCCCGCTCATCGAAACTCCATTGTCCGCGGGAATGACCGATCCCGCCCGGTTGTTCTGCCGCGGATCATGGATCGTATCGTTTACCATCCGCCCGTTCCCCTTGCGCACAACAACGATTAAATCCGCGTCATTGGTCTGCAAGATCGGGTTGTAACGTCCCCAGCTAAGCAGGGCGCTCTCGACATCCTGCCGCGCCACCTCATTTGCCCGCGGATCGTCTACTGTAATACCCGCAGTCGGGTCGATGATGACTGCTACGGTTTGAGCGCGCAAGACGTAGGTCGGCAGAATGGCTTTCTTCTTGTCTTTCGCAAATCCCGTCGTCGCTAGAAGACACACTGCGATAAGAGTAGTTAGTCGCGTTCGCATTTCCCCTCCGTAGCAACTACGCGACCATATTACTCTGGTTGGGGCCTAGCGTGTTTTCTCTTTAGTACCCCAGCCGGGATCGAATCGCCGTGTATCGCTCAATTCTGATCCCGGCCGTAAAGGCCGGTGAGCTGGCCTTCCGCCAATACATGTCCGGTCACTCCTGACGCCAGTTGTTGCTTCGTTATACCGGGCTATCAGGCAACGTAACTACGGTAGTTACGCGTCTGCCAAAAGCCCGGGACACGCAGTTGCTATTGGCAAGACCTCCGGGAATCCACTCCCCGCAAGGTACCCTTCAGATTCTCGCCCGTCCCCTTTATAGTGGAGTAAGCAGCTACCCCAGGTACCGGATGTCCGCCATGCTTGCCACTGCGTCCCTAGAACGGGTTGACCAGCAGTCCAGCGGAGAACAAATACTGTCCGAGCAGCTTAAGCTCCTCTACGCCAACGCAAACCTCGGCGTGGCGGTCAACGTGCTCGCCGCTACCATCCTGGCTGGCCTGCAATGGGGGATTGTTTCCCCGCCTGTCGTCATCGGCTGGTGGCTCTATATCACCCTCGTTTCTATCGCCAGGTTTAGCCTGGCGCGCCGTTACTGGCACGCAGCGCCCGGGCCTAAAAACATCGCCAGGTGGCGCAACCTCTTCACCACCGGCGCCGCTTTAGCCGGCGTGGGATGGGGCGCTGCGGGCTTTCTCCTTTACTCTCCCCTTCATCTCAACAACCAGGTCTTTCTCATTTTTGTATTGGGAGGGATGATGCTCGGCGCCTCTTCCGTGCTGGCTCCCCGGCCCGAGGCGTTCCTGGCTTTCCTGCTGCCCGTGGGTACGATCCCTGCGGTCCGCTTCTTCGTGCAGGGCGATAAAACCCATATCGCTATGGGACTGCTGGCGGCCGTCTTCACCCTTGCTACCCTGGTCACCACCCGGAGAATCTACAGTCTGGTGGACTCCTCGCTACGGCTGCAGATCGAGAACCGTGACTTAGTCGAAGGTCTGCGCACTGCCAACCAGCAAACTGCGGCACTCAATCAGGTGTTGGAACTGCGCGTGCAAGAACGCACGGCCGAACTACAGCAATCGACCGAGCAACTGCGGGCTGAGATTGCCCAGCGCCAACAGACAGAAGAGGAATTGTTACGCGCCCGCAAGCTGGAATCGATCGGCGTGCTGGCAGGAGGCATCGCCCACGACTTCAATAATTTCCTCACCGTCGTGCAAGGAAATATCGAGGTAGCGAAGGGACAACTGACCCTCGCTGAGCCTGCTCAACAGTTCCTTGATCAAGCAGCCAGCGCCTGCCAGCGTGCCAAGTTTCTCTCCTCGCAACTACTGACCTTTGCCAAAGGCGGAGCTCCGGTCAGGCGCGTCGTCTCGATCGCCCAACTCGTCACAGAAGCTGTTCACCTAGCACGTACCGGCTCCCCGGTCGGTATTGAGGTCAACATTGCAGAAGGACTCTGGTCTGCCCAGGTCGATGCGGGCCAGATCGGCCAGGTGCTGCACAACATCCTCATCAACGCTCGCGAGGCCATGCCCGGAGGCGGAACCATCGAAGTGCAGGCCCGTAATGTTCTCGGCGTGGACGAGGCCGATCCTCGGGTAAGAATCTCCATCTCCGATAACGGCCGTGGCATCTCGGAAGAGGTGCTGCGGCGCATCTTCGATCCCTACTTCACCACCAAGACCGGCGGCAACGGATTGGGTTTGGCAACGGCCTATGCCATCGTCGTCAAGCACGGTGGACACATTTCAGTGGATTCCAAACCTGGCGTCGGCTCAACATTCATCATTGATCTGCCCGCCTCGCTCGAAGCTCCTCTGTCTCAGGCTCCCATAGCCGCCCCGGTCGAGACCGGCACCGAACGCCTGCTGGTAATGGATGATGACGAGGCTCTCCAGATCCTGTTTAAGGCGGTCCTCGACCACCTTGGTTACGATGTGCAGACGGCGAGCGACGGAGCCGAGGCCGTCGCCTTGTATAAAGCGGCCAAAGCAGAAGGCAACGGGTTCGACGCTGTCCTCCTGGACCTGACGGTGACCGGTGGGATGGGTGGCGTAGAGGCCGCCGCCATGCTGAAGCATTTCGATCCCTCGGCCAGGCTCATCGTCTCCAGCGGTTATTCCGACGCCCCGGTCATGTCCCACTTTGCCGAATATGGCTTCGACGCCGTGATCCTAAAGCCCTGGACGGTAAAAGAGATGAGCGAGGTTCTACGCCAGGTTCTGGTTACAGATTCCGTTCGCGGAGCCTGATCCAGGGCCGCTCGTGCTGTTCTTCAGTAGTGCTCGCCTTCAACAGGGATGCCATTTATGATTTCGGAACGCAAAGTCTGCATGGGATTCCTTGAACGCAGGCAACGCAAACGCCGATCATTCGATCTAGGTATCCAAAGGACATGAGGCATTCCATGAGATCGCCGTTCGTTTTGGGTCTAGCCCTTTCCGTTTTGTTTGGATCCGCATGCGCGCCCCGGCTCAGGGCAGTAGCCGGCGCAGAGAACTCCATGGATTCGCCCGTCGGCCGGTGGAAAACCGTGGATGACGTCACGGGCAAGCCCAAGTCGGTGGTCACCATTTGGGAGGAGAACGGCAAGTTGTACGGACGGGTTCAGAAGCTGGTCGACCCCGACCCGCAAAACCCAAATCCCATCTGCGAAGACTGCACCGGCGAAACGAAGGGAAAGCCCGTAGTAGGCCTGAAGATTCTTTGGGATCTGCAGAAGGATGGCGATGGGTGGTCCGGAGGCACGATACTCGACCCGTCGAACGGCAAGACCTACAAGTGCCTCCTCTCCCTGGAGGACGGGGGCACCAAGCTGAAAGTACGTGGATTCATTGGCGTCTCCGTACTGGGGCGAACGCAGATTTGGCTTCGGGAATGAGAGCGACCGGGCAGCCCGGGTCTTCGCTACCGGCCGTGATTGCCCAAAAGAGACTTCACCCTGTCCGTGCTGGCGTGCGCCCAGGTTGTATTCGACGCCCAGCCGAGTAGCAGAATGATCGCGCCGGCCGCTGTCATGATCCACCAGATAGGGTGAGTCGCCTGGGTAAAGTCCGCTCCTCCAGCGTGACGGGCGTTGACGACCGTTCCAGCGACCGCAACCCCAAGCGCAGCCCCCATTTGCCGGCCTGTCGATGCGATCGCTGCAGCCACCCCCGCTTGTGATAGGGGCATGCCCGCGACTGCATTGTTGGTGATTGCGGGGTTGACCATACCCAGGCCGACTCCAAACAGAAGGTAGGCCACCATGAGCAGTGCGAGCGGAGTGCTTACACTCAGGCGAGTGAGTAACAGGGTGCTTGTCAGGAACCCCGCACCCGCCATCAACAATGAGGGAAGTGTCCCATGGCTGCCTACCAGCCGCCCGGAAAGGGGCGCGCAGATCATCATCATGATCGCCAGAGGCAACGTACAGAGTCCGGTATGAAAGGCCGACAAACCGCGTACCTCTTCCAGGTACAAGGCGTTGAGGAACAGAAAGCCGGCGAACGAGGCAAAGGCGAAGATCGCAAGCAGCGTGGCGCTGCTGAAAGGCACGCTATGAAAGAAACGCAGGTCGACTAGCGGTTCTTTCCGCCGCGGCTCATACAGCAGGAAGCAAGCAAGCGTTGCGCCGGCAAGCGCGAACAGGCCGACGATGAGTGGAGACCGCCAACCGGTTCGAGGGCCCTCGATCACCGCATACGTCAGAGAAGCGAGGCCGGTAAAAACCAGAATCTGTCCCACTGGATCATAAGCTCGCGCTCGCGCCGCTTTGGACTCTGGTACGAACCGGGCAGCTAGCGCGACTGCCGTCAAGCCAATGGGCAGGTTGATCCAGAAGATAGAGCGCCAGCCCACGGATTGCGTCAACGCGCCGCCGAGCAGCGGTCCGAGCGCCAGAGACACTCCTGCCACGGCGCCCCAAACGCCGACCGCGCGTGCCCGAGTCTTCGGTTCCGGGAAGGCGTTTGCGATGATGGACAGTGCCACCGGATTGAGCATGGACGCACCCAAACCCTGAAGACCACGAAAAGCGATAAGCTGGCCGATGCTGTGCGCCATGCTGCACAGCAGAGATCCGGCCGTAAACACGACCAGGCCAATCTGGAACACGCGCCGACGTCCGAAACGGTCTGACATTGAGCCGGCCAGCATGAGCAGGCTGGCGACGACGAGCGTATACGCATCGATCACCCATTGAAGTCCCGCCAGAGTAGCCCGTAGGTCTTTTTGGATTGCAGGCAAGGCGACGTTGACGATGGTGACATCCATGCCAACCACCAGCAGGCTCATGCAGCATATTCCGAGAATGAAATTCGGATGGGTGCCCGTTCGGGCTTTGTCTATGTCGACTGTCGCGGTGTTGCGCGACGGCACACTTGCGGGTGCATCCAGGTTTGGCAAAGATCCTCCAGCGTCTTGGATGCGATCGCAGCGGCGCAGATTCAGAACTGACGGCTGGCAGGAGCCGCGCCGGTCTTTGGTGGGGGCAGCCCTGCCACAAGTTAGGGTAGGGCGAACGCGATGACGTCTGATCCAGCAGCGACAGCGACGAACTGCTTGTGATCAAACGTGTAGGTCATGGGAGAGGCATGCGGTGACTGATTGGTTTCAAACCTGTAAAGAATTTTTCCCGTCCTCGCATCAGCAACAGAGAAGCCACCATCGTCGGCGCTAAAAAAGACGACTCCAGCGGCGGTGGAGAGCACGCCTCCCCAACTGGAACCGTCGCCGGTTTGCGCGATTTGCCATACCGCTTTGCCCGTGTGGATGTCGAGCGCGCGCAGAATGCGCTGTCCTGGATCCGCCGGGTCGCCGCTAAAAGATCCGGCCATATAACCGCGGCCCAGTTGAAATGGCATGTCAGTCCGGGTGTAGATGCCGCACTTGTCATTGGTCTGCACGTAGTACAGCTTGGTCACTGGGTTCCATGAGCTGGAGTACCAATTGGAAGCACCATTCAGCCACGGGCAGGCCAGCCTTCCTTCATGCGTAGGCTCCATATTCGGCACCACGATGGGGTGGCCCTGAGCATCAAGACCGGAAGCCCAGGTAAGCTTGCGTGTGTACGCAGTGCCGAAAAGAAATTTGCCATCCGTTCTGTCCAGCACATAAAGAAAGCCGTTGCGGTTGGCCTGCACCAACAACTTGCTCGGCTTGCCCTGCCAGTCGGTATCAATCAGAGCCGAAGGGGCCATCGCGTCGAAATCGTGCACATCATGGGGCGTGAACTGAAAGTACCATTTTCTTTTGCCCGTCTTCGGATCAAGCGCAATCACCGAATCGGTATAGAGGTTATCTCCCGGCCGTTGGTCCCCGATCAGGTCAGGGCCGGGATTGCCAACCGGCCAGATCAGCGTATCGGACTCCTTGTCGTAGTAGCCCGTCATCCAGGTCGCACCGCTGGGATGCGCCAGCGACGCTTCGGTCCAGGTTTCCGAGCCAGGCTCGCCCGGCGCGGGCACGGTCCATACCCGCCAGATTTCTTTGCCCGTCTGCTGGTCATACGCGGCGAGGAAGCCGCGCGCGCCGTCGTCGCCCCCGGCAATTCCGGCGATGACCATGTTGTCTACCACCAGCGGCGCGCCTGTCCCGTTGTAATTTTTGTGCCAGTCGATCATCTCGGTTTCCCAACCGAGAGCGCCGGTGTAGCGGTTGAGTGAAATCAAATGGGCGTTGTCGGTCGCCAGGAAGACCTGGTCTCCAGCCACCGCGACACCACGGTTCGCGCCGGTGGCGGCCACTCCGCCGATGCCTTGCGTCCGCGCACGCTGATAATGCCAAAGTGAACGGCCGCTGCCCGCATCAAAGGCATACACCTCGTTGACCGCGCTCACGTACATAATTCCGTCGACCACGACCGGTGTGGATTGCAGTTCGCGTGTATTGCGGATCGTGTTGATCCACACTGGAGCGAGCCGGCTGGCGTTGGCCGGCGTGATCTGCGTCGCGTCGCTGTAGCGATAGCCCACCGTATCGCCGTTATAGCTGGGCCAATCCTGCTGCGAGGTCACGGCGCGATAACGACCGTCGGCTGTCTTGCGCAGCAGGTGTATCTTCTTGTCTTCACCGAGTAGCTGGATGCCTGTAGCCGAGCGGTTGAGCGCTGAGCCGGTAAGGCTGCCGCCGCCTTCCAGTTGTACCGTCACCTGCGACACTTCTGCGGCGTCCGATGGGCGCAACGTGCGCAGGTAGCCAATCAGGCCGGCCCGGTCTGGGTCGACGAGATCTGGGAAAGCGGGCATGCCTGAGCTGGGCAAGCCGCCATGAAGAATGCGAATGAGATCGTCGTTGCTGCGCAAAGGAATGCGGGTGGTAATCCCGGGTGCAAATTCACCACCATTGCCGGTAGTGCCGTGACAGGACGCGCAACGGGTGAGAAAGATTTGTCTGCCTGCTGCCTGATGTGTGCCAGGGGCTGGTGCTGGAGGATCCTGTGCGAATGCTTGTACAGCAACCGGGACAGCCAAAAGCGCTGCCAGCCTGGCAAGCACCCATAGTACTTTTATCCGCATCAACGGCGACTCCTTGGAAAATAGCACTCGTCTACGCTTAGGTTAGAACAAGGTCGGGTCAGCAGAAAGGGCGGCAGGTTATTGCGCCGGGTTTGAACGCATGTTTTGCATGTACTGCATCCACGGATACCACTCACGCCAATGCGATGCAAACTCGTCCCCGTCGACACGTTTGAATTCGATTCGGTAATAATGCAGCGGAACGACGCCGTTGTTGCGCATGGTGTGAGGCGGCCGTGGAGCGACGGTCGCGCAGGTGGGCGCGGTCATGTTGAAGACGCTCGGTGCGGGGCCTTCTCCGGCGAGTTTAGTGTCGAAGATCTCTCGTTGATCGACTGCTGCGGTATTGAACGCCAGCACCGATGGATACGGATTGCCATGCGTGGGCGTGATTTCGCTGGGGCGAACCGTCACTTCGAGAAGTCTTACGTGTCCGTCTTCATAGAGGAGGCGGTAGTTGTTGGGCGCGGCCAGTAGGGAATCGTAAGCCTGTGGGTACGGCCAGCTCTCGGAAAATTTGTCCCCCGGCGTCGATTCGTGTTGCGGTTTGGGTGACAATTTGCCGGGAGTCGACATCCATGGATACCAATCCTTCCACTGAGTTCGATAATCGTCCCCGTCCAGCCGGCGGAATTCGATGCGATAAAAGTGTACTGGCACCGAGCCGTGATTGATCGGTTTATGTGGCGCCTCGGGTGGCGCTGTCGAACAACGAGGAAACTGCAATCCGGCCGGAGCAGGTCCTTGGCCCCATCCTTTGCCAGCAAACGGACTGGTAGGGTCAAGGTGACTTTCTTTCAGGGGGATTCCGGCGACACCCTCGCCCCTTCCCGTATCGCGTGCGAACACGGACGGATAAGGATGACCATGCATTCTCACGTCCAGCCCGGGTGGGTTGGCGACCTCTAAAAACATGATGTTTTCGTTCTCAAAAAGCACCCGGTGAACGTCTGGATCGGCGATTTCGGCGTCGTACGATGCTGGGTAGGGATAGCCTCCCCATGGTGTTCGGGGAAATTCTGAGCCGGCCTGGCTGTGTACAGGCAAGCAGCACCACAATCCCCAGACCATCAGTGCCGGCCGCAGAACTCTGTGCGTCTTCATCGTCCTCGCACTCCTCTGCAGGGCATCACTAAGTCAAATATTCGGAGGCAGCCATCATAGCCCAATCAACCCATGCGAGGTGATAAATAGAATCGAGACGCAGAATCAACCCCAGCCTTACGCCGGAAATTCCTCGCATCCGACAGACGATCCATGTACAAAGAGCAAGACCCTTCAATTTAGGCTGGACACAAAACCATGAGCGCTGCACGCTTCGATGTGATTGAGAACCGCGAAAAAGGATTACGGCGCGGGCTCACTTCCGCTCAGCTCACCATGATCGCTATCGGAGGTGCGATCGGTACCGGCCTCTTTCTCGGCAGCAGCTTTGCCATCAGCTTCGCCGGCCCGGCGGTGATCGTCAGCTATGCGATCGGCGCGCTCATTGCTCTTCTCTTGATGGGCTGCCTGGCTGAAATGACGGTTGCCCACCCTACGTCGGGTTCCTTCGGCGCCTGGGCGGAGTTTTACGTCGGACCCCTGGCCGGATACCTCGTGCGCTATGCCTACTGGTCGGCTATTGTCTTTGCCGTGGGCACGGAAGTGACCGCGATTGCCGTCTACATGCGGTTCTGGTATCCGGCCGTGCCAGGTTGGGTTTGGATCGTCGGCTTCTCCTCGATTCTGATCGCCGTGAACGCGTTCGACGTAAAAGTGTTTGGTTCGATCGAGTATGCATTCTCCACCCTGAAGGTAACGGCCATCATGGTGTTCATCCTGCTGGGTGGGTGGTTGCTCGCGGGGATCGGCCTCGGCAACTACACGGCGCACGGAGGATTCTTTCCCAAGGGTGCGTGGGGCATGTGGGTGGCCGTCGCGGTCGCGATCTTCAGCTATTTCGGCATTGAAATGATCGCGGTCGCGGCGGGAGAAGCAGAAGATCCGCAAAAGGCTATCACCAAAGCATATCGCTCCACGGTCGCGCGCCTGGTGCTTTTCTATCTTCTGGCGATGGCGATCATCCTCGGCATTGTTCCCTGGGTTGAGTCAGGAAAAGGGCAAAGCCCATTTGTAACCGTGATGGCGCGGTCGCACGTTCCCTTTGCCGCAGGCGTGGTGAATTTCGTGATTCTGGTGGCAGCGCTCTCGGCCATGAACAGCCAGTTGTATATCACCGCCCGGATGATGTTCTCGCTCGCGCGGGCAGGGTACGCGCCGAGGCGATTGGGTAAGTTGAGCAGGCGTGGAACGCCGGTTGCCGCGCTCCTGCTGTCGTCGATCGGCATCGCGCTCGCGACCCTGCTCAGTGTGCTGTTCCCCAACACATCCTTTACGCTGATGTTGGCTATCTCGATGTTTGGCGGGCTGTTCGCCTGGATGATGATATTCGTGACCCACCTGTATTTTCGCCGCGCCCATGCCGGCAAACCGTTGGCGTTCCGCATGTGGGGATACCCGTATGCGAGTTTGCTGGGTGCCGGGTTGGTGGCGGCAATTCTGTTGACCACTGCGTTTACCAGGGAGTTCCGCATGACCCTCGCTTATGGATTGCCGGCGCTGGGCTTATTTTGCCTGGCGTGGAAACTGCGAAGGCAGCCCGTTTATGAATGATCCACTGTTGGCATGGCGCAAGGAATTCCCTATCCTTGAGCACACTACCTACATGATCAGCCACTCACTGGGTGCGATGCCGCGCCGAGTCTCTGAGCAACTGCAGCAATTTGCCGATACCTGGGCCACGCGAGGCATTCGCGCCTGGGAAGAAGGCTGGTGGCAAATGCCGGTGACCGTCGGCGATCTGATCGGCTCCATCATTGGAGCCGGGCAGGGCGAGGTGGTGATGCATCAGAATGTTTCCATCTGTCAGTGGATTGTGGCCTCTTGCTTCGACTGGCGTGGGCCGCGCAATAAGCTGGTCACCGATGGTCTGAATTTTCCCTCGAACGACTACATCTACTACGGATTGGAGCGGCAGGGAGCGCGGGTGATGCGGGCGGCATCGGCCGACGGCATGACATTGCCGATCGAAGCAATGCTGGAGGCTATTGACGAGCAGACGCGTCTGGTCTCAGTCTCGCACGTCGCCTTCCGCAGTTCCTATGTGCAGGATCTGGCAGCCCTCACCCGCCGCGCCCATGACGTGGGAGCGATGGTGGTGGCCGATCTGTATCAATCAGCTGGATGCCTGCCGGTAAACGTACGCGAACTGCAGCTGGACTTCGCAACCGGCGGTTCGGTGAAGTGGTTGTGCGGCGGACCCGGCGCGGGCTATCTGTATGTGCGGCGCGATTTGTGGAGCCAGCTGCAACCCGCGGCCACAGGGTGGCAGGCTCACAAAGAGCCATTTGGATTTGAGCCTGGGCCCATTGAATTCGCAGAAGATGCCATGCGCTTCCTTAATGGCACGCCCAACGTGCCCGCCATGTATTCGGCGCGATCGGGTTACGAGATTATTAACGAGGTTGGGGTCGAGAATATTCGCGCGAAGTCGCTGCGACAGACACAGCTACTTATTGATCTGGCCGATGAAGCGGATGTTCCGGTCCGCACCAGCCGCGAAGCTGGGCGGCGTGGTGGCGTAGTGATCCTTGATGTGCCCAACGGCAAAGAAACAGCCCAGGAATTGGCGCGGCGCGAAATCCTGGTAGACTACCGGCCGCAGGCCGGCATCCGTATCGCTCCGCACTTCTATACCACTGACGATGAAGTGGAACACACCGTGATGCAAATCCGCGAGATCGCTTCTGCTGGCGCGCGTCGCTGATCCGATCGGCAGAAAGTTTCATGGTGGCTGCGCACCTCGCTTGGAAGCGCGCAGCCACTTGAAATGCTACTGCTTTTTGGGGCCGACGAGTGCGAACAGCGCTCCCTGCGGGTCGTTGCCAAGAACAATCCACAGGTCTCCGGGTACCTGGTGGGGGCCCATACAAACCTGGCCTTTCTTGTCATGAATGCGGGTTACGGCAGCATCGATGTCTTCGACGTTAAAGTAGTAAAGCCAGAACGGGACAGGAGACTTGCTGTGGTCGCGCGTCATCACTGCGCCCACGGGGGCGCCGCCGTTGTTGAAAATGCGGTAAGTCCCCATGGGTCCCATATCCATGGTGCTGTCCTGCTTCCAGTCGAACAGTTCGGAATAAAAGGGCCATGCCGATTCCCCATCGTTTGCGGAAAGTTCGTTCCATCCGACGGTGCCTGGCGTACCCGCAGGAGGACGCGACGGCGCATACTCCAGGCTGCCCTTGAACAGGAGGAAGGTAGCGCCCTGCGGGTCTTCCGTCGACGCGAAGCGGCCAATGCCTGGAATGTCCATCGGCGCACAGTGCAGCTTGCCGCCGGCTTTTTCCACGCTTTTGGCATAGGCATCAACGTCGTCGACTCCAATAAATCCAACCCAGGCAGGCTTCATTCCTCCCTGTTGCATCTCGGGAGTGAGTTGCATGAGTCCAGCGGTGCTCAAGTCGCCGACAGATAAAAGAGTGTAGGGGATGCCGCTGGGATCTCCAGAACCTATCGCTTTCCATCCCACGACGTATGTGTAGAAGTCGGTGGCTGCCTTGGCGTCCGTCGTTCTCAATTCATGCCAGACGAAATCGCCGGTCTTGACCGCGACGGGTGCGGGTATTTCCTGTTGCGCTGTTGTGCTCATATTGCCCTCTCTTGTGGAAAAGATGTGGTCACCAATTTGCCAGGGCCCGGAATCCCATAGCCCGGGATAATGGTCAGCGGTAAGTTGGCACTCCCTGATCCTCCGCTGCGCGCTCAAGTTCAGCAATATCCAATTTCGTCATTTTCAGCATGGCCTGCATTGCTTTTGGATTCTTGATCAACTCCGGAAGCCGTGCGGGCACGACTTGCCATGACAGGCCAAACTTGTCCTTCAACCAGCCACACTGTGATGTGCTGCCGCCCGCCGATAGTTTTTCCCAGTACTTGTCCACCTCGTCCTGCGAATCGCAGCGGATGACAAAAGAGATCGCCTCGGTGAACTTGAACAAAGGCCCGCCGTTCAGGGCCACAAACCTCTGGCCATCAAGTTCGAAAGAAATGGTGAGAACGCTCGCCGGGGCAGGATGACCCTCGTGATTGTGCAGCTCGTCAAGCCGGCGGGAATTCTTGAAAACGGAGAGGTAGAAGTCGACGGCATCTGCCGCGTTGTTGTCGAACCAGAGAAACGGCGTAATGCGAGGAGAACTTTCAAAACTACTCATGAAGGTCACCTGTCCGGGGTTCGTTGTTGACTTTTTCAGGGAACCACAAGCCAGCTCCCCAATATGTGGACGCTGTCCACAATCAAAAATACAAGAGGAAAGGTACACTGTCCACAAGGCCGCATGAACAGCAAAAAAAAACCTCCACTGCCGGCTCGTATGACTTTTCGACACGGAGACTTACGCAGAGCCCTATTGGAGGCGGGGATAAAACTGGCGCGCGAGGGTGGTCCACAGGCTGTCGTTTTACGTGAAGCCACCCGGTCGGCAGGGGTTGCTCCCAATGCTGCATACCGGCATTTTTCCAGTCACAATGATCTGTTGCAAGCGGTCAGAGCGGCTGCTCTGTCTTCACTCGCGCTTGCCATCGAGGCGGAGATCGCCAAGGTGCAACGGAGGAAAGCTTCGCCGCCAGAATTGGCCCGGGCCACCCTACGCGCGGTAGGCGCAGCTTATCTAAAGTTCGCCCTCACCGAGAGGGGTCTCTTTCGAACTGCATTTTTGACTCCGGATCCCGTAGAGGGGGATCTGGACGCTGCCAAGACAGGCAAGAGCGGCCTCAACCCGTTTCAGCTGCTTGGCTCGGCTCTGGACTTGTTGGTGGCGACAGGCGTTCTTCCACAGGAACGAAGGCCTGGTGCGGAATACCTGGCATGGTCTGCGGTGCACGGCCTGGCCTTTTTGATCATCGACGGTCCGCTGAACATTGCATCTGAAAAAGATATTCGCGCCCTATCAGATCGCCTTCTACTGATGGTGGAAAACGGCCTCTGAGTTCCAAACGGATTTACGAGGAGATACAGAATTGCTTAAGTCACTTGGATGGTTACTGCTGTTATTGCTCCTGAACATCCCCGTGCAGGCTCAGCGCTACGTTATTGCGGATCAGGATGCTGCCGGCCCCGGCGGGTCGGGAATGACATCTCTGCTGGTGCTTTTGCAATCTCCGGATGTGAAGGTCCTCGGCATCACTGTCGTCACCGGGGATGGCTGGCGCGACCCGGAGGTCGCACATGCGCTTCGTCTGCTCGAGATCATTGGACGCACAGATGTGCGCGTCTATGCCGGCGCTTTGGGCCCTCTTGTTCGAACTCAGGAATGGACTGCGCTTGCAGACCAGATGTACGGGCGGTCGACCTACAAGGGAGCGTGGGGCAATGTGCTGGGTGACGACACTATGCCGGAGGGTAAACCAACCACCAAGGCTGCGGAGGAAGATGCCGCCCATTTCATGATCCGTATGGTGCATCAATATCCTCACCGGGTGACGATCTATGCGGCTGGACCGCTGACCAACGTCGCTCTGGCTGTCAGTCTGGATTCGCAATTTGCGGAACTGGCGCAGGAATTGGTGGTGATGGGAGGAAGCTTGAATCCTCAGACCGAGGCTGCTGAGTGGTCCACCGATCCAAGGCACGAGTTCAATTTCTGGTTTGATCCGGAAGCCGCAAGCATTGTACTGAAGGCCAGGTGGCCGAAAATTTCGGTGACCACCATCGATGCTTCTTTAACGACTCGCCTCGAGCCGGAAGTGCTTGACGGCCTCGCAAATTCAAAAGCTGTAGCTGCGCAATATGTCGTCAGGTACACGCGCAGGCCGGTGACCATCAACTATCTATGGGATGAGTTGGCGGCCGCAGCATGGCTTGATCCGTCCATCATCACGCGCGAACGTTTTGTCTATATGGATGTCAACATCGATCACGGGGCCAACTATGGGGATACCTTGACCTACACTGACAACACGCGCCCCAAAATCACATTGCAAAAAGTGCACGCCCAAATGGATGTTGACCTTCCGAGGCTGCAACAGCTGCTGATCCGTTTGCTTTGTTCCGAAACGCCAAAACAGTAAGTAATGGTTACGTTTTAGTATAGCTCCGACTTTAAGCCAGTTTTCGGTCCAGTAGAAGTAGCGTGTCTGCCAGCACTCGCGTGCCGTTCGCGCAATCCGCTGGTTCTGCCCACTCCTCCGGCGCGTGGCTTCTGCCGTCCCGGCAGGGCACAAAAATCATCCCCATGGGTGCGATGCGGCCGACAAAGACTCCGTCGTGTCCGGCCCCGCTGGGCAGATGGGTGCTGTTCAATCCTGCAGCTGTGGCTGCCTGTTCGATGGCCTCCTGAATCAGAGGAGAGCATGCGGTGGGGACCGTCTTACTCATGGGTGAGACCTTAAGATGCAATCCGCGTTGTTGTAAGTCGGGCTCGATTTTCTGCCAGAGTTGCTGCTCAAATTCTGCCAGCTCGGCGTCCTCGGTGCTGCGCGTCTCGAGGATCATGCGGACTGAGCCTGGGACAGCATTGATCGCGTTCGGTTCCACCGAAATTTTTCCTATAGTCGCGACAAGATAAGGCCTTTGGGAGGATCGTGTGCGTGCTAGTTCTTCAACCATGTGGATAACACCCGCTGCGCCCACGAGTGCGTCCCGTCGAAGAGACATCGGCGTCGTGCCCGCATGATCCGCTCGTCCCTCAACCGTCACTTCATACCGGCGAATCCCGACGATCGCCGTCACCACGCCAATCGCCGCATTACGTTCCGGCAACACCAGCCCCTGTTCAATGTGCAACTCCACATAGGCTGCCACCGAATCGTGAGGGCGTAGGGCCCTCGTAATCTGTTCCGCATGACCGCCCAGTTCGTTGATCGCGGAAGCAAGGGTAGTGTTGGAAGAAGAGCGCCGGGCAAGATCCGATTGTGTCAGCGCTCCGGCCCAACTCCGGCTCCCTATACAGGAGAGGCCAAAATCGCTGGGCTCCTCGGCAAGGAAGTCGACAACTTCCAGTGGATGGAGGAGTGAGATGTGCTGCTCATGCATGGACTGCGCGGCTTCAAGAGCCGCCAGCAGGCCCAGCATTCCGTCGAAGCGGCCGCCCGCGGGAACCGTATCTGAATGAGAGCCGGAGACTAACGCTCCTAAGCCGCCTCTGCTGCCTTCCCTGCGACCGATGAGGTTTCCGCCGGAGTCTACTGCGACGGACAGTCCGGCGGCTTTGAACTCTGCCTCGAGCCATGTTCTACCCTCGGTGAAGTTGGCATCGAACGAGCGACGCGTCCACGGTTTAGCGGGATCGGTGATGCGGCTAAGGGCCTCAATACGGCTCCACAGCCGGTCGGCATTAATCTGGATCGTTGGCTGGATCGCGCTCATCGATCCATTGTGCACTGTGCGCCGACCGAGCGACAGCCCCTGATGTTTCCTTGGAGGCGGGTACAGCTTTGCTGGTTCCCTTGACTGCTACCGAGGGCCATAGCGACTCTACCCTTTGTCATCTCGACCGGAGCGAAGCGCAGTGGAGAGATCTCTGTGTGGATGCTCTTTCTTGGGAATGTTTTTTTAAACCAATCAAAGCTTGACCGTAACCGTCTTCACCTCTGTATATTGCTGCAGTCCATATTCACCCAACTCGCGCCCCATGCCTGACTGCTTGTATCCTCCGAACGGCGCCCTTGTATCCAGCACATGGTAGCAATTAACCCAGACCGTTCCCGCTCGCATACTGTTCGCGACCGCGTGTGCCTTCTTGATATCCCGTGTCCACACGCCCGCGGCGAGTCCATAAGTGGTGCGGTTGGCCCGGGCGATGACCTCGTCCATATCCTTAAAGGGAATAATGCTCATAACCGGACCAAAAATTTCTTCCCGCGCAATTTTCATCTCATCTCGAACGTCGGAGAACACCGTCGGTTGAATGAAGTATCCACGGTCTCCGATCCGCTCGCCGCCGCAGGCAAGGGTCGCTCCTTCGCGCTTTCCAGCCTCGATGTAACCCATGATTCGGTCAAACTGTGACTCGCTTACCTGGGGACCCTGGTCAGTGCGTGGATCCAGCGGATCTCCCACCCTGCGTTTGCGCGCCCGAGCGATACTCTTTTCCACAAATTCGTCGTAGATGGTCTCTTCCACAAAGACTCTTGATCCAGCGCAACAGGATTGGCCCTGGTTAACGAACAGCCCCAGGTGCGCGCCTTCGACCGCGTCGTCGAGGTCGGTATCTGCAAAGATGATGTTTGGGCTCTTGCCGCCGAGTTCTAAAGAGATTCGCTTCAGATTCGATTTTGCCGCAGCCTCCATAATCAGGCGGCCAACCTCGGTAGAGCCAGTGAACGCCACCTTGTCCACGTCCATATGGCGCGCAATGGCTGCGCCCGCGGTCGAGCCAAAGCCGGGCAGCAGATTCACCACGCCCTCAGGAAAGCCCGCTTCCAAAATCAGCTCTCCCAGTCGAAGTGCAGACAGAGGCGTTTGCTCTGCTGGCTTCATCACGATGGTATTGCCCGTCGCCAACGCCGGAGCCAGCTTCCAGGCTTGCATTAGCAGCGGATAATTCCAGGGAATAATCTGCCCGACGACGCCGATAGGCTCGTGGCGTGTGTAGCAGAAAAAGTCTCCGTCAATCGGGATCGTCTTGCCCTGAACTTTGTCTGCCCAGCCGGCGAAGTAGCGATAGCAGGCGATTGTCTTCGTGACATCCACCGCCTTGGCTATCGAGAGGGGCTTGCCGTTGTCCAGCGTTTCCAGGCGAGCGAGTTGGTCGGCATTTTGCTCGATCAGGTCGGCGAGGCGGTGGAGCAGGCGTCCCCGTTCCGAGGCGCGCATCTTTTTCCAGGGGCCTTGATCAAACGCCGCCCGCGCCGCCGCAACCGCCTTATCAACGTCGGCCGCATCGGCTTCGGCTACCTGGCAGATTTCCTCGCCGGTCGAAGGATTGATGGTCGCGAAAGTTTTGCCCGATTCGCTCGGAACCCAGCGATTGTTGATCAGAAGCTTAGTCGCCGTCGGAGCCGTGTGCGTCTCCGTTGGCATAGGCAGTGTAGAAATCATTGCTCCTCCGTGTGAGCTGCCTCGCCGCAGCGAGCTTCTCAGACTCCAAAAACGCTGTTTTGTATCAGGGCAAGACTTTAGTCGGGCCGTAGTGGAGGGACCTGCCTTTACGGCCCGGTCACAAATTTTTCCGCAGCCTGACTATCCTGCATCTCCAAACGCAAGGGTCGGAATAAAGGGAGCGCCCAACCTCTCTTCACTATCTGCCATTACTTTCAGTCTCTGCGACACCAGCACCGTCTCTTTCTGGGCGCAGATGTGCCCCAGCCAATTTCTGTAAACACCAGCCGCACTGGCTTGCCATGTGTTCTCGATTTTCTTATTTCCGAGAATGGCGGTGAGCTCCGGCAGCAATTCCTCACTTTTCCGAGAAAGTGCTTTCTCCTGGAACGCCGTCAATTCCCGGGTCGTAGTCTCATCAAAATAGCTTTCAGGCATCAACGGGTATCGGGGTGCCTCGCCTTTGATGTAGCGTCCGACGTCGCG
>CAZSUK010000202.1:0-4429 GCA_964609355.1 uncultured Acidobacteriaceae bacterium | reverse complement strand
AGCCTTGATGTTCCTGGCCGCACGGGCTGCGGCTGATGAGATTCGGCAAGCGCTGAAGGCTGGTGCGAACGTGACACTGAAGGACCGTAAGGGCAGAACCGCCGTGGACTACCTTCACCAGGCAAGTTGCGGCAAGAGCCCTGTATCCGATCCCGTGACGATTGGCTTGATCATCACCTACCGCACATGCAACGCTCTAGATGCAGATGAGGTTGAAGCCACCGATAAGCTCCTTTTGAAAAAGCAGGAAAGACGCAAGTGACCCTAAAGCAAATCCGCCTGTGCGCGAGACCGTCGCCGCTGGCCAGTCCTCGGAGGAGTTCCGCCCCTACGCCGTTGAAAACTGCAGGCGTTAGATTGAAGCTTGCACAAACTCACGCGCGGCCTTTAGCGTCGCGTCATCAGGAAGAACTCCGGTGTACATGTGAAATTGTTCTATCGACTGGATGATGGTGATGTCGAAACCCGTGACATACGCTTTCTTAAGCGTGGCTGCGGTCCGTATGAGCTGGGTTTGTACAGGATTCGCGACGGAATCGATCACGATTTCTGCGTCTCTAACCTGTTTTTCCGAGAACGGGCAGCTCTGCATATCCGGAAACATCCCGACGGGCGATGCGTTGATCAATACCTCAAATCGTTCCTCCTGTGGAATCTCAGGGAACCATCGATAGCCATATTTCTCGGCCAACGGACCGCCGGTCTTCGCGTTACGCGCGACGATGCTGACTGCTCTGTATCTGGCTTTGTCCAGCGCGGAGACGATCGCCTTGGCCATTCCGCCGCTACCGAAAACGCAGATGCGGGCAGACAAAGGCACAGCTCTCTCGTTAACAATCTTGTGAATAGCGATGTAGTCGGTGTTGAATCCGCTAAGAACGCCGTCATCATTCACAATTGTGTTGACCGCGCGAATGCGCGCAGCGGAAGGGTCGATTTGATCGAGGTATTGCATCACCTCTTCTTTAAACGGCATGGAGATAGCGCAGCCCCGAATCGCAAGCGCTCTAATACCCGCAATTGCACTCTTCAAATCCGTGGTTGTGAATGCCTTGTACAAGTAGTTCAAGTCCATCGCCGCATATAGAAAATTGTGCAGACGTGTGCCGAAGTTGCCCGGCCGCGAGGCAAGCGACATGCAAAGCTTCGTGTCCTTATTAATTCTGAGCCGGCGATCTTCGGACACCGAAGCCTCCTATACTCGTCTTACGCATAGCGAGTGCGTCTAGCGATGATCAAAGCGGCTCTCATGCTTTATCTCCTGTTTAAGGCAATGATACTCAAGCCCCAATGCCTCCGGCTTGAGAAGTTACCGAAAATGCGACTTTGCAGGCACTTGCGTTAAGGGCTGCAAGATGGACTAAACCGGGGTGGGTGCCAGGAGTGAAATCGTGCCGGTTGTCTACTTTGGAGGAGCCGCCTTGCTGTCGTTCCTTTGTGCGCATTCCGGTGGCATCGGTGTGAAGTTGCCCCCTTTGAGGCCTCCCTTGCCATCTGGAACCGTCATTGGACCAGGCTTTCCGTCGTGTGGATAGAGGACCATCACTTTTGTTCCCACGCGCGTGGGTGCTCCATTTACCAGGTAAGGCTTATAGGTCCATTGCTTGACCGCCTTCACAGCTGAGTCTTGTAGGTCTTCCCATCCACTCGATACTTTTACGCTGCTGACGCTCCCATCCACTTCGACGATGACATCCAAATTCACCACCGCAAGCGAGCATTGGGCAAGCGGCTTCTTCGGAGGGTCCGGGGTTACCGTGGTTAGAAGATGCGTGGCCATCACCCACCCGGACACTTGGGGTATCTCTCCCGGCTTCGCAGAGTCCTGTCCTGACGTTGCACCTACTGACAGGGCGCATAGAAGGTAGATCAAAAGGGAACGCATGAGGTCCTTAGTATAAGCAAAGCAGTGTTTCGATTGCGGTCACCGATTGCTGACATCCAGCCAAACGGCACATGCTGTCGAAAAACGGGATCCTCGGTAACTTCCGGGTGCTGCACTCCGCCGGGCTGGGGGAAGTTACCAACTTCGCTCAACGGATGTCTTTTGAAGACGCCACGAACGCCTGCCTTCTCCGTAGAGAGTCAGCTAACGATTGCCTCGGGACTTGCCTCCCAAGGTAGAATCAGCATTCACTCCGAGCGATGATGCCCGAATCGAATAGCAAGCCGACAATAATCAGCATGGCCGTCCTGGCCATCGCGATCTCCTCCGCCCTCCATGAAGGCATCGGCCACGGACTCATCGCTTTGTTGCGCGGTGACATCCCCACGGAGCTCACCAGCAACCACCTATCTGACCTTCGCCCTGATCGCCTCGTCGATGCCGGAGGGACTCTGGTGAACCTCGCCGCTGGTACGCTTGCCATGTTCGCGGCGCAACTCTCCGGCCGTCGCAGCAACGTCCGCTACTTCCTCTGGCTGCTGGGTTGCTTTAACCTCATGGACGGCGCCGGTTACTTCCTCTTCTCCGGCATTCTGGGCCTTGGTGATTGGCAGGAAGTCATCGCAGGGCTTCCGTACTACATTGCTCTTCGCATCGGGATGTCTCTTTTCGGCGCCGTGCTTTATCGCTTCGTGGTTAAGATCATTGCTCGGCTGCTCGAGCCTTTCTGCCCCGACAAGACCGATCAATCGCTCTACAACACTGTAGGACGCCTGCCCTATTACGCGGCCTGCGCCTTCTACTGCGTTGCCGGCGCCTTCGATCCTCTCGGCCTCAAAGTCTTTTTCCTTTCCACCATCCCCGCCGCCTTCGGTGGCAACTGCGGCCTGCTGTGGGCCGACCGTTTCCTTCCTAAAAGTTCTACCGATATGGGTCCTCCCCTGACCGTTTCCCGTCAGCCCGCCTGGTGGATCGCCGCCACCATCCTCGGCTTCGCCTACATCCTCTTCCTTGGCCGGGGCATCCACTTCGCTCGCTAGACTCGCGCTGCTTTCCGAGGACTGATGCTGGCAGAAATTGAAGTTACTAAAAACGAGACTTTTCAGCACTCCGCAAACTACTTCCAGTTTGATCGTTACTCACCCGGAACCCGGAAGATTGAAAATCCTCAAATGCACCTGGAGCGCTCACTAAGTGCCTCGGCGAAGCAAAGCTCAAAGACCTCCAGCGGAGCCAGGGCTCTGGCTGCACGATTGGCGCAGACGGACTCCAATAAAGTTACAGAGCCGATCCGTACGGAAATCGTCCAACGCGTATATCCCTTTAAGGAAGTCCGACGACATAAAGAAGGCGAAGTGACGCCGGCGCCCTCACCGAGATGCGTTCATGATCCCGTCCGCCAACTCCCGCGCCGAAGTTCGCGGAAAACGTGGTTTTGAGCAGCTTCTCCGTAGGGTGCGAAGGATACCTGATTCCCGAGCGGCCCATCGCTCCAGGGCGAATGCCCCGTTGGGCCGGATCGCCACAAAGCAATCGGGACTGCTGCAATCGGTATCCTATCGCCATGTTTAGCCCAGGCGCTCGCTGTCACCACCTAAATTTCCTTTCGTCTCCTGGAACAAGAACCTTCGGGACCGATCAGCGGTCACAGGGAGTCGCAAGGAAAGCGTGAAGATCTCCGCTGCTCGTCACGCCAAAGCCTGCGATCTCTCCAGCATCGTTGATACCAAAGGCAGTGAGCAGATGTAATGGCGAATTCGCGGGGATAAGGTCGTTCAGGTCGGTCATGCCGCCGTCCTTCCAAAGAAATGCACGAGGGTTTCCGTTGATCGGTCCAGCAGCGCCGAAAGAGGCTCCAACCATCTCGCCGCGGTCGTTAATTCCCAGGGCGGCACTGTTCACGTCCCCGGGAAGTGTGCCCAGATCCAACATTTTGCCTCTCTCTTTGGTCCAAAGGAAGGCATGCGTGGTGGTGTTACCGGACATGGCCGCGACACCGGCCACTTGGCCTCGGTTGTTGACGACGTTTGCAACATTTCCGATTGCCAACAAATCAGGGTTTCCCGTTCCCCCCAGATTGCCGAGGTCATGTGCTGCGCCATCCTTGTCCCAGAGCACGGCGTGCAACCCGGCCCCGAAGGGAGGGATTACGGTGTTCGCACAGGAACCGGACGAACCGACGGTTTGGCCATCGTCGTTGATTCCGAACGCCATTCCCACTGTGTCGCCAGGGAGAGGATGAAGTTCCCGTATCTCGCCCTGTCGCGGTCCCCATACCACAGCTTCAAAATCGAGAACCTGGGGTCCGGTGCCATTGACTCTCGCCCCGGTTGGGCACCCTGGGTCGCTGACGCCATTCTCCGCAAACCCCGCAACTTCGCCATGTTTGTTGATCTGGCCTGCTGAACCGTTATGGCCTCCCAGCAGGGCGAGCGTATATGGTTTGCCAAATTGCCACAGCAAAGGTAGACACGTAAGACCGGTACCGTAACCACAAAAGTTTTCCTTATTTGGATCTGCTTGAGAGCTCTCAGCCTGGCCAAC
>CAZSUK010000201.1:0-9982 GCA_964609355.1 uncultured Acidobacteriaceae bacterium | reverse complement strand
AATCGTCCCGCGAACGAATACGCCCACTGCATTCCTGAGGGCGCCTTTCCAGTCTTCCAAAGCCGGCATTGGATCTGTCCAGGACCAGATTGCGGGACAAACCGGGCCGCCAAAGTCTTTGAGGAAACGAAGCGATTCGCCGGTCTTCGAAGGCAAGGGAAACCCATCCCCCCTGGGTTGATTGAAGAGACTTCCCAGCCGGCGTATATCCCCGCCCAGCCAACGGAAACGCAACCCGGCGGGGTAAGAGGATGGGATGACCGGTTGCTGGCCGTGTGCCAGTTGCCATTCATAGAAGGGAAAGTCGATGCCGGCGCCGATCGCCAGGGGTAAGGAGCCCCAGTAGCGTCCATTTACCTCCATCAGCACCGATCTCCCTTGGGCTCGATCGCATTTAAACTCGACCATCGCCACGCCTTCCCACTTGAGTTCGCGTAGCAGGGCCACTGCCTGTTCAGCAAGGAGGGGGTCGAGCGGCTCAGAAAGTGAGGTCACGCTGCCTCCGCCCGATACAGGGAACTCCTTGAGCCTGCGGTGCTGAAACATGGTCAGCGGCTGGTTTTGATGGAAAAGTATTTCAATGCCCACCCCGTCGCCCGGGCAAAATTCCTGCAGCAGATTTTGTACCCCGAACCCCGGATCCAGTAGGAAAGCATCCCGCAGATCCTCATAGGTGGCGAAGTATCGCATTTTGAAGGCGTGCTTGCTCTCGTCCTCTTTGCTGAGCGGTTTGGCGATGATGGGAAACTGCAGCCGGTTGCGCTGGCTTTCCAGAGTCCGCAAGTCGTGCAGAGCGCAGTTGCCAGGAGTGAGGATGCCGCAAGCCTCTGCGGCTTGAATGGTCTTTCCCTTGTCCAGAACGCTTCTGACGATCTCCGGCGGCGGACAGCCGATGTGCAGCAAGGAGGAAAGGCGGTCGTAATGCTCCAGGGCCGCCGCTAACCCCGGATCGCTGCAGGGGATAAGCATGTCGTGCCCCTGGCTCTCAATGACTGCGCAAAGCGAATCGATGAACTCTTCCGGTGCGACCCGATAACTCGGCAACCGCACCGAGTTGTGGAAGGCCCGAGACGCGGGCGTTCCCCCGCCGTCCACGTGGGCAAAGGTTACCGGGATCCCCTGGCGATGCAAGGAACGCGCCACCGCGACGACCACATGAGGAACGGCGTTGAACACCAGAACTGGCCGCGCCATCACTCCCCCTCATAGGTATAGCAGCGGAAAAATTCCCGATCTTGATAGAAACAGTCCATCCATTCGCCGTTGGACAGCTCTTCCAGGGTAATCCACCTGGGATCATCGATCAGCTTTTCCGTCTGCGACCTATGTTGTGCAATCGCCACCCGCTTTTGTTCGAGCACGTCGGCGACATCTACCTGATGCTTCAGTTCGATAAGTGCCCGCGTTCCGAAGCCGGCAAGCACGGAGTTCTTCAATATATGTTTGGGTTTGATGGGTGGCGTGTTTTGCCGGAATCCTACCCACGGCCAGTGCAGCCAGAACCAAACGGGATATTCCCAGACGGTCACGGGCCTGGCTTGCCGGCGAAGCGCTTCCAGCACAATCCTGGTCACTGCTACGTGATCGGACGCCTGCCTCATTGGCTCACGGGAATATGGCAAAAACACCTGCTCGGGTGATTCGCGGCGCAATATCTCCTCCACGCGATCAGTGGCGGCGGGAATGTGTTCCCATAGATTGCCATCGGGAAAGTCCAGGAAGTAGATGTCATCTACTCCTAGAACACGGCCAGCGTCCACGCATTCCTTCCTGCGCATGGCCGTCAATTCTTCTGTGGGGATGAGGGTACTGGAGGCCCCGCCATCGGAGACGTGGACGAGTTTGACGTTTGCCCCGGCTTGTTTCTTCTTTAAGATCGTCCCCCCGCACCCCAAAGATTCGTCATCGGGGTGTGGGGAGAAGACAAGCGCCGGCTGTTGGAGTTCAGCAGGCGTGGCTTGATGAGCTGCCCGACCCAATAAACTTCGAGCCAGCCTTCTGGTGAAGGGGGTCGGAACTGGTAATGACGCCGGTGGCTTGCGATCGACCGCCCCTAAACTGCTGTCCATTGCGCCTCTCGGCATCTCCTGATTTATCGCTTCCCGGTTGCGAACCCAGTGTTTTGGATAAGTTTTCCCTCCGGGAACGGGATTGTCAATCAACCAGTTCGAGTCTTGGTGGGTTTTGGAAGGATGAACGGGTCGCCAGCCACGCTCTACAAGAACGAGGCGGATGGAAAAGAGCGAGCGAGGTGACTGGTGGGTGGCCCAGGTCTCGCTTTTGAGACCTGGGTGTTCCGGGCTAGGACCATTTGCGAGGAGAACACCGAGGCCTTAAAAGCGAGACCTGGCTCACCGGCTCAAATCAGGCACAGCAAGCAGATTTTCACGCAGAGAGTTTTGAGGGTCCTAAGCGACCTCGTCCCCAGCGCGAACAAGGCTTTCATAACGTTTACGCATGCCTTCGGCAATCGCGTCCCAGGTAAAGTGCCGCATGACCCGGCGGCGGCCCGCGCGGCCCATGGCTTCCCTGCGCTCATTGTCTTTAAGGAGCAGGATTAGTGCTTGTGCTAGTTCTTCCACGTTGTTTTTTTCTACGACTAAGCCCGTGGTGCCATTGATTACGGTTTCCGGCACAGTGCCGGAACGGCTCGTTACGATTGGCGTCCCGGCAGCCATGGCCTCTAACGGAGGAAGTCCAAAGCCCTCATCCCAAATGGGGGCAAAGGCAAAAATATCTGATTCATAGTAGGACTCGACTAGCTCTGCCCGGGAGATAAAGCCGTGAAAAGAAACCTTTTCAGCTACGTCGGCCGGTAACCTGCCTTCCAGATAACGAAGGTACGTGCCCTTGCGCGAAGCCTTGGGAAACAGCCTGGATTTGACCAGAGACCACAGACTCGTCTTGTAGAACGGCGTTATCTGCGCTATCAATGCCCGGTCGTCCCGCAGATCAAAATTCTCTTCCAGGGGATAGCTGCCGATCGGGCCGACGATGTCCAGCACCACATCAGGGTGCCTGTGGGCAACCAGAACAAATGCGTCGAGCAGCACGTGCAATCCCTTGTGCGGGGAGACAGCGCCGCTATAGAGAATGCGCTTGGTCCGGCGTTCCCGCAAGGAGGCATAGTCCTTTTCTCGCAGGAACTCCTGCGGATCAATGCCGTTATAGGTCGTCTCAAAACGGTCAGCAAGGAGAGGAAAGGTGCGCTTGGTTTTCTCAGTAATGTGGTTCCCTACGCTCGTCAACAGGTCGGCTTGTTCTATCCGGCCAGTGAGGGCACCCGGATTACTTTGAGAAAACCACTCGCTGTGAAGATGAAGCACAATTTTCGCGCGTGGATTGTGAGTGCGGATGATCGGGAGATATTGGGAACAATGCTGCAAGTGGATCACATCGCAATTCTCTTTCGCGAGATCCAGAGCCACTTGGCGGCCATAATCCGGAAACGTCCATTTTGACGTCGAAATCTGCGAACCGGGCCGGAAAATCTTTCCGTATTTCTTTCGTGCGCTGAAAAGCAACCGGTCTGACCGGGAAGCCGGGAACAAGCGAAAATCTATTCCATACCGTGCTGCGAGAAACGCGGGATCAGGATTGGTGTCCTTGATCCCATAAACCAGCACTTTGGCCGATTTGGCAAACGGTCGGGCCACCCAATAGGTACAGGCACCCACCGAATTCTGATTGGGCGGAATGATGGTGTCGAACGGCTGGTTGACGAATGCGATCTTCAATGTCCGCCTCTTTCAAACGAAGCAATTTGCAACGCTGCTGCTGTAGAAAGACCGGTAAGCAATGACCCGTGCACTGTGCGCGCTGCCAGCCGTCGAGCGAAAGGCGAGGTCCGGCTAAGTGAAGTCAGGCTTCACGTTTTGGGTTACCGATCAAAACTGGGGACGGAAGGGGTTAGTTTACTAAAGAATAACGGCGATTCTTCTCAACTGATCTCATCAAATCCCTCCCCCGAAAGAATTGATGAAATGGCATGAGCAGAACCGCCGCTTGTTCTTGAGCATAGCGGGTTTGAAAAAATAAGCCATCGTTCTTCAGTAACAATCCCGCCCATTGTAGTAATGAAAATCGGTAACCCAAGATTACCGGAAAAGCTGTTGTTCATCCACTCAAAAAGCGAATGCCGCTATCCGCTGTCTAGAGCTACTGAACAGATTGGATGCTTGTTTTTTTCAGTGCGTCATGGCGTAAACAACATAATTTACGCCCAGACGGATTCCGAGGTCGGAAAACTTCAGAGGATAGTCCGGAGTGTCTGACCATTCCCAGGAATCACCGATATCGGAATTCAAGGAGATGGCTACCATCACCCGGCCTTTATCGTCGTAAATGCCCTGCCAGCGGGCCACCCGCCCGTCTTTTTTGTAGCCCGTGCCCAGATGCTCCATGCCGGTGATGCGGTAGCGATCGTCCAGGTCGAAGACCGTATGGAAGATGGGATCGTCGTTGGGAATGTCCACGATGGACCGGTCGGGAAAGACCATTTTCATGGTTTTTTCGAAGTAGGCCTGCTCTTCGGTGCCATGAAAATCGTCGGCCATGAAGAAGCCGCCGCGGAGCAAATAATCGCGAAGCTTCTTCGCTTGTTTTTCGGTCAGGCCCCATTCGCCAACCTGGACGGCATAAAGCCAGGGCCAGTTGTAAATCTCATCGCCGTCGTCGAGGTTGACTGGCTGCTCAACTGATCGGGCATCGACACGGGTCAAACGCCTAACGGCCTGGGCGAATGCGCGGTCGGCGCGAGGGTAGTCCTGGGTCCAGAGAGAGAGTCCCTGACGCCAATCGCCCTGAAATCTGGGAAAGTAGCCATCAAGCGGTCCAGGTGGATACATCAACCGGGCGAAGGCAAACTCCGCTGGGCGACGCCAATCATTGGGGAGGGGCAACGTCTCGCCGTATTCCACCGAAGGATATTCGCGGAAAGGACGTTGTGCATACAAAACTCCAAGCAGGGTTCCGGCGAAAACAAGCGCGTAGCTCACTCGCCACAGAACCCGCCTGGCAATCATTTGAAGCCGCCAACCAGGGCGCCGAAGAAAAAGACAGACGCGACTACAACCGCGATCACACCCCACCAGCCGACCAGCAATGCCTTCCTGACCCAGGGCACCAAGCCGTCTTCAGAATCGCGGCTAGTGTGCCACTTGATCCTGAACTGCTGCCAGGCCCAACCCAGCCGGCTGCTTTCCTGTTCCGCGAGTACCGGCTCCGGCTTCTGCTTCTCATCAAACGCTAATTCGGGATTTCGCGCCAAACGCTTGGCCCATTCCCGCTTGCCCAACCGCCATTTCAGCGCCACGGTAGCCGAGGGCTCAGGGCGCCGCGGGAACTTCCTCTCGTACGCGTCGATTGCCGATTGGATTTCCAGCATGTCCGTCGGTTTGAGAGTCATCACACACCATCCTTACCTACAGGGTTCAAACACCGTCCCTTCCATAATGTTAATTGCCCTTGAATGCTGATGCGAGCAGTCCCGAGGGTGTGGAGAATAAGACTTTTGCTGGAAATCGTTTAATTGCACCAATTTAAGGCAAAAAGATGATCGTTGCCCTCTTCCGCGGGGAGCGTAGACTTGTGCTGCACGAAAATCGGGTCCTTTTGAAAACCAATATCACTCTCAAGATGGAGTCGGGGAGGGGACCGTGACTTTCTTTCGATACACCTTAGGGCTCTTGTTGAGTGTCGCTATCAGTCTCACGCTCAGCGTGAGGAGTGCTGTTGCCCAGTTTCCACCAAGTCCGCAATCGGCCGCCTTCACCGGAGCTTGGTGCGCCCAGGGAGATCCTTCCAAGCACGCCTCCATCGCTGATAACGGCGGCTTTCTTACTTTGACGAATGAGACCGGCGATACATCACCGGGACAATACCAAGGGAAAACCAGCATCGTCGCACCTGGATGGCAATTCGTCACCGGCACACTCAGCCCGGACGGGAGCCAGATCAACTGGTCGAACGGTACGTTTTGGGCCAGGTGTAATTCCGGTGGGGGCGGAGGCGGTCATCGACTGAACCTAACCGGGACGTGGTATGCCCAGGGGGATCGTTCTCAGTCTTGCTCCATCCATCAGCGGGGAAACAACCTGCAATTGAGCAACGAATCGGGTGGAAATGCGAGCGGCCAGATGAACGGGAAGCGGACACTGACGACCAACTGGAACGGAACCACCATTGGGGGAACGGTGAGTGATAATGGCAACCGCATCAATTGGGATAACGGAACCTACTGGATACGTTTTCGCGTCTACGCTTCGCAAAACAACTAATCACTGTTGCATAAAGCCTGGGGAGGAAGATTGCAGTTTTTATGGGGATGGCTCACTTGCCTGGCTTTAAGCCATGCTGCCGGCGCTGCAGAGTTACCAGCAGAAACCTACGTTCACGCCGGGAAACTGCTCGACGTTCGCTCCGGGAAAATGCTCAGCGATCAAATGATTGTCATTCGCGGCGAACGCATCGAGCGAATTGCTGCCAGTAGCGACGTGAAGATTGCAGCCGGCGCGACCGTCGTCGATCTGACTGGCAAAACTGTCCTGCCAGGATTGATCGACTGCCATACCCACATCATGCTGGCGGATACAGACAACTCACACTATGACGAAATTTTGCTCAAACAGTCCTGGCCACTCTGAATGTGAAGCGCGACCTCGAGGCAGGTTTCACGGCTATGCGTGACGTCGAAACCGAAGGCGCGATGTACAGCGATGTCGACGTTCGAAACGCGATTAACCAGGGCCTCATTCCGGGTCCTCGTCTGAAGGTCGCCACCCGGGGAATTTCGACAACCGGCGGGTACGGCCTTGAAGGATATTCTCCGGAAGTCACTGTCCCCATCGGCGTGCAAATAATAGATGGTCCCGCAGAAGCACGAAAGGCAGTCCGCGAGCAATTCAATTACGGCGCAGACCTGATCAAAATCTACGGAACAGATCGCTACAGCTTTCTGCCCGATGGAACGGAGGTGAGCATCGCGGACTTCAGCCTCGAAGAGGTGCAGGCGATCGTAGATGAAGCGCGCCTGAAGGGCCTTAAAGTTGCCTGCCATGCTTACGATGGGCCCGGACTTCATTACTGCATCGACGCTGGAGTCGCTTCCATCGAGCACGGCATTGAACTCGACGACGATGCCATTCACAAGATGGTGGCCAAGGGAATCTACCTGGTGCCCACACTCTACGTGTATTGTTGTGCACTCGAAAAGAGCGATCTGGCGATGTCTGGAGGAAAGACCAGCCGCCTCGCTCTCCACGAGGTCAGTTTCAAGAAAGCCCTGGGTGCGGGAGTGAAAATCGCATTTGGCACCGACGCTGGTCCTTTTCCACACGGCACCCAGGCGATCGAATTCGAGTGGATGACGCGTTACGGCATGTCACCTTTGCAGGCGATTCAGGCTGCCACCATCAACGGCGCGGACTTGATGGGTTGGGCGGATCAAATCGGCGCGATCGAGCCGGGTAAATTCGCTGACATGATCGCCGTGGATGAAAACCCGCTGACGGATATCAAGCAATTGGAGCACGTGCGATTCGTGATGAAGGGCGGGAGTGTCGTCCGCAACGACTACGCAAAGTAAGACGCCAGGTCCTTCCGCCTTCGGGGCTTACGCCGTGACCCTCACCAGCTTAGTCACGCGTCCGGATTGATTCCAGTCAGATACGTAGATGTTGGCGTCGTGATCGATGTAGCATCCGTGGGCGGCGCTGAAGGTTGCCGGAGCGATGTCTCCGGGTTGCAGCTTGTAGTTTGCCCACTGGCTTTTGTGTGGGTTATCACCCAGGAAGGCCACCGGGACGTTGTCTTTATCGAGAATGGTGACCCGTCCCTCCAACTCGGAGACCACGGCGTAATCTCCAAAAAAACTTGCCTGGCAGGGACGGCGCAAATGAAAAGTGACGTTGCGCACAAATTTGCCGTCGAAATCGTAATGACTGAGGCGCCGGTTTTCACGGTCGCACACCAGTAACAGTGGCTGATCGTATCGCGTGTCCACGGCCAGGCCGTGGCTGCAGTTGCAAAGACCGTCAGCGTCTCCCTTCCCTGAATAGGCTGCCTGATAATTGCCGGCCCTATCGAATTTGAAAATGCGTGAATCCCCGTAGCCGTTCGCGATGTAGATCGACCCATCCGGGCCCGGGACAGCGGCGGTCAGGCGCCATTCGTTGGGCGCGTGAAATCCTGCTTCGCTGGGAGCGGTAATCTTCGCAACGACGGTTCCATCCGTCTTCATTTTTAGGAAAAGCCAGTTCTCTTTGGGCGTCCCCTTCTGCACCGTGACGTAAAAATATTCTTCGCCACCCTCATTGGCGTGGAACAGGGAATGGATCTCTGGATATTCATTAGCAATGGTCTTTACCAGCTTGCCGTCGCGGCCGTAAACCAGTACTCCGGTTTCACTCTGTGTACTGACGTAGAGAAGTCCGGCGTTGTCAGTAGCGATGCCGCCGTGAGTGCCGCCGAATGCTTTTCCGGGCGGCAGCTGGCCCCAGTTCGATACCACGTGATAAGCCCATTCGCCATTGCCAGTCTGAAGCTGTGCAGAGTCCAAAGGGAGCTCCTCCGATTTTGTTTGCAGACCGCCCAGCGCCGCGACTCCGGTGAGGGCAAAAAATTCACGACGATTCATGGTTGCTGCCTCGCGGCTGGAGTGTTGTAAAGATAAAGATGGCGCAGGTTCTTCATTGTGTTGAGCGGAGCGACCGCTGCCCCCGTGACTTGTGTCCCACTCAGATTGAGGTAACTCAACTGCGACAACTGGGTCAGTGAACTCAAACCTGCGCCCGTTACTGCTGTTTCTTCCAGGTGCAGAGCGCGCAGATGATTGAATTTTGCCAGGGTAGTAAAGCATCCATCAGTAACTGATGTGCGCCCCAGCTCCGCCTCGACAATATACGGCGCAAAACGCGCCAGTCCGGCGAGTTGGGCATCGCCGAATTTTTGTCCGGCATCGACGGTATTCAAGATGAGACCATCCCCCAGGTTCCTGGACACCGGCACAAGTGTAACTCCAGCGGAGCTCGCCGTCTGCGCAATCTCCGTCATCTTTCCGCTGTAGTCCGGCACCTGGGGCAGAGTTTCCTCCTCGGGCATGTAAATACCGGCCAGCGATTTCAGTTCGGGCGAGGCTCCCTGAAGAATCCAGGCACGGATCCAGGCAATTTGCTCAGGCTTCAAAGGCGGCTTGCCTTCTGACGGCATGAACTTCTTATGGTCTGGCGGCAGCGTGATGCGCTGTAACAGGATACTTCTCTCCGGCTTCCCAGGGATAATGACTGCCCCATCTTCGCCGCCCCTCATCAGTCGGTCGTAGGTATCGAGGCGAAGATTGCCCTTGACCTTCTGCGCGCCGTGGCAGACAACACAGTTCGTATCGAAGATGGGATGGATATGCCGGGCGTAAAACGAATCAGGAAAAGCGGAGGCTTCCGCCTGCACCGTGCCCATCGCCAAACGCTTCAACGGTGCGGGAAGATATTCCGTCAGGTACTTGTTCCCGTGAGTGAGCGAGCCCCCCTGGTGCGCTGTCCACGCCAGTAGAACGAGGACGCACGCCAGTAGGTATGGATAAAAACCTCGCAGCCCGCCGGATGCGCTCCGAAGCAGGGCACAACCCAAAACACCAATGGTGAGCGCAATGGCGCCCCACATATGCCGGGCAACGCCAGCTCCCGCATCCCCGCTTCCGTAAGCGAGCAGATAGCCCAGGGTCAACGCCAGCAGACAACTGAGAACGCTAAGCGACAGGATGAACATGGCTGCCTCAAGCAATGCGGGGCGGTATCGTCCCGCCAACTCGAGCAGTGGAACCAGCAAAATCAAGCCGATGGGAAGATGCACCACGGTGGGATGGAATCGTCCCAGGAACTGCTGCCAGTCCGCATGCGTCTTCCCGTCCAGCGTGAAGACAAAGGGCAGTATCAGCAGCGTGAGGCTCAGCAACAAAGATGCAGCCCAGAGTAACTTGTTAACTCCC
>CAZSUK010000200.1:0-12090 GCA_964609355.1 uncultured Acidobacteriaceae bacterium | reverse complement strand
TCGGCCGCGACAATGATGCTGGTGGAGACCTGTGTTTCGCCGACTTTCCTGATTTTCTCGGCAACACGACCTTGAGGATTGCGGACGAGATCCGAGACAATGTTGGTGTCGAGCAGGTAAGGCATTAAATTTTTACTGGACCGGGGACGGCATCACCAATCGGGGAAAAATCCTCATCGATCGGCTTGAGGGTTGCCAACAATTGCAACAAAGACTGCGGCAGTGCTGGTTCGATGACCAGCTTTTCACCCTCCTTGCGCATGATCGCGTCACTTCCCGGGAGTTCGAACTCGCGAGGAATTCGTACCGCCTGGTTGCGGCCGTTCTTAAAGAGTTTTACGCGACGTTCAGGAATCATTATTTGGCCTATGTCTTAGCATAGGCCAGACGGCCAGCGGTGTCTAGAGCTGCAGCAATCGATAAGGCAAATAGCGAGGCTGCCAAACATTGGCGCGCACCGCTAGCTCGATTTCTTCCTCAGGGCCAAGCTGGGCCAGCTTTTCCTTGCGCGCCTGTTCGGCGACAGCGATGGCAATTGCAATCGAAACTGAGGGAATCTCCGTAATCGGAGGCAGCAGCCGGCCTTTCTTATCCTTCACCGTAGGAGAAAGCCCCGCCAGGGTTTTGGCCGCAACCATAAACATTGCGTCCGTAACCCGGCTAGCCCTTGAGGAGATGACCCCCAACGCGACCCCAGGAAACACGTAAGAATTATTGGTTTGATCGATGGGAATCGGTTGGCCGTTGACCGAAACCGGTGGGAAGGGGCTCCCGGTTCCCACCAGAGCGCTCCCGCGGGACCAATCGAGCAAATCCTGAGGAGTGGCCTCACTGCGCGAGGTTGGGTTGGAGAGCGGGAAGATGATCGGCCGCTCAACATAGCTGGTCATTGCTTGCACCATCTCCCTCGTGAACACCCCAGGCTGGCCGGAAACACCGATCACGACGGTTGGCTTTGCATTTTGAACCACATCCAAGAGTTCAATCTTGTCTGGGTTCACAAGCTTCCAGCCCGCCACCTTCTCCCTTTTCTTCACGAAGGGCTGTTGGGTGGGGTGGAGGCCAGGATAGCCTTCAACCAGCAGGCCATCTTTATCTACGGCGTACACCCGGTCGCGGGCGTCCTGCTCGCTGAGACCAGCCTCTTGCATCGCCTTCACCATCAATGAGGCAATGCCAACGCCGGCAGATCCGAAGCCGAGCATGGCGATGCGCTGTTCGGTGAGCGGTTTGCCCGTCACGTTGATCGCGGCCAGCAACGTCGCCGTTGCGACCGCGGCTGTTCCCTGGATGTCATCATTAAACGTGCATAGCCGGTCGCGATAGCGCTCCAGCAACCGGGCAGCATTCGCACCCGCAAAATCTTCCCACTGCAGCAGGACGTGCGGCCACCGTTCCATAACCGCGGTCACGAAGCTCTCGATGAAGTCGTCGTAGTCCTGGCCACGGACCCGCTCGTGACACCATCCGATGTAGACAGGATCGTTTCGCCGATCCTCGTTGTCGGTGCCCACGTCCAGTAGAAGGGGCAGAGTCGAGTTGGGATGGATGCCAGCCAGCGCGCTATAGAGAGAAAGCTTGCCGATGGGAATGCCCATGCCTCCGGCGCCCTGATCTCCCAGCCCGAGAATGCGCTCTCCGTCGCTGACCACGATGCAGCGAACCTGGTCGAACCTGGGGTGGGCGAGGATCTGCGTAATCCGGTCTTTATGGGGATAGCTCAAAAACAGGCCTCGAGGTTTACGCCATATCTCACTGAATCGCTGGCATCCTTCCCCTACAGTCGGGGTGTAGACCAGGGGAAGCATGCGCTCGATGTTGGCCGCCAGCAAGGCGTAAAAGAGGGTTTCGTTGGTGTCCTGAAGATCGCGCAGAAAAGCGTATTGTTCGAATCCGGCCGGCAGCCCGCCTAGGGCCCGTAAACGGCGTTTGATTTGAGCATCTAGAGCGCCGATGTGAGGAGGCAGTAGACCGTGCAGTCCGAAGACATCGCGCTCCTCATCGGTGAAGGCGGTGCCCTTGTTCAGCATGGGGTGGTTGATCAGGTCATAGCCTGTGAGTGAAGTTTTGATTACTTCAGGGGTCGGATTCACGTGGTTGGGCTCCGAACGTTTCCTTTACACCCTCACCTTAAACCGGTATAGAAGATAGAACTGTCAGACATACCACAAATGCTTTACTGGAGGATGATCCGGACCCGATGCCTAGATTCCTGGCGACCAAACCCCTCTCAATACTGACCCAAGAAGCCCACGAGGTGGGGGAAAATACACTGAAGCGCTCGCTCGGCCCGGTTAACCTCATTACCCTGGGCATCGGCGCTATCATCGGCGCGGGGATTTTCGTGCTCACCGGCCAGGCGGCTGCGCTCCATGCGGGTCCTGCCGTGGCGCTCAGCTTTATCTTTGCCGGGATCACCTGCGCGTTTGCCGGACTCTGCTACTCGGAATTCGCCTCGATCATCCCTATCGCCGGCTCCGCTTACACCTACGGGTACGCCACCCTGGGGGAACTGGTGGCATGGATTATCGGTTGGGACCTGGTGCTCGAATATGCTTTCGGCGCCGCCACAGTGGCGTCTGGTTGGTCCGGCTACTTCGTCAGCCTGTTGCAGCAATTGCACATTTACCTGCCACCGCAATTCACCACCACTTACGGCAACACACTTTATTGGTATGCCGAAAAATGGCAACCTGCAACGTCTCTCCCTTCCACTGTCAACCTCGCCACCCTGCCGCACGCTGCGGGAGTGTTCAACTTTGTTGCGTTTTTTGCCATCCTGATCGTCACCGTGGTGCTGGTGATCGGCATCAAGGAGTCGGCCAACCTCAACTCGCTGATCGTGATCGTGAAGCTAACCATTGTGGGCATCTTCCTGGTTCTGGGAGCGGGTTACCTGTTTCATCACCCTGAGCTCGGCCGGGTGAACTGGCATCCCTTCATTCCTCCTGCGGATGGTCCGGGGAAATTCGGCTTTGGCGGGATCACCGCCGGTGCGGCTTCCGTGTTCTTCGCCTACATCGGCTTCGACGCTGTTTCGACCGCTGCCCAGGAAGCGCGCAACCCGCAACGGGACATGCCCATCGGCATCCTTGGGTCGCTGGTGGTTTGCACCGTTTTGTACATCCTGGTCTCCACCGTGCTGACCGGCCTGGTGAACTACCGAAGCCTCGATGTGAGTGATCCGGTAGCCATGGGCATCGATGTCACCGGCATCACCTGGGGCAGCCTGCTGGTCAAAATCGGCGCTGTCTTCGGCCTGGGCACGGTCATGCTGGTCATGCTGCTAGGGCAGTCCAGGGTGTTCTATTCCATGTCGAAAGACGGCCTGTTGTGGAAATGGGCTTCGGCTGTCCATCCCAAGTTTCGCACTCCGTGGATTTCGAATATCGTCGTGGGCACCATCGTCGCCTTTCTTCCTGCGCTGCTCCCTATTGATAAGCTGTCAGCGCTGGTGAATATGGGGACCCTGCTGGCCTTCACCATTGTCTGTGCCGGGGTTTGGATCCTGCGCCGGCGCCACCCGAATTTGGAACGGCCTTTCCGCACCCCGCTGGTTCCCCTGGTCCCGATCCTGGGTATGTGCAGCGCCCTCTACTTAATGGCCAAGCTGCCTCTGCTGACCTGGGAGGTGCTTATTATCTGGCTGATCATCGGGCTGGGAATTTACTTCAGTTACAGCATCAAACACAGCAAAGTCCAGGCGATGAGTCCTGCGGAAACGACGGGACGTACCCGGTAATCGAATATTTTCATTTCAGTTTTAGGAATGGCCGTATACTTCTCCCACCTAAAGCGGTTTCACAAGGATTGGGCCCTAAGCTTATGGTTTTTCACAGTTCTTGTGAAACCGCTTTAAGAGGAGGCGTCCATGAACAAGTATTTTGCGGAATTGGTCGGTACATTTGTCTTGGTTTTCGGGGGAGTGGGCAGTGCGGTGCTGGCGGGCAGCCACATTGGCTTTGCCGGCATCTCTGCGGCCTTCGGACTTTCACTTCTCGCTATGGTTTACACCATCGGGCCGATTTCCGGCTGCCATGTAAATCCAGCCGTTACCCTTGGGGTCTTTCTCGCCCGCAAGATCAATGCCCGCGATGCCGCCGCCTACATGGTGGCGCAAGTCATCGGGGCCATCATCGCTTCGGGAGTGATCCTGATTATCGCTAACGGTCTGCCGGGTGGCTACAGCGCTTCCGTCAGCGGGCTGGGTGCAGATGGGTACGGCTTGCACTCTCCTGACCACTACGGGCTAGCTGCAGGATTTGTCGCCGAGGCTGTACTGACGATGTTTCTGGTTCTTGTCGTGCTCGGTTCCACCGACATCAGTGCTCCCGTCGGCTTTGCCGGCCTCGCCATTGGTTTGGTGCTGACGCTGATTCACCTGGTCGGGATTCCCATCACTAATACTTCGGTCAACCCGGCACGCAGCATCGGCCCGGCGCTGTTTGTCGGGGGATGGGCACTGCAACAGTTATGGATGTTTATTGTTGCGCCATTTGTGGGTGCGGTGCTTGCCGCCGTTGTGTATGCCGGCCTGCGTCACCCTGCAGTGCTGATCACTACCCGCAAGGCAGAGCAAGCACTCCCTGGCGAACAAATCGACCGTATCGCGTAGCAGTGGAAAGCCCCCTTGAGGAAGGTGACTTCCTCAGGGGGAGTGTCCCTCAACTTCGATTTGTCCTGCAGAAAATAAGGCTGCAATCAGACTATGAGTGGGTGGTCCAGGTCTCGAAAAGCGAGACCTGGCCACCCACTGAGGATTCGTCCGTAACATTTTCGGCGCAGGTCGAATAACATTTCCAGGAAAGAGCCGCACAGAGATCCCTCCACTTCGCTCCCCCGGATTTCCTGTTGAGACGCGTGGCGTTGATGAAGTCCATGCGGCTCTCTCTGAGGAGAGCCGCACGCGTGGTCGTCGCCGGCAGCGCGAAGTAGGAAATCCGGATACGCTTCGGTCGGGATGACAATGGGCAGGGTCGTTATGGCCCGGAACCGAGGGCTAAGGGAAGAGAGACCGCAGACCCCTCCGCTTCGCTGCTGGTTGCTAAACGGAAGTCGCTAAAGTATTTTTCGCGCCGTCCGGCGAACGACCTCGGTGGTTACGCCGTAGATTGCATGCGTCACCAACTCAGAGGCATGTTCGCGCGCTGGTTGGTTCTCCGGGGTTTCTGTCAAACCCATCATGGGTAACGCGGAGGCATGAGTGATGCCGCACAGCGTCAAACCGAAACTCGCGCCGAGCTTGCTGGTTATCGCCGGCTGATACTCTGCCAGGGCGCCGTAGACTCCACCCACCAAAGCCCCAAATCCCCAATGAATGGCCCGTACCGAGACTTCTTCCTCTTTTTCAGTCAAAGGACGGTCGGACATGCGATTCACCAGGACTGCAGGAGCGGGAATCTGGCCCAGGGTCCGCGGCGGGTACACGACCTCCGCCACTGCCTTCGCGCCTGAACCCACCAAGCCTCCAATCGCTCCAGCGAGAAACCCCTTGAACAGCGATCGCTTGCGGCGAGGAGACACACTATCTTTGGTCGTACTCATAAAGGGTTGGGCCTTTCCATCCTGTTAACCTAAATTGTTGTCAGGCAATGCAATTTGGAGAGAGCATGGCCATCAGCAGGCAGTGGACCGAATGGCATCTCACGCCCGCCGGCTGGGTTTCCGGTTCAAGCCGGCGCGACGGAGAAGGAAACGTCTGGCGCGATGAGCCCAATGATCGGGTCATCACTTTTGTTTACCAAGAACAAACGAGTAAAGCGCAAACGGATAAGGCGCATCCGGAGCCGCATGCTACCGTACAGGAATCCTGGCGATCGAAAGCTGCGGGGGCCACTGCGCACATCGAGCAACTGCTGGCACAACATGGCCCTTGCCCGCAAAACCTCTAGTTCCGGATGAACTATGCGGTGGTCTTGGAGCAAAACTCATTCATGGCCCGGGTAAGCTCCTGGGCGATCATGGGCGCCGTGGCGGTTTCAATGGCGGAACGCTGCATCAGGTAGATCAACTTGCCGTCACGCAGGATGGCGATCGCCGGAGAGGTCGGAGGATGACCTTCAAAGTAGGAGCGGGCGCGCTCAGTCGCTTCGCGATCCTGTCCCGCGAATACCGTGATTGCCTGGTCGGGCAGGTTCTTGTTCTGCAATGCCAGCCTGACTCCCGGGCGCATCTTTCCCGCGGCGCAGCCGCAGATCGAGTTGACCACTAGCATAGTGGTCCCTGGATTCTTGAGCGCCGCGTCTACGGCCTCTGCGGTGCGCGCTTCTTTGATGCCTGCGCGGGTAAGCTCTTCGCGCATCGGGGTAATCATCATCTCGGGGTACATGCCTGCTCCTTAAATACTCCTCCTGATTGTAAAGATTCGACCCTCGTTTAGCCAGTGCCTTTGCCTTGGTATACCTTGTTGGAAAATGCAGTTCTTCGAGCACGTCCCCCTTGCCCCGTACACCACCTTTCAGATTGGCGGCCCCGCGCGCTGGTTCGCCGAGGCGGCCAATGAGGATGATATTGCCGCCGGCGTCGCGTTTGCAGCCGAGCGCCACCTGCCGCTCTTCGTTCTGGGCGGTGGCAGCAATCTGTTAGTTTCCGACGCGGGCTTCTCTGGTCTCGTGCTGCGCATTGCTCTCGAAGGCATTAGTTCCGCCCAGGAGAACGGCCGCGTGATCGTCTCCTCTGCGGCAGGGGAAGACTGGGATGGTCTGGTGGCCTACGCTGTGGGCACCGGCTATGCGGGCATCGAGTGCCTCTCCGGCATTCCGGGCACTGTGGGCGGCACGCCGGTGCAGAATGTGGGCGCGTATGGGCAGGAGGTTTCGCAGACCATCGTAACGGTACGTGCGTTCGATCGAACGACCGGCGCTTTTGTGGATCTTTCCTCGGCGGCATGCGGGTTTTCCTATCGCCGGAGCATCTTCAACACGGTGCAGAAAGAGCGCTACATCGTGAGCCGGGTAGACTATGCGCTGCGGGAAAATGCTCCCGCCAATTTCGGCTATGCCGACCTGGCTAGCTACTTCGCTGCCCAGAACCAGACAGCGCCGACCCTGGCCGAGGTTCGGGAGGCGGTGCGCACCGTCCGGGCGCAGAAGGGCATGTTGCTAGTGGCCGGCAACTCGGACTGCCGGAGTGCTGGTAGCTTTTTCAAGAATCCGATTGTCGCGGCAAACGCTCTCGATTCGCTGGCCGAAGAACTGGGTGTCGAAAAGCGTAGCATTCCCGCCTACCCTGCCCAGAACGGGGAAGTGAAGCTCTCCGCTGCATGGCTGATCGAGCGGGCGGGCTTTCAGAAGGGGTATGCGCTCGGCAACGCCGGGATCTCCAGCCGTCACACGCTTGCGCTCATCAACCGGGGAGGCGCCAGTGCTGCTGAAATCGTTGCCCTGCGCGACCAGGTCACTGCCGCCGTAGCATCCCGCTTTGCTGTTCGCCTGGAGCCTGAACCCGTCTGGCTGGGATAGCGTTTTCGTTTCGGACGTTGAGATACGATGATCTCAGAGGACAGAGATGTCGACCAAATCAGCGAATCAAAAGGCGCTCCCGATCGCGGCGCGGGTCCCCAACACCACAACGGTCAAGGCCGTGCAATCCGCAGACAAAAAGCAAGGCAAGCGGTTCCCCTCGGCTAAGAAGTTGTTTGCGACCTTGGCGTCTAAGCATGAGAACGTGCCTAAGTGAAAAGGGTAATCAGCTTTGCGAGCACATCGTCGAGTATGTGTTCCGGTACCGCTTCCAGTCTCCGCCCACGGCGCGCAGTTATGTCCAGCGGCCGTGGTTGATCACAGCGAATGAGCCCGTTCGTCCGCGTGCCCGCTCCGGTCAGTGAAACAGTGAAACCGGCATTCCGCGCGAAGGTTCCGCCCGACGTAATTGGCACAACGATAGGTACATGGGTGAAGGTGTTAAAGCGGTCGGGAGAAACCACGAGCACTGGACGGGTCCCCTGCTGCTCGTGGCCCAGGCTTGGATCGAGCGAGACGAGATAGATGTCGCCCCGTTTCACAATTCTTGGCCGACCGGAGGTGCATCCAGCCAGTCTCTGTCCTCTGGAGAAATCGCAGCACCAGGCTCGCACTGCGCCAGTAACTCATCGAGTGTGTATCTCGGCTTCAATGCTGGCTGAACAATCAAACAGCCATCCTCCACCGAAAGTCCCACCGTTGCCCCGGCTTCCAGACGAAGCAAATCAAGGATGGGCCGTGGAACGGCCAGCATGACAGATCCGCCGACTTTGCGCAGGTTGCTCGTATGCATGCACGCCTCCGAGGTTATACATTAGTATAACAGGCGCTGGGGACTATTTAGCGGCTGTCCGGCTGAGTCTAGTTGCCGAAGCAGTAGCTCGCGTTGGGTGGCTAACACCGTTTCGGGCCGTCCCTGGGCCTTTATCTGGCCCCGTTCGATCACCATCACGTCCGCTGCCGTCTGGAAGGCTTCCGCTACATCGTGCGACACGTAGAGCGCGGGAACCTTATGTTCCGCCAGCCAGCGAGTCAGTTGCTCCAGGATTAAAGCCTTCAGGCCCGCATCCAGGGCGGTGAAGGGCTCGTCCAGCAGGAGTAGCCGGGGTTGGGGAGCGAGGGCGCGCGCCAGTGCTACCCGCTGCCGCTCTCCACCCGAAAGGTCAGCCGGCATTCGCCTTGCCAGTTGGCTGGCCTGAAACAGCTCGAGCATCTGCACCACCCGCTCTGCGCTCGACTGCCTGCTCAGCCCTCGCAGCCCAAAAGCAACATTGGCGCTTACATTCAGGTTAGGAAAAAGAGTAGGCCGCTGGGTAACAAACCCAATCTCCCGTTGCGCGGGACCTACCCAGGTTCCGTTGCAGCTATCCGCCAGCGTTCGTCCGTGCAAGACGACCCGCCCCTTATGCGGTCGCGTCAAACCACCCAGAATGCGCAGCAGGGAAGTCTTGCCTGCGCCCGAGGGACCGAAGAGCACCGTCCAGGGTGCCGACAGCGCGCAGTCTACGCGCAGTATCAACTCACCCAACGTGTGCTCAACATCGATCCGCAGATATTCAGACACCGGCTCGGCCCCGGCGTCCGTAAATGATTAACAGCGCCAGGAAGGAGACGCTCAGCAACAGCAGAGCCGTGATGTTGGCCTGCCTGTAAGCAAAGTCCTGGACCTGATCGTAGATCGAAATCGATAACGTTTTGGTGACGCCCGGGATTCCACCGCCGATCATCAGCACCACCCCAAACTCACCTACCGTGTGGGTAAAGGCCAGCACCGCCGCGGTTAGCAGGAAAGGCCGCGCCAGCGGCAGTAACACCTTCCTCAGGATCCTAGTTCGATCGGGCGACAGCAGTTGCGCCGCTTCCAGAATCTCCCGATCGACCGAGCGGAAGCCCGACGTCATCGGCTGGACAGCAAACGGAAGGCTGAAGATAACCGAGCCCACCAGGAGTCCACCGAAGGAAAAAGCCAACGGGTGCCCGAAGATCGTCGACAGTGTTCTTCCCACCGCTGTTTGCGGACCCATCAGCACCAGCAGATAGAACCCGAGAACGGTGGGCGGAAGAACCAACGGGAGGGCGACCGCAGCTTCCACCAGGGGTTTCCAGCGCGCCTCGCCAAAGGCGAGCCAGTAGCCCAACGGAATAGCCACCACCAGCAGGATCAGCGTAGTGAACGCGGCCAAACGAAAGGTGAGGAAGATAGCTTGCTGGTCCATATGCGCGCGAAGAAGTACTAAGGCGCTTTCAATCCACGCTCAGCTAGTTGTTTCCTGATCGGCGGGGAAAGCAGAAAATCAAGGAATTGGTGAGCTTCCTCAGCGGCTGGTCCGTTCTTGATCACTACCGCCCCCTGCAACAGCGGTGGGTAGGAATCCTCAGGCAGGGCGACGTATTTTCCGTCCGCCATCAAGCGTGGGGTCAATGCGGAGGTAAGCGAAAGGAAACCCACCTCAGCATTGCCCGAATCGGCATACTGGGCGGTTTGCGCGATGTTTTCCGCTACCACCAGCTTGCTTTGCAAAGTAGCCGTTAAGCCCAGCTTTTCGATTGCAGCCTTGGCTGCGCGGCCGTAGGGTGCATGATCGGGATTGGCAACGGCGACTGTTTTGAGAGATGGGTTACGCAGCGAGTCAATGCTGAGCGGCTGAAGCGGAGAGTTGTTTCGTGCCCACAAGACCAGCGTTCCGCGGGCATAAGGAACAGGCTCGGCGCTATCCCCGAGGCCGGCGGCAATCACTTTCTGGGGAAAGGACAAATCAGCTGCCAAAAATAATCCGAAAGGGCCGCCGTTGATGATCTGTGTGGCCAGTGTGGCCGAAGAGGCGTACGAAGCCTCGACTTTCTTATTCGTCTGCTTTTCGAACTGTTCGATGAGTGTGGGTAAAACCGGCTGAAGGTCCGCGGCCGCGGCAATCTTAAGTGAGGCGCTCTCCTGCGCATTGCCGGGCAGGGCAGCAAGGGTCAACAGAATCAGAAGCAAAGTTCGTCTAAACACGCAGCACCATCACTTCAGTCGATTTAATGAGGGCAGCGGCCGTTTCTCCCACCTGGAGCCGCATTTCCCGCGCCGCCTCCGAGGTAATGATGGCAGTGATAATCTGCCCTCCGATGGAAAGCTTGACCTGTGCCAGCAGGCCTTCAATCTTCAGCTCAACAATGCGGCCGGTAAGCTGGTTGCGTCCGCTGAGCGAGCGCAGCATCTCTCGCCTGGGAGTTTCCGGACGTTTCGCCTGGTGCAGCAGGCTATCCAGTTCCGACTCGGGAATGCGATAGTGGCCGCCCGGCGTCTTGACTGCCTTCAACTTTCCGCGGTAAATCCACTGCTTGATCGTGGGATAGGTAATCCCCAAGCGTAAAGCGGCCTCGCGCGGCGAAAGCAACATAACGAAATGATACGGTACGATGCCGTGGCCCATACGAATTCATATCAACTGACGACGATTTTGGTCTCTTCTGGCCTCGCGGGTCTGGCCGGACCTGAAAAGCCACGGGCCTTCGCTGAGTAGGGAACAAGTTCTAAGCTAGGCTTAGACCATGCACGAAGCTTCTCATCAACTGCGCTGCATCGGTTGCGGCGCAGTTATACTCCCCGATGCAGTCGAAAAAGACTTCCGTTGTGTAGACTGCGGCGAACTTCTCGAGGTTGAATACCCGTCGTGGAGCGCAGCCGGGAGCGCGGCCGGCGCGCCGATTTCGGGCCCTCGCCGTATGCCCAATCCGGGCGCCCTGCGATGGCTCTGGCAGGAGAGGCTCCAGTCCAGACTCCCTATTGACCGCAGCGGTGTGTGGCGCTTTCGGGAGTTGCTGCCAATCGTGGTGCATCCTGAGAAGGCAGTCACCCTGCGCGAAGGCAACACGCCGCTCTACCGCCTCCTCAGAAGTGCAGAGGAACTGGGGCTGGACCAGTTGTATGCCAAGCATCAAGGGATGAACCCAACCGGCTCGTTCAAAGACACTGGTATGACGGCCGCTCTTTCGCAGGCCCGCGAGCTGGACTTCGAATGGGTGGCCTGCGCCTCGACCGGCAACACTTCCGCCTCCATGGCGGCTTATGCAGCCCGCGCCGGCATGAATAGCCTTGTTTTGCTGCCTGAAAGCAAAATTTCCTGGTCCAAGCTGTCCCAGGCCCTGGATTACGGCGCGGTCACCTGCCAGCTGAACACCGACTTCGATGGTTGCGTACGGGTGCTTAAGGACGTGGTGCGGCGGGCGCCGGTTTATTTGCTCAACTCCGTCAATCCCTACCGGCTGGAAGGTCAAAAAACAGCGGCGTTTGAGATAGCCGAGGAGTTTGACTGGCAAGTCCCCGACCACTTGATCGTGCCTGGCGGCAATCTCGCCAACAGTTCCGCTTTGGGCAAAGGCTTTCTCGAGATGATGCACCTGGGATTGACCGGCAAGGTCCCGAAAATCAGCGTGGTGCAGGCCGAAGGCGCCAACCCGCTGTATCTGTACCTGATGAATCAGGACGGGCGCGATATCCAGCCCGTGCAGGCCGATACCCGGGCGACTGCCATCCGGATTGGAAATCCTGCGTCCTGGCGCAAGGCCGCGCGCGTCATTCAAGAGACTGGCGGTTATTGCGAACAGGTCAGCGAAGCGGAGATTGCCTTGGCGAAAGCGGACATTG
>CAZSUK010000199.1:0-12470 GCA_964609355.1 uncultured Acidobacteriaceae bacterium | reverse complement strand
GACATACTAATGAAACGTTCCTAATTAATCAAACCATGCATCGAACCCGAGCCAAAACCCGAGCCGTGACCTTCGCGTTGCAACTCTCGATAGCCCCTTGCCTTTTGGGGCAGATGGCCGGCATGGCGAAGCCTGACTCGGCTGCCCTCCCGGTCACCAGGGCTTCGAATCTGACCTTTACCAGGGACGTCGCACCGATCCTGCAGCAGAATTGCCAAAGCTGCCACCGTCCGGGGGAAGGCACTCCGTTCTCCATGCTGACGTATGAAGACGCGCGGCCCTGGGCCACGGCGATGAAGCGGATGGTCATCACACGGGCCATGCCGCCCTGGTTTGAGGATGGCCACACCGAGAAGTTCGAGAACAATCGATCGCTGACGCAGGCCCAGATCGATACCATAGCGGCCTGGGTAGATGCGGGCGCGCCTAAGGGCGATCCCAAGGACTTGCCTGCACCGATCGACTTCGTCAAAGGGTGGACCATCCCCAAGCCCGACAAAATCTATCAACTTCCGCGGGCGTTTTCCGTGCCGGCTACCGGAATTCTTGATTACCAGTACGTGATCATACCCACCGGCTTTACCAAAGACACCTGGGTGCAGGATGTGGAGGCGGCGCCGACGGATCGCTCCGTGGTGCACCACATCGTGGCCTACGTTCGCACCCCCGGTTCCAACTACTTCAAGGATCAGCCGAAAGAAGAATTCTTCGTTGCCCCGCCGGCGAAGACGGGGGAGAAGGTGGCCAAGGATGATGTGCCCAGCGACTGGCTGGTGGGCTATGCCCCGGGGCAGCCGCCGGATATGTTTGCACCGGGACAGGCGAAGCTGATTCCCGCCGGCTCAGACATTGTGCTCGAAGTGCATTACATGCCGGAAGGCAAAGCCACGACTGACCAGGCGAATGTAGGGCTGGTGCTGGCGAAAGAGCCGCCTACAGAGCGGGTGATGACGCTTTCGACAGGCAACGAGAAGTTCAAAATTCCGCCTGGGGATCCGGATTATCGGGTGGATGCCTCGTTTACCTTCCGCCGCGAAGTAACGCTGCTCGGTATGCACCCCCATATGCACATGCGGGGGAAAGATATGTCGTACCGGCTGGTCTTTCCTGATGGAACGACGCGATCGATCCTGAATGTGCCGCACTATAACTGGCACTGGCAGCTTTGGTACAACCTGGCCAAGCCGATTGTGCTGCCTGCGGGCACCAAAGTCGAGTGCACGGCACACTACGACAACTCAACCGGCAATCCTGAAAATCCCGATCCCAGCAAAACCGTCACCTGGGGCCAGCAGAGCTTCGACGAAATGATGGTTTGCTTTTTCAACGTCTCTTTTCCCGCGGATACACCGTCGAAAGAATTGCTTCCGCTCCCGGCAACAGAAACGGCTGCGCGCACTCCCTAATGAATCGAATGATGAATCGAAGAACATTCGTGAAAGCCGCAGCGGCAAGCCTTGCGGCAAGCGCCTTGCCCGCTTATGCGTTAGCACCGTTGACCATCGGCATCGGCACCTTCAGCTATCACGCCCTGTCGTTCGACGACATGATGGCGCAGCTGGAGATTCTGCTGCCTACCAACGGCCTGCATAACCAGCAGATCGAGATGTCGCGCGGCGAGTACATGATCCTGAGTCATCCCAACGAAGCACTGTTTCAGTCCGCCCGGGCGAAGCTCGATAAGGCTGGGATCAAATGTGTTTCTTACTATGCGGCCACGCTCAATAACGAGCAGGAAGTAGCCCAGGCCGTGGCTTTCGCAAAGTTACTGGGCGCGCACAATATCACCGGGGATGCCACCGGAGCCGATCTGCTGAAGCATATTGACCGCAGCGTGAGTGACGCCGGGCTGACCTTTTCCATTCATAACCATTTCTTTGCCGGGCAAAAGTTTCCTTATGAGAGCCCGGACGATGTGCTCAACGCGCTTGCGGGCCTTTCGCCGAACTGCGGCGCTACCGCGGACACGGGTCATTTTGCAGCCTGCGGGTACGATCCGGTCGACGCGGTTCGCAAGCTTGCGCCCCGGTTGAACCTGGTGCACCTGAAGGATGTGAAAGCCAAAGGCAGCGGAGAGAATGTTCTGCTGGGATCTGGGATCGCGAAGATTCCCGAGGTAGAGGCGGAATTGCACCGTCAGAATTTTCGCCGCCTGGTTGCCATCGAGTACGAAAAGGAAGGCAATGACGACGTGCGCGATGACATGCGCACCAATGTCGCCTATGCCTGGCAGTATGGATTTTCCGGGGCTTAGGAGTGCGCGTGAAAATGCAGTCCCCGGAAGGGCGCGGCTTCAGCCGTGCCGTAACACGCTAGAGAGTTTCCGGGCTACCTCGCCGCAGCGAGCATTAGCCCCTGAGGTCGTCTTTTATGACCGCACACGTGAGTTCAGAGGAAAGAAAAAACGTACCTCAGCGGCTAAAGCCGGGTTTAGCGGTACTATTTGCGGCACGGCTGAAGCCGTGCCCTTCCGGAAACTGATGATTCAGACGCAGTTATTGTTTCGCCGCGGGGAGAAAAGGATGTCAGGTATCAAATCTGTCGTTTGTTTGCTCGCTTTGCTGATGTTGCCGGTCGCAGGGTTGGCCGCGGATCATCCTATCCTGCCAATTGGTTCGGCTGCACCCGACTTCTCGTTGCCCGGCGCGGACGGAAACTTACACAAACTGAGCGACTACGCATCGAGCAAGATTCTTGTTGTGGTCTTTACCTGCAATCACTGCCCGAACGCCCAAATGTACGAGGGCCGGGTTACGCAGATGTACAACGACTATCGAGACAAAGGAGTCGCCCTCGTCGCCATCAGTCCGAATGATCCGAAAGCAATCCGCATCGACGAGTTGGACTCTTCCGATATAAGCGACACCCTTGACGAGATGAAGATTCGGGTGGCTTACAAGCATCTGCCTTACCCCTATCTCTATGACGGAGAGACCGAAAGCGTCTCGCGAGCGTACGGTCCGCAGGCATCCCCTCATATCTTCATCTTCGACCAACAACGCAAGCTTCGCTACGAAGGCGCGATCGACGACAGCTACCGAGTTGAGTTCGTCAAGCGCCACTATGCTCTGGACGCCCTCGACGCGCTACTGGCGGACAAAGAAGTGGCAGTCAAGCACACGGGCGCATTCGGTTGCTCGACCAAGTGGAGCGATAAAGAAGCAGCCAACGTGGCCTTTATGGAGAAGCTGAACGCCCAGCCTGTGGCGCTTGAGATGGTATCCGCGGATGCGTTGAAGTCCCTGCACACCAACCCCGACGGCAATGTAAGGCTGATCCAGTTCTGGTCCACTCGATGCAGCGCCTGCCTGGAGGAGTTCGCCGGCATTCAGGATATCTACCGCATGTACAGCGATCGTAACTTTGAGCTGGTCGTGGTTTCAATGAACAAGCCCGAAGAAAAGGCAGCGGTCAAGGAGTGGTTGGACCAAAAGCATGCCACCAGCCGCAACTTTCTCTTCGACTCAGAGAACACGGCTGAACTGCAGAAGGCATTCGATCCCAAATGGGATTCTGGCGTCGAAGTCCCTTACACCATCCTGCTCGACGCAGATGGCAATGTGCTGTATCAAACTGCTCAGCCGGTCGATCAGCTGAAGCTCCGCCGGACAATCCTGGCCAACCTGCCATCGGCTTACATCGGTCTGAACAACTATTGGCTGCAAAAGTGACCCGAACTGGTATAGCAGTGTTTGCCGCGATCATCGCGCCAGCACTTGGAGCGCAGACCGTGGTCAGGACGGTTCCCGTGGGCACGACTCCGATCGCCGTAGCCGCGAATCCGCTCACACACAAAGTCTACGTGGTCAATCACGGCAGCAACTCGGTGACCATCCTCGACAGTGAGACCTATGCGACCTCGACCTTGAATGTAGAAGATCGTCCGGAAGCCGTCGCCATTAATCCAGAGACGAACAAGGTCTACATCACCAATTCAGGCAGCGATTCGGTTTCCGTAATCGATGGCAAAGCCGGGACGATCAGCAGCACTGTGCATGTAGGCGACTATCCGCAAGCATTGGCGGTAAACACAGCCACCAACAAAATCTACGTGGCTAACAATTTTGGCCATAGCGTAACGGTTATCGATGGCGCAACCAATGCGACGACGACGATCCAGGTGGGGCAGGGTCCACGCGGGATTGCCCTGAATGCCGTGACCAATAAGGCGTACACAGTCAACTATGGAAGCCAGGACGTGACCGTCATTGATGGAGCGACCGGGGCTACCAGCTCGATCGGGATCGGCAAGCACCCCTGGGCCGTTGCAGTGGACGCGAAGGCGAACAAAATATATGCCCTCAGCGAAGACAGCGCCAGCGTGTCGGTCATTGACGGTGCTACCAATGCTTCGACAACGGTGAGCGTCGGAGCAATTCCTTTCGCCGTCGAAGCGAATCCGGCTACTCAAAAAGCTTATGTGTTGAGCTACGGGAATGAGAGCATGGCGGTTATCGATGGCTCAACTGCAACCGTGACGACGACGGTTAGCCTGGGAACGCCGCCGCAGGCAATCGCAATTGATCCCAAGGGCGATCGTATTTATATAGCAAATCAGCGAACCGCCAGCCTGACCGTGATCGACGGCAAAACGAATCTCCCTGCCGCCACAGTGAAGGTGGGCACGATTCCCTATGCCCTGGAATTCGATGTTTCCGCGCATTTGCTTTATGTAGCCAATTTCAGCAGCAACGATGTAACCGTGGTGGGAAAGTAAGGATGATCTTCTCTAGAAAAATTCTGTTCTTCCTCTTCGCGCTGTTCTGTGTGGGATCTCAGGTGGCCCGGGCCGCTGACACGCCGAGTCATCCGGTCAAGTTCCGGGTGTTGGCGATCGCAGAGAACGGTCCCACTCTCCACGATGGGTTTGTGGCGGCAGCCAAAGTGTGGCTGGCACAGCTGGCAGCCGAAAATGACTTTGCCGTCGACTACATCAACAACACAGATCAGATTAACGACGCTTTCCTCGCGAAATATCGATTGTTCATTCAGCTCAACTACCCGCCTTATCGCTGGACGCCGGTAGCCAAAGAAGCTTTTGAGCGCTACATCACTCGCGGAACAGGTGGTTGGATCGGTTTCCATCATGCAATGTTGTTGGGTGACTTTGATGGATACCCGATGTGGCCGTGGTGGTCCCACTTTATGGGCGACATTCGATACACCAGCTACATTGCGCAATTTGCTACCGCTACGGTCAAGGTAGATGATCCAAACCACCCCGCAACCAAGGGTCTTCCCCAGTCTTTCGTCATTGATAAAGAGGAGTGGTACACGTGGAGCCGATCGAACCGGCCCAATGTGCGGGTCCTTATGAGCGTGGATGAGTCCACTTATCAGCCTAAGAGCATGATCACCATGGGGGACCATCCTGTGGTTTGGACCAACGAACATGTGAAGGCCAGGAACATTTACATATTCATGGGGCATCACGCGGAACTATTTCAGAATAAGGATTTCACTCAGCTGTTCAGGAACTCGATTTTCTGGGCTGCCGGGCAATGATCAAACCTCTCATCGCGCTGGTGTTGTGCTTCTCCGCGGCCGGGGCGCAGCAGCTTGCCCCGAAGGCGCCTAAGCCGCGCGTGCTGCTGCTTTACTCTTTGAATGTTGAAAACGATCATGTCTTGTTCGCGGTCGACGCACTTCGTTTCTTCGCCGACCTCGCCCAGAAAGACGGCCTTACACTCGAGGCTACGACCGACTGGGAAGCAGTGAATGATACAAATTTAAAGTCGTACCAGCTGGTAGTTTGGCTTAATGAATTTCCGCACAACCAGGCGGAGCGCGAAGCCTTCGAACGTTACATGACGAACGGCGGCGCCTGGCTAGGCTTTCACGTCTCTGCTTATAACGATAAAACTACTAAGTGGCCCTGGTTCATGAAGTTTATCGGCGGAGGGGTTTTTGACGCCAATAGCTGGCCCCCCTTGCAGGCGAAGCTGATCGTGGACGACCCAAACAGTCCGGTCACGCGGAATCTTCCCGCAGGCTTTCTCTCGCCGACGAATGAATGGTACCGCTGGAAGCCCAGCCCTCGGGCGGACAGTCATATTCACGTGCTGCTGACTTTGGATCCCGCAAATTATCCCCTTGGCATTAAGGGGTTGCTGACTTCGGGAGACATTCCGGTGGTTTGGACCAATACTCAGTACAAGATGGTGTATATGAACATGGGCCACGGGGACAAGATCTTTACCAGCCCGGTGCAGAATACGCTTATACAGAATGCTGCTGAGTGGCTCCTGGGCAAGTGAAGCCCCAAATAGGCTTGATTTTCCTGACGCTTGCGCTGGGAGCGAATGTCGCTCTGCACGCGCAGACGTGCCCGAGTAGTGGGCTGCCACAGCGGCCGGATTGGCCGGTCTATGGCGGGCAGCCAGAAGGCGATCATTACTCCGGGCTTTCGCAAATCAATCGACGCAATGTCGGCCGCCTGAAAGAGGCGTGGAAATTCGATTCGGCCGAAGAGGGTGGACTGGAAACAAGCCCCATCGTTGTTGGTAGAACTCTCTTCGCCTATACCGCTTCGCAAAAAGTGATTGCACTCGAAGCCTCGACGGGTAAGCTGCTTTGGAAGTTCGACTCTGGCATGCATAGCAGTCAACCGGCACGCGGGCTTGCCTACTGGACTGATGGCAAGCAAGGGCGGGTGCTCGCAGGGATCATGTATTACCTGTATGCCCTGGATGCCGTAACAGGGAAACCGATCGCCTCTTTCGGCGAGCAGGGGCGCATCGATCTGCGCAAGAACCTGCGGGGAGACTACCTGTCGCAATCGGTGGTTCTTACCAGCCCGGGCATTGTTTATCAGGATTTGATCATTGTCGGGGGTCGCAATCCCGAGACGTACCCCTCACCTCCCGGCGATATTCGTGCATTCGATGTGAAGACGGGGGGCCTGCGATGGACTTTTCATACCATCCCGCATCCCGGTGAGTTCGGTTACGAAAGCTGGCCGGCAGAAGCCTGGAAAAGCGCTGGCGCAGCGAACAACTGGGCGGGGATGGCGCTCGATCCCCACCGGGGTATTGTCTACGTTCCCACCGGATCTGCAGTATTCGATTTTTATGGAGCCGACCGTGCAGGCAACGATCTCTTCGCAGACACTCTGCTTGCGCTCGATGCCAAAACCGGCAAGCGCCTCTGGCATTTCCAGGGCGTGCACCACGACATTTGGGACCGCGATTTTCCTTCGCCGCCGGCTCTGCTCTCCGTAAGACACAACGGCAGGTGCGTGGATGCGATCGCACAAACAACCAAGCAAGGGTACCTGTACGTGTTTGACCGTTCCAATGGAAAGCCGCTTTTCCCGATCGAAGAACGTCCTTATCCAGCGAGCGAAGTTCCGGGGGAAGTTACTTCGCCCACGCAGCCTTTTCCCACGAACCCGGAGCCGTTTACAAGGCAGATGCTCACGCAAGACTTATTAACAACCCGGACACCGGAAGCACACGAAGCGGCGCTGAAGGAGTTTGCCGGCTTCCGCAGCGGAGGCCAGTTTTTACCCATTGGCCTTGACCACGAGACGGTCGTGTTTCCCTGCTTTCTTGGCGGCGCTGAATGGGGTGGTCCTGCCGTCGACCGCAGGCGCGGCGTCATTTACGTGAATGCGAACGAGGCGGCGTGTGTCCTCGCTCTGACCCAGAACCGGCCGACGGCGAGTACCGGCGAAAGGATTTATCACAATCAATGTAGCCTGTGCCATGGCAAGGATCTGGAAGGCTCTCCGCCGCTCTATCCCTCGCTGATCGACGTTGGAAAGCGTCTGAGCACGGAGCAGATTGAGGCAAAGATCGCTCAAGGCGGCGGCCGCATGCCTGGGTTTCCCAACCTACGCGATGAGCATTTGCGTGCGCTGATTCGTTTTCTGAAGCGGGAGCCCGAAACCAATGCCGCGGATCCAGATCGGGGCGGAATTTACTCCGCTGCTGCCGATGGCACCACGATGAAGTACGAGGTGACAGGATCGCGGGACTTTTTGGATCGCGAGGGTTACCCGGCGATCACTCCACCCTGGGGAACACTGAACGCGATCGATCTCAACACGGGAAAATATTTGTGGAAGACACCACTCGGTGAATATCCCGAGCTCGCCGCAAAGGGCCTGACCAACACAGGTACGGACAATTATGGTGGCCCCATAATCACCGCGAGTGGTCTTTTGTTCATTGGCGCGACCGCCTACGACAAGAAGTTCAGAGCATTCGATAGCAGCACGGGAAAACTCCTTTGGGAGACGCTCCTACCCTTTGCGGGCACAGCAACTCCCGCAACATACATGATCGACGGCGAGCAATATGTCGTGATCGCCAGCGGCGGCACCCAATTTGCCCGGGGACCCACAGGCAGCGTCTACGTCGCATTCCGGCTGCACTAGCCGTGTGTAACTCTGTCCATCCAAGTCGCTAATCTTCCAAAAACGCAACCGCACTCCCCTTGTCATCCCGACCGGAGCGTAGCGTAGTGGAGGGATCTGCAGTCGTCTCTTCCGCAGCAAACCACAGACCTTTGGGCTTTGTATCAGGTCACGACTTTAGTCGGGCCGTAAACGATCGAGAAAACGTCAGGCTTTAGCCCCTGCCAATCCTGACCGGTCCCGAATTTTTCGGCAGCCTTCAAAAGCCGTGCCTTACAGAACGCCATCGATCAAGGGCTGGGCAGCAAAACAGAAGGAATCATCTCCAGAGCAATGGCGATCCCACCCCAAAGCACTGACGTATTGCCAAGTTTCCCAGCCCCAATCTTCGTGACCGCGAATTCGCTTTCCTGAAGCTGCTTCTGAACCGCGCTAATGAGCGTAGGGTGTCCGCCCACTTCCCCTTCAAGCAAGATCAAACCAGGATTCAAAATAAGGGAAAGATTGACGACGATGTCGGCCACAATCCCAGCCCGATGCTGCACGATCTTTTCTGCTCGGGCGTCGCCCCCCTGCGCGAGATTCAGCACCCCGAGAGCATCCATTTCGCCGGATGCATTCTTCTTTCCTTCATTCCAGCTCTCCAGAATCCCCGCACTGGTCAGCACTGTTTCGAGCTCGCCAAACTCATGCAGGGTTGGCCGGCGGCGCGAGGTGTTAGGCAGCCGCAAGTACCCGATTTCCCCGGCCGACCACTGCGAGCCGTGATAAATCTGGCCGCCCAGCACGATGCCGGCGCCCACGTTGGGGCCGATGTGAATGAGGATGAAAGTTTCCTCAGCTTGCGCCGCGCCGCAATAACGCTCGCCCTGAGCCGCCAGATTCGTATCGTTCTCGACGATCACCAGGCAGTCGACAATCTTGCTCAGCTTGGCGCGCAAAGGCACAGAGCGCCAGTTTTCAAGCGTGCTGATCGACAGCACCATGCCCTCGTCAACATTGGTAATGGCGGGCACGCCAACTACCACCGCAAGCAGCTGCTCGCGCTTTTTCCGGTGCTTGCGCAACAAGCGCCGCACTTCTTCGCCGATCAAAATACAAATGGCGTCCGGAGTCGTCTTGCGCCCGCCCAACGGGATCTCATGGGTGTCGAGTGGGCTGCCGTTCAGGTCAGCCAGTAGAAACGACAGGCTGTCCGCGGTGATCTTGACTGCCAGCACGCACCCGCGCTCCGCCTTGAAGGCAATGATGTCAGGAGGCCTGCCGCCATTCGACTCCCCCTCGCCCAAGGCCTTGATCAGGTCGGCGGAGAGCAGATCACCGACGACATTAGTGATAGTGGGGGCGCTAAGGCCAGAAGCACGCACCAGGTCAGCCTTGGAACACGATCCGCTCTCACGCAGGAGCTTGAGGACGCGGAGTGCGTTGGTATGGCGCAGTAATGAGGGCCTGCCGACCGAGATAGATTCGTTCTTCAATGAAAACCGGCTTACGAATTTGGGAGTAGCCCTGAACCTCCCTTTTATACCACCTACCGGCAGGCTCAAGGATTCTAACTAAACATTATGAAGTGTGCTACGATTCTGCACACAACCCATGCGAACCCTACTTTGCAACCTGATCGTAATCTCCGCACTGACTGCTGCTCTCTACGGCCAATCCCAAGCACCCCAGCATCCGCTGGATGCGCTTACGACCGGGGAATATTGGACCGTGCACGACGTGCTGGCGCAAAGTGGCCACCTGTCTGAGAAAACGCTGTTCTCGAGTGTTTTGCTGCATGAGCCGGTCAAAGACAAGGTGCTGGCCTGGAAGACGGGTGATCCGATTCCCCGCGAAGCGGATGTGATCCTTGAGGACAATGGCAAGACCATCGAAGCCCGGGTCGATGTTGCGGCGCACACGCTCGAGTTCTGGAAAGAGGTTCCGGGCGTGCAGGCGCCCATTACCGGCTCTGAGCTCGACACCATGAACGACATAGTCAAGAAGGATCCTCGCGTGATCGCTGCCCTCAAGCACCATGGAGTGACCGATCTGGCTGGCGTGCGTTGTGAACCGATCCCCATCACGTGGATGATCTTTCCCGAGCAGTCCAGCAGCCGGATTGGATTTGGCGATTGCACTGATTCTCACGGCGTATATCACCCCTGGGGCCGCGCCATCGAAGGAGTTTATATCCTCGCCGACCTCACCAGCGAGAAGGTCCTGAAAGTCGTCGACAATGAGCCCGTGCCCATGTCGACGTCAGACATCAACTACGAGGAGGCCGATGCGACCCCGCGTCCCGGCACGAAACCCTTGTTGGTAACTCAGCCGCTGGGCCCCGGCTACAGCATCGACAAAGGAGAGGTGGTATGGCAGAACTGGCATTTCCGTTTTCGCCTGGATCCCCGGGTTGGTCCCGTCATTAACCTGGTGCGCTACCAGGATGGCGATCGGCTCCGTTCGGTAATGTACGAGGGTTCTCTGTCGGAAATGTATGTGCCCTACATGGATCCCGATGAAGGGTGGAATTCGCGCGCTTTTGTAGATGCGGGCGAGTTTTTGCTCGGAGGGTTGATCAAGCCGGTAGGCCTGGACGACTGCCCGCCACATGCGCAGTACTTTACGGGCCTGATTCCGTCGGATGCGGGCGCTCCGGTGTTGAAGCCGCAACTTGCTTGCCTGTTCGAACGGCCCGGCGATGGCCCGGCATGGAGGCATCTGGAAGGCGAAGTGATCAGCGGGCGTCCCAGCCGGGAACTGGTACTGCGCACGGCCGCGGTCGCGGGTAATTATGACTACCTGCTGGATTGGATCTTCCAGCAGGATGGCACCATCCGCGTCGCCGTCGGTGCAACTGGCATCGTGGAGACCAAAGGAGTGAAGGAGCAGATGGTCACGATGGAAGAGCCAGGTAAGCTCGAGCACGGGACGCTGGTCGCGCCTAACCTGGTCGCCGTCAATCACGATCACTACTTCTCTTACCGGCTGGATCTCGACGTGGATGGTCCCGCCAATAGCCTTATGGTCGACAGGCTGGTGCAGGAGCCGCTCTCCGGCAAGACACGCAAGACCATCTGGGCTGCCAAGTCATCCATCGCGCATAAAGAGAAAGACGCGATCCTCGACCTCGATATGCGTGTTCCGTCCATGTGGCACTTCATCAATCCCAACCAGCATGATGCACGCGGCTACCCGACGGGATGGGAAATCATGCCAGGCGCCACAGCAGTGTCGAGCATTTCGAATGATGATCCGGCGCAACGCGTGGGAGCATTTTCCGGGCACCAGATGTGGGTAACGCCCTACAACCCGGATGAACGCTACGCCGCCGGCACCTATGTGACCAACAACGACGGCCTGCGCGGGCTGCCCGAATGGACCAAGGCAAACCGTTCCATCGAAAACACAGACATTGTCGGTTGGTACACGCTAGGATTCCACCACGTGGTTCGCCTCGAGGACTGGCCGGTGATGCCTACACTATGGCATGACTTTCTCATTCGACCGGTCAACTTTTTCGATCAGAACCCGACGCTGACCTTGCCTCACCAACAGTAACCGGTTACTGCTCCATCACGCCGTATTGAAAACGTGGTGGGAGCCGGCAGCCCATTCGCTCCACCATGGCCAACGTCAATGCCTGCGGTACAAGCAACGACGTGATTCCCTCCCAGGGCTCCGCGACAGCCTCGATTTTGACGGGGAAAAGTTTCTCCGTGGCGTGGATCTCCTGGCTCGACACCAGCACGACCTTGCCGCCTCGACGATTGCATTCCTGAGCCAGCTTGATACCCAGCTCGGCTGTGTGACCCAGGGCAAAGATGATGGCAACGTGGGTCTGGTCTACATCCAGATTAGGGCCATGCTTGAATCCCGCGCCGGTATGCGGAGCCGCCCGGAACCCGCGCATTTCGCGAATGCACAGTGCGCTCATAAATGCTCCGCCATAGCCCGCACCGCGGCCGATCACTTCAATATTGGCTGCTCCCTGGCAGAACCGGTCGAGCTCGCCGCGCATGGCGAAGATAGGATCCAGGTAGCTCGAGAACACCTGGGCCGCATGCTCCGCCTCCTGTTGCCACGGCCGTCCAGCGATAGCAGAGGCGAGAATGATGGCAGCCGCGGT
>CAZSUK010000198.1:0-3881 GCA_964609355.1 uncultured Acidobacteriaceae bacterium | reverse complement strand
ACGGAATACTTGTCAAAGGAGCGTATTTTGCCTGTGAGTTTAACTCCGCTGACCAGGTATATCGTGATCGGAGTCTTATCTTTGCGGACCGTATTAAGAAACGTGTCCTGAATGTTCTGTGCCGGCTTATTGTCCATGTGCCGATCTCCAATTTCTGCGATGTCGAATTACGTTATGGAAAATGCTCAAGCTCTTGCAGCTACCGCAACGTTGGGCTTGACGCCGAAAAGCACACTCAAGTCCTGCTATTGAAAGTTTACACGCGTTCCCGAGTTGGGACAGGGCCCGGAGCCTTCGGGGACCAAAAACCAAGTAGCTTAGATGCGCGCTGGGCTCGAAAAGGGTGTGTCGAAGGGCAGTGCTAACATTACGATTGTGGGAGATAGCAAGGAAAGCCCAGACGGCGCCCCGCTGAGGGTGCCAATCCTGGACCTTTCGCGTGAATATGGCGCGATTGGGCATTTGCTGCTCAAAGCGGTCGAGAACGTCTTTTCCTCACAAAAATTCATCATGGGTCCCCCGGTCGCTGAGTTTGAGCGCGCCGCCGGGGAAAAGTGCGGCGGTGCCCACGCCATCGGCTGTTCTTCGGGCACAGATGCTTTGTGGCTGGCGCTCGAAGGCGCCGGCATCGCCCCCGGTGATGCCGTCATCACCACTGCTTTCAGCTTCTTCGCCACCGTCAGCTCCATTCTCCGTGCAGGCGCTCGGCCCTTGCTGGCGGACATCGATCCGGAGACATTCAACCTGGATCCAGTGGCGGCCAGGGCGTGCCTCACAGCCACGCCCACTGTCCGGGCGATTCTCCCTGTTCATCTCTATGGCCAAATCACTGATTGGGATTGCTTTGCGTTGCTCAAGCAGGAACATGGGGTGCTCCTGATCGAAGATGCGGCCCAGGCCTTTGGGGCCACTTGGGACGGACGTAAGGCAGGCGCTCTGGGAGACGCAGCGGCTTTCAGCTTCTACCCCACCAAAAACCTCAGCGCCAGTGGCGATGCCGGGATGGTTACCACGAATTCAGAAACCATCGCTGACCGGGTCGGCTTGCTGCGTGTGCATGGGATGCGCCGTCGCTACTATCACGATGAAGTTGGCTGGAACTGCCGCATGGACACCCTGCAAGCCGCGGTCCTGCTGGTGAAGTTGGGCTTCATCGACGAATGGAACACCCGGCGGCAGGCTTTGGCAGAACACTACCGCGTCCTTTTCGAGCGCGCCGGCTTGGTTGAGCCTGGGCCCTATCCACAAAACGGGGTGGTCTTACCCAAAACGAAGTTCAAGGCCAATCATGTCTTTCACCAGTACGTCATCCGGGTTCGCCGGCGCGACCAAATGAAATCGTTTCTGCGGGAGCGGGGCGTGGGATCAGAGGTTTACTATCCCTTGCCGCTCCATCAGCAGCCCGCCCTGCGCGGGCTGGGATATTCCGCAGGGGATTTTCCTGAGAGTGAACGGGCCGCCGCGGAGGTCTTGGCGCTGCCCATCTTTCCCCAACTCACCTTCGAAGAACAGCAAATCGTGGTCTCTGCCATCGCAGATTTCCTCAGTTGACCGTTAGCCGCCCGACCCTTTGGCCTTGCCGTGATGGTGATGCGTTTGAGCACCGGCCGCCTTGGGCCGAGCCGATACCGGAACAGAACCCGGCGCGATCTGGGTGACTCGTTTTACCATGCCCGCCTCAAGTTGGTACTTCAAAACTTCCGTTTGGGCCGGGCGTGCCGCCCCGGTAAGCGGATCCACCTGGACCGCGTCACTGGTGGCGACGGTAATAGAGAATTCGGGCACCGGCTGACCCTGAGCGTTCTTGCTGGTACTCACCTTCACCGGTAGATAGCCCTCGACGTTGCGCTGCCGATAAGCAGTTTCGTAACGATGCTTCTTCACATTCCAGGTAAAAACCCGCACCTGGTCGAAATCGTAAGGAAGGCCATCCTTGTAAGCATTCGTTACTGAGACATATTCGGGCACCAGTTTGTCGGGCAAAGAGGATTCTGAATCGTAGGCCCTGGTCAGCACATAAGCACCCACGATTTTCTGTCCCTCGGAATACCCGGCAATCTCGTCAGGTACATCCACATCCAGCCGGCGGGACAGCATCCAGCCCACCTGGCCGCGGCTGTCTCGTACCAGCCACCAGTCCTCCATCGGGACCGCAGGTTCCCCGGCCAGAGCCTCTTTTGCTTCCTTCTTGCCCTTTGTGGTTTTCGCCGGAGGATGGGCTGCAGGAAGTAGGCCCTGCGGAGGTTCGGGCTTGGGTACGGAAGCCCGTATCAATAACTGAAGCTTTTGATTTTCCGGTAGCAAATAAAAGCGCTCTGTGTCCCGGCCTGGCTTTACGTGCAAATAGAGGTCGTCCCGCAGAACGCCCGTGGCCACCACTGGATCATGCGCGTGCTGTTGTTGCAGCGCGGCAAACTGATCAAACGTGGCCTGGTCGATGACCATGTGATCCTCGATCCAGCCCACCTCCCCCTTGCTGGTCTTGGTTTTCAGGAACCGCCGTCCACGCTCGATAACCTCGAGCGGCTCGCCATTGCTTACCAAAGCGACTCGATTCGATACAGCGGCGACGCGGTCTCGCAAATAGGTCTGTTTTGCTACCACGTAGACCATCTCCGGCTTGAGGTGTTCGCGCAAACGGGTGCATCCACTCAGCGCGGTCAGCACAGCGATGCATACTGCGGAGCAAACAAGACTGCGCGGGCCATTTCGGCGGAGGAGCGAAAGAGCAGCAAACATAAGAGGGGCGAAGTCTCCCTGTGAGCATTAGAACGGATTTCCCGCTGCGATGCACCCTTGGGCCGCATTTCGTGGCCGTTATGCCGGCTACTCTGAACCTTTGAGCAAAATAGCTCGCCGGTTGTACTAACCGGCGAGGTGCGTTCGTCACGAGTCTTCCTTCGTTGAAACATTGCAATTTCGCCGGAGTGATTTTGTCATGCCATCGGTAACCTCGACGGTTATGTGGACAGGTGCCATACGTGACCCCGTATGAGTGCCTGCATGACCAGAAAGTAGTAGCAGCCTGACACAGACTTGTTATTCTTCAGCTGCACCTAAGTTGTAGTCCGGAGAACATCAAAGTGAAAAAGTCAGCAACAACCTTGTGTTTCTTGTTTGTATCTACTGCCCTTGGATTCGCAGCGACGCCGCAGCAACTCGGTGCATGGTCGGTCTATACCGCGGACGGTAACCTTGCCAGTAACCGGCCAGTCCTGTTGCAGGCCACTTCTGAGGAGCAATATAGGGATGAGAAGGGTAACCCCGTCCAGGCGCAGTTGGATGTGATCTGCAATCACGGTAAGGTTTCCGCCATTGCGTTGGAACCGAACTTTGCCATCCAGCCCAGTGCAATCTCGTTGAGTGGGGCTGTTCCCACGACCCGGATTGTATCGCTTGCCGAGGGACAGGCCAGCCATGAGGACTGGGAAGTCTTAAGCCAGGGACGCACGTTGGCTCCCTACTCTGAGGCCTTCCAGGGTAAGGCGGTACGGCGTTGGGCCGAACGCATTTCCGCCAGCAGAGAGATGGTCTTCCAACTCCCTGGTAACAAAGGTGAAAGCGCTCAGCCCACTTTTCAGACTGGCCAACTGACAGAAGCCCTGGCGTCTGTAGGATGCCGGTACTAGTTAACCGGCCCCGCGGCCTTGAGTGAATAAGGAGGCATCGCCCATGATCGTCGCTTTGCTGGAAGCAATAGTGTTCGTTTTCGTAATTGCATCGACAAGTCTCTTGTGCGGGCTGCTGCGGACAGCAAAGACGGCATCGCAAGCGACTGAGGAGCAGCAACTTGCGGCCCTTAGCCCTACCGGCGATGGCGAGCACAGCACAACCCAAAGCCCGGATGAATTGCGAACCGCCTCTTAACTGCAACTAGAAGA
>CAZSUK010000197.1:0-3513 GCA_964609355.1 uncultured Acidobacteriaceae bacterium | reverse complement strand
CGACCCGCACAGAACCGTCTCTGATCTTGAACAGCTTCGTTCCCTCACAGCGGACGAACATGGAGCGCAACGCATCGCCTGGACACCAACCTGGCTCAAAGCGCGGGCCTGGTTTCAGAGCAAACTGGCGCAGTTGCCCGTAGAACACCACCTCGACGCCGCCGGAAACTCATGGACCACGCTCCGCGGCAACTCCGAGCAAGCCCTCATCCTTGGCAGCCACCTGGATTCCGTTCCCAACGGAGGTTGGCTCGACGGCGCGCTCGGTGTTCTGACCGGATTCGAGGTGCTGCGCAGTCTGGCAGAGGACTACCATGGCAAGCCGCCGGTCACGATTCGCTTGGTCGACTGGGCTGACGAGGAAGGCGCGCGCTTCGGCCGCAGTCTCTTTGGCTCGTCTGCCTTCGCAGGCACGCAGACCATCCAGGCCGACCGCGGCCGAACCGATCGCGACGGAGTTCGCCTGGAGGATGCGCTACGCCAGTGCCAGGTTGAGGTTGACCGCATCGGGGATGCAGCTAGTGAACGCGCCCATGCAGGTGCCTACCTGGAGCTGCATATAGAACAGGGCCCGGTCCTCGAAGCCATGCAGCTTCCCCTGGGGGTGGTGCTGGGCACCAAGGGAGTGGAACGCCACGCGATCTCCTTCCACGGACAGGAAGCACATTCCGGGTCCACCCCGATGGCGGTGCGACGGGACGCGCTCGCCGCAGCCGCGAAGCTGGCTCTTGAAATTCGCCCCATTGCCCGCAAGCATCCCGATGCGGTGGCGACGATGGGCAGTGTAAAGACGTTTCCGGGCATCGTCACAGCTGTGGTCGGCTGCTGTGAAACTACCCTGGATATGCGTGACCTCGACGCGGCTGTGTTGGCATCGATGCTGGCGGAGGCCCAGGAGGCCAGCCGGCGTTTCGCCGCCGAGGAAGGCTGCACAGTCGAATGGTCGAAAATCTGGAGCATCGAGCCCATACCATTCGATCCGCGGTTGATCGAATTATGCGATGAAGCGGTTAAGGAGAGTGCAGGCAAATCACACCAACTGCCGTCGGGCCCGCTGCATGATGCCGCAGAGGTCGCCCGTGCGGGTATCCCAGTGGTGATGATGTTCACTCAATCGCTGAACGGTCTCAGCCACAACCCAGCAGAAAATACCCGCACCGAACACCTGGAGCTAGCCGTGCAGGCCTACGATCGTTTGGCAAGAAAAACAATGCATCTGCTAACCGTGTAGAACTGGAGATGTCCCGGTCGAGAGCTTCCGCTCGGGCACTTTATCTGCTGCACGCGTAGCAATGCCAGCGCCAGAGGGCGTTGTTTCCCGGGCCGCTGTTTTTGGGTCGAGTGATTGCCAGGTAAGAGTGCGCATGTTGCTTGGTAGTGCAGAGCTTCATCTGACGGTCGGCAGGGTCAATCTTTTCTTCCGCCGGCAATTCGCCCGCTATCAGATTGAAATACCCGTACCGTGTTGCGTAGTAGCGGCCGCAATTCGCGAATACGCATTTAAAAACGCCCGCTGGAAATAGCGTAGAGACGTGGGGCACCATTTTGCGATAGTGGCAATCACACAACGGGACTTTCTCTCCGCTCATGGCTCGAATCTTCTCCCGTAAAATGCCGCAGGCGAATGCAGCCCCGTCGGTTACGGTAGTGAGGTGCTCGTCTGGAGCGAAAGCTCTGGAAAGCTGGAGGCGAGGAAATAACGACCTTACTACCACCTAAGTATACTCCCGAAAGCGTGGGTATGCTGATGGGCGCCCATAACCTACCCGCAGAGGAGCAGCAACTGCCTACGTGGTTTTTGCCTCGGATAGTGCATAATTATGGTTCCTACTAGCGTCGAGGAGCAGGTATCGCCTCATGAGCGGCCAATCGTCTTTCGTGCAGCAGGCCCCGGTTCACCCGGAAACCTCCGCGCGCTTCGCAGACCTGCATCCCCCGTTCGACCGGCAAGCCGCAATCCCCGAGGCCAACCGTTGCCTGTACTGCTTTGACGCGCCCTGTACCACCGCCTGCCCCACACACATCGATGTACCGCGATTTATCAAGAAGATCGCCAGCGGCAATCTGGCCGGCTCAGCCCGCACCATCCTGGACGCCAACATCCTGGGCGCCAGCTGCGCCCGCGCCTGCCCGGTAGATGTTTTATGTGAAGGCGCCTGCGTCATGCATCGCTACAATAAACAGCCGATTCAAATCGCGCGCCTGCAGCGCTTCGCCATGGATTCGTTGCACGCGAGCGGTGCCCCCTTGCCCTTCGCCCCGGCAGCGGATACCGGCCGGTCCGTAGCCCTCATCGGCGCCGGTCCCGCCTCCCTCGCCTGCGCCGCTGAGTTGCGCCGCCGCGGCATTGGAGCCACCATTTATGATGCCCACCCTCTGCCCGGGGGCTTGAACACCTACGGAGTCGCGGAGTACAAACTGCCCCTGGTCGAGAGCCTGCGCGAAATTGAAATGTTCTCCCAACTGGGGGTCCAATTTCACTTCGATACCCTGGTCGACGCCCACAAGTTGGCAGAACTGGAACGAAATTACGATGCCATCTTCCTCGGGATCGGGCTGGGCGCAGGCCACGAGCTTGGCATCCCCGGCGAAGATCTACCGGGTGTCACCAACGCCCTCGATCTGATCGCTGGTTACAAGTCAGGAGAGCGCACCCAGGTGCCGCCGAGCGTCGCTGTGATCGGAGCGGGAAACACTGCCATCGACGCGGCCATCGCGTCCGTCCGCCTGGGCGCGAGCAATGTACACATCATCTACCGGCGTGGCCCGGAGCAGATGTCGGCCTTTTCCTTCGAGTACGAGCACGCCCGGCTTGAGGGCGTGAAGTTTCTCTGGAATACACAAGTCACACGCATCTTCGGCAACGAGGCGGTGCAAGGGGTTGAGCTTACCGGCTCCACTACCCTGCCTGTCGATCTGCTGGTCGATATGCTGGTGCTGGCGATCGGACAAGCGGCCCAAACCGGCGTGTCCGATAAAGTCCAGCGTGAGCACGGCCGCATCCTCATCGACCGGGCTACCGGCCAGACCTCCAATCCGAAATATTTCTCTGGCGGTGATTGCACCAATGGCGGCCGCGAAGTGGTCGACGCAGTCGCAGACGGAAAACGCGCAGGCATCGGAATTGCCGCGTGGCTGGAGGCCGCCCGTGTCTCAGCTTAAGCCCACCCTCGCGACCACTTTCTGTGGCATCCCCTGCCTCAATCCCTTCTGGCTCGCGTCCGCTCCGCCGACCAATTGCGGGGAGCAGATCATGCGCGCCTTTGATGCCGGCTGGGGCGGCGCGGTGTGGAAGACCATTGGTGAACCCATCACCAACGTGAGTTCCCGCTACTCCTCGATCGATTGGGAAGGCCGCCGCATGATGGGCTTCAATAACATCGAACTCATTTCCGATCGCCCCATCGAGGTCAACCTGCAGGAGATGGCGGAAGTGAAGCGCCGCTACCCGCAGCATGTGATCATCGCTTCCCTCATGGTCGAGAGCAAGCGCGATGTATGGCACGACATCGT
>CAZSUK010000196.1:0-17065 GCA_964609355.1 uncultured Acidobacteriaceae bacterium | reverse complement strand
GGGTGATGACCTTCTTGCCACCGATGTAGCCTTCGATGCGAAGGTCGCCCCACGGCTCGTCAAGCGGCTGCTTGCTCAAGTCGGGGTAAAACGGAGCGTACTTCAAGTGAGCAAACTGCTCGCGATCGGGCTGCGCATCGGCGATGAGTTTGTCCTGCAAATAGAATTTGAGATTGTCGCAGTTAGAACAGACCAGCGCTTTCGTAAAGCCGATGGATTCATCATTGCGGGCCCAATGGAAGGCAGGCTCGAGAACGACTTCTTCTTCAGGGTCGCACTGTGATTTGTAGAAACCACCAGCGGGCTTGCGCTCACGGAACATGTCCGCGACCCCGTGATAGCAGACGCGGTCGCCGGAGCCGAAGTCGGCATGGGTGTGGTAGTCAAACGCACACCAACCAATGCCGCCGGCGTATTGCGGATTCGAAGCCAGCTGGTCATGTACACGCGCATGGCGAATGGTGTGTTCGGTGAGCCGCTCCATGTTGTCAATCGACTTGGCTGGAAAAGTGTGGCCGACAAACTCGGTGTTGAGATAAGCCGGGTGATTGGGCGGCAACAGAGGAAAGCCAAAGTCGTTCATGGTGAAAACATCTTCCAGAAATTCTGAGGACTGAAAGTAGCGGATGCCGCAGGTTGGACGGCTGGGATCGAGCTTGTGCGCGAGCGCATTGGTGCGGGTGTAGAAGTCATGGTTGTCTTTTGACTCGTTGATGCGCACACCCCAGAGGATGACCGACGGCCGGTTCCAATCGCGGCGGACCATGCGTGCAACGTTGTCTACTGCAATATCCTGCCAGGGCAGTGGCCCGATGTGCTGCCAGCCGGGAATCTCTTCCAGGACGAGCAAACCCAATTCATCGCAGGCGTCGTGGAAATGCCGCGATTGCGGATAGTGTGAGGTGCGGACGATATTGCAGCGCAGCACCTGGCGCACAATCTGGGCATCGCGCCGCTGTACCCGGGCAGACATTGCTTGCCCGACAAAGGGAAAGGACTGATGACGGTCAAGCCCATGTAACTTGATGGCTTTGCCGTTCAGATGGAATCCCTCCTGGGTGAAGACGGCTTCGCGGAAGCCGAACCGGCGCGTGTCTTGATCGAGTGTCGCCCGGCCCTGCAGTAGGGTTACCCGGACGTGGTAAAGTCTGGGATTTTTTAGATCCCAAAGCTCGATGCCCTGGAGCTTCTCAAGAGCGACTGTGTACTCGGCCGGCTCCTCTGCAACGGTCGCGGTGTTAATACGCTGTGTGCCGTGAGCAATGACTTTGTCTCCGTCGAGCAACTCGACACTCAACGTCAACGGCTGCCTGATGGCTTCTGCAATCTGCAGATAGCAGTGCACATCGACCGAAGGCGCGCCACTCAGCACGTCTTTCGGCTGGGCGAAGATGTTCTCGATGAAGTTGTGAGGAACGACGCGCAGTGCGACTTCGCGGTAGATGCCCCCAAAGGTGAGATAGTCGATCTGGTAGCCAAAGGGTGGAATGTCTGCGCGTTCGGTTGAGTCCACGTCGACCGCAAGCACGTTCTCTCCATCAAAATCGATGTGCTGCGTCAGCTCAAAAAAGAAGGGCGTGTAACCGCCTTTGTATTCGCCCAGGCGGGTACCATTGATCCAGACCGTGGACGCCGTCATCACCCCTTCAAAATCGACGAAAACGCGCTTTCCACGGGCTTCTTGCGGTAGCTTAAATCGGCGCCTGTAAATGGAGATAAATTCGTATTCTTTGTCGTCGAAGCTATGCCAGGGCAGCCTGGCGTTGGTATGGGGAATGACCACCTGGTCAAAGTGAGAATCATCGAACTCTTTGCCATGAGCGGCGGCCGTATTGTTCGGGCTGTAGCGCCAATTACGGTTAATCGGGAGGATGATCCGGCCGGCGTGAGCAGGGCCGCTCTCCCCCATGGCGCTGGTTTGGCTGTAGCCGTCTGGTATGAGCGCGCTTGCCGCCGCGGCACTGCCGGTCTTTAGAAAATCACGACGGTCCATTGATTCTCCCGTTTGGAAGGCACCGTAAGCATAAACAATTTCGCACGCAGCAGATAGTTGCCTGAAAGAACGCGGTCGGCGAAAGAATGCACTTTGTGAAAGAAAAGAGAGATAAGCCCCCCGGCCGGCGCTTTCATGCGGGAAAAAGATTGAGCGAGAAGCGAGATAAGCGAGAAAAGACCTACTCGGCTGCTTATTGGTTTCCGTAAGTGTGTCCGGGGTTTGCTGTTGTTGGACGGTCAACCAGAGGGTAGAGCTCGACCGCTCATCCGGGACCGCTTCTGAGGAAGGATTTGAGAGAGCCGCAAGGCGCACTGCAGATCCCTCGGCTGCGCTCGGGATGACAAGGGGAGAGAGGTTACTTTTCGGAGGTTGGCGACTTGGATGGGCGGCGTTAGGAGCGGCTACTCCACGAAGACTGCGGGTCTTTCCGCTACGCTGTCCCAGGTTATGCTGCTTGGGCATAGCCGTGCTGTTGGCGTGGTGAAATGACTGCTGCTTACTGCTGAAGCTCTTACGGATTTTCTGGCTGTCGTCGATGTCTGCCAGGTCCGCCTTCTCCTTGGCTGTTTTTGGCCGGGCAACGCGGGCACGTGCTGGGTCAAAGACACGGGAATCGGTTGGCAGCGCCGTATAGGGCTCCAGGTTTGGTTCGGTGGCGAACATATCGCTCAGGTCCGGGGCCATCGCATCCTCAAGGTTGAGCGGTCCAAGGCCAAGCAATTGGTAAATTGTTTTCTGGATGCTGCCCATGCTGCTGTGACGATGGGAGAGGAAACCTTTGCGGACATAAGGACTCACGACCAGCAGAATGCTGCGGTGAGCATCCACATGATCCACTCCACTTTGCGGGTCGTCTTCAGTGACAAAGATAGCTGTGTCCTTCCAGATGGCGCTGTGGGAGACAGCGTCGACGATTTGTCCCAAGGCCAAATCGTTGTCGGCCACATAGGACTCGAGCAGCGGATACCCGTCCCCGGGGCGGGGGCCGGCGGTGTGATCGTTACCCAGGCGCATGACGATCATCGCTGGAACATCGCCGGTAGACAGGCGAGCGCCGAAGTCCTTGAGAAACTCGCTCGCACGAACGATGTCAGGAATGCCCATGTTAGCGGTGGGAAAATTCCGATCTGTCGCGGCAAACACCGGCTGGGGGACGGGAGCGTTCAGGAACAAGCGCTGCCCTTCGGGCTCGGACCCAACCATCTCATCCATGCCTTCCACTTCGAGCGACTCGCCGTAGTTCAGAACTCTGAGTCCGTTGTTGCTTACATGCTCCCAGAGCGAGCCGAACTCCGGCTCGTCTTCGGGCATAGGGCCATCTGTGGCTCCTCCAAGAGCACGCCGGCCGGGCGCTTCGCTGAATGGATTACCGTGCCTGCGGCCGCCATAGGTCGCCGGCCACGCCTGCGCCATCCACGGTGTCGGTGCGATCCCGATGGCCCAGCGATGACCATCGACTGAGACGTCGCTGTCGGTGAAGTAATGGTCGCTGGTGGAAAAGCGCACAGCCATGGCATGTGCGTTCGGGGTGACGTGCAGATCCTGCATGGCGGGATCACCCTTTACTTGCCCGTGCATGCCGTAGCGGGCAACGGCGGGATCTCCATCCGCTCCTTCAAGGTCGCCAAAAACATCATCAAAGGTGCGGTTCTCGCGAATGATGAGAAACACATGCTTCAGACCTGGAAGGGGACTGCTCTCCCGGCGGGCAATCGTGTTGTCGCGGATGACGGTCGCTGTCTGCGCTTCTGCATTCTCTGCATCGCTGGTGGGTACGGCGGAGATGCTGCCCAGTTCCAGCTCTCCAATGTACGCGCCATGAAGGGCAGGATTGAATTTGCTGCCCGCGTTGGGGCCGCTTCCTTTGCCCTTGGAGTTGGCGACATAAATCGTGTTTCCGTCTGGAGAGACCATGACTGCGGAAGGGCTCCAACCCACGGGTAGATGGCCGAGTACGCTGTTGCGGGTGGTGTCAACGACTGCCAACGCATTGATGCCTGCTTCGGTTACGTAAAGGCGGCCGGCGGTGAGGGCGAGTCCACTTGGCATGACGCCACGCAACGGAACGCCTTCCCGATCCAGGAATGGAGGGCCGGTAAATGGACTGACTTGAATTTGTGCCTGCAGGCTGTGCCCATCGGCGCTGATGACTGCGACGGCGTCTTCGTGCGCCAGGGCAACGTAGACCGCGCCGTCATTTGCCACCACTGCTGAAGGGGCGGCGCCTCCCACTACACGGCTCGCGGGCGTAATCGATGTTCCCAACCGCAGCGAGGCGACATGGCGGGCTCTGACGCCAAGGTCGTAGGTCCACATCGAACTGCCCCGCACACTGTTGGCATCGCCCAAGCCTGCAATCTGCCGCCCTTCGACCGAAGTTCCCTCCTGTGCGGCGGCGGAAGGATAACCGAAGGGCGGAAAATGGAGGCCACTGTGTAAGCGGTCGGCGTTGTCAGCTCCAGGAATTGTCTTGTATTCGAATAGCCCGGAGTTCGCAACATAAAGACGTTTGTTATCAGGACTCAGGCACAGGGCGATTGGATTGACTCCCGTTTTGAGGCTCGCCGTCCTGGTCCTGGTCGCGGTATCGATCACCACCACTCGGAAGTTTGCCTGGTCTACTACGTACAAACTGCGGCCATTCTTTGAGAGCGTGAGCGCTGCAGCAAAGCTCTCCTTGTAGATATGGCCTTGCGATGCGCCGTTGAGGCTGATCCGCGCTATCTTTTTCCAATCGGCGGTGGACATCACGTCCACTGCGCCGGTGTCGCCGGTGGCCACATACAGCAGTTTGCCGCTGGGTGAGTAAGCTACACCTGCATACAATTCAACTCCAGGAACGCTGCGGAACCCGCGTGGAATCTGCGTTACCTTGCGATCCGCGTTCGCGGGATGGTCGATTACATTCAGGGCGAAGGGAAACCCCAGCGATGGCGCTATCAATTGCTGCCCATCGGGCCGCACGGCTAGCGCTAAAGGAAAGGGGGCAACCGTTATCCAATCCCCCACCGGGGTAATTTGCCTCCCATTGGGGATGGTCGTCGCTGGTTGCGTCTGGGCAGACAAGGATGCGGAAAGGAGCGCAAGCAGAATCAGCAGGCAGAAATTTCCAGGACGCGCCCGAGAAAAACATTTCCATTCGGTCCGTCGAAAATAAGCTACGAACTCCAGACGTTGAGTGGGTGGCCCAGGTCTCGCTTTTGAGACCTGGGTGCTCCGGCCAGTACCTATTTGCGAGAGAAACCCAGGTCTCAAAAGTGAGACCTGGGCCACCCACTCAACATTCGTTCGCGCCATTTTCATCCTGACATCATCTTGTTTGACCGGCCGTCTTCTGGTGAATCTCTTTCGCAACCAGCTCGTACTGGTCTGAGGCGAGGTAATCGACGTGGGCAGCGATGGCCGCGCGCCAGCGCACGCGAGCTGTATCGAGCGCGCCGAAGTTGTAATCATGGAACCAGCCATTGCAACTGAGCTGCGCCTTGGTTGCCCCGTCGAGGGTATAGAAGCGTATCCAAAGGCCGTTGCTATGGGCTCGTTCCACAAGTGCGCGGAGCCGATCCATTTTTGCCGGCGTCCATTCCCCCGCGTTTGGCTGGCCGCCAGGTTCGACCACCCTCCACGGATTGTTCCACCAGCGCCGGTAGTTGGTAGCCTTTCCGGGATCCAGGACTTCGGGTGCGGCAGACGGTTCCTTGTCTTCGGTGTGAATGGCGCCGAAAAGCAACACAGGGTCGCCGGTTTTCAGCTGATCGTAGAACACGGTTTGTTGTGCGTCGGGTTCGCCTGTCAGCACCAGGACCGGCTTTACGTCGAGCGGCTGGACCTCCGCATCGTCGGCTCCTTTAACCGTTGTCGTCAGCCAGGACTGGTACTTGCGCAAGAGAGCGAGTACCGCCGCCAGATGCTCCGGCTTGTCATCCTTAAAGTCCAGATTGAGCGTGATGAGGGGCCAGTTGCCGTGGTTACCTTCCTGCAGTGCCTTTTCTACGATTGGGCGAACGCGTTCGAAGAAATATTGATCCATGGTCGGCTCATTGCCGTAAGTGGGTTCGCCGTGGGTGACAACTGACCAGCTGCGCCCAGTCTTGGGATCGGTATGCCAGGCGAGATCCTGTTCGATGGCTAATGGAGTGCCCGCCGAAACAGCACGATCGATTCGGTCGCCCCACCACTCGAAGTAGGGATAACAGTTGTGCGCATCCATGACCGTGCGCGAACCAGGATGCGACTGCTGCGCATACAGAGACACGGAGCACATCAGGAGAGCCAGCACTCTTTTGAACATGGTCTTGCTAATCCTCTGGAAAGTTAATGTAGAGCGGACTACTCATCAGCTCAGTGACGCCGCTCTCATCGTGTACTTCAACACGGACCCAGTGTCGTCCTGCGCCCGCGTTAATCGTAATGTTCGCAGTGTCTCCCTGCAACGGGAGGGGTGCGTTTGAATCGTCGCCGTCCAGCAGCAGGTGAACCACAGATCCCCTGGCTGCAATCGCATGTATGCTCACGTGAATTGGAGTTGCCTGGGCTGTGTGCAGCGTGCCACCCATCTTTGCCGAAGCACCCTCCGCTTCGGCCTCGAAGTCCAGTGTCTTGTCCCGCGAAGCTGTCAGGTCGACAAAGGTACGGCCGCGGCGAATCGCATCCAGGATCGCGGGTACGGAAAGCTCATCGGCTTCAACTGCTGTTGCGGGCCAGCCAATCGCGCTCTCGTCCCCTGGCGGTATGGTCGCGTTGTGATTGTCGCTGCCACCAACCGCCGCCAGGCGGTGGCCGGCACGCAGTTGCGAATCCCAGTACTTCGCGCTCGAGAACATGACTTCCCCGTAGTTGATCACTTCCAAGGCACTAAACAGCCCCATGTCCGCGTCCGCAGGCGGCATCCAGCGGCATCCCATGCATTCTTCGCCTTCCGGAGCCTCGGCATGGTTTATCGAGGCGATGCCGCCCTTGGCACGTGCGTCTCGCAGCATGCTGTTGAGGTCAACCCGCCAGTCGATGAATTGCGTCACCCCAAATACATTGAAGTGCCCGTGGAACGTCGTCATTTCACGCCCCGGGATCAGTAGCAGGTGATCGAAGTAGGGCTGCAACTCGCGTTCGTCTGCATAGTGTGAGTCTGTGTTGTGGTCAGTGATGGCGATGAAATCCAGGCCGCGAGCCGCTGCCGCTTGCACGGTGAGAAAGAGAGGACAGGGCACCTTCTGACCGCTTTGGCTCTTACAGCTGCCATCGCTTTGGCCGGTATGCATATGGAGATCGCCGCGATACCAGCGCGTCCCCATAGCCAGAGGCTGCACCGTGAACGCCGCGTCTTCTGCGCGCGAATTGAAGTGTATTTCCGCCGTGTAGTGTGAAACCACCTGTGGACGCATGTTCGGCACGGCAATGATGAGCCGCCATTCTCCTGCGGGAATCTCCCCCGGGAGATAGGACGGCGTTGCATCGGTCTCGCCAATTGTGAAATGGCTTTTGTTCCCGCCACTCTCGCCACGAAAGCGATGGGGGTCGGCGATGCCGAGATCCAAAGTAGCGCGCTGATCCCTCGCGGTGTAGTGAAAGTCGACGCTGATGCGGTGGACGCCGGCAGGGACAGTAAACGGGACGTCAAAGTATGTCTTATGCTGCGCTCCCTTGACGTCGCCTGTGAGTACCAGATCCTGTTGCGCAAGGCCCCAGGGGGTAAGAGCAAAAAGGACAAAGCACAGACTCCAGCGCTTGATGATGTCCAAGCCAGCTCCTCAACCGAATAGTTCTGAGATTCCAGATCTCCCAACAAAGCGTTGGGAGATCTGGCGCACCCAGAATTAGAAGTCTACCCGGAGAGCAAATTGCATGACCCGGGGATCACCCGACAACGAAGTAATCTGTGACGCGGCCCCGGTGCTTACATCTCCACTGGGCGCGGCGAAGAGCGGGTGATTGAGGACGTTGAAAACCTCCCAGCGGAACTCGGCTTTCAGGCTTTCAGTCACCGGGAAATCCTTGACGAGCGAAGCATCAAAGACATCGGTGGCGGGCGAGTTGAGGGAGTTGCGAGTACCGTTGCCAATCACCCCATTGCCGGCATCGGCAAAAGCATCGCTCAGGCCTGCGCTATAGGGCTTGCAGCCAGCGGTGCCGCTGGAATAAAACCAGCAAGATGGCTTGTTGATGTAATGAACGTTGCCGACCTTATTTGGAACAGCGGTTGCGTAGCCATAAGGGTCCAGCAGGCTGCTTTCGCTGCCCCAGGTCGCGGTAAAGGGCACGCCGCTGTAATACGTGTACACGCCGGAAGTTCGCCAATTCCCCAGCGCCCATGACAACGGGCCGGTATTTAACATGCTCTTCCCTTTTCCAAACGGCAATTCGTAAACGTAACTGACGCCGACTCGCTGCGGAGTGTTGAATTCGCTCGGCCCATACCATGAGCTCTGGTTGCGGCCGTTAGGCGGGCCGCCGGGATTGTTCTCCAACTCCTCAGGCGTGTTGTCGAGGCTGCGCGAGTAGGTGTAGGCCGCGTGCACGCTCAACCCGTTCGACATCTGATGGGTCAGGCTTGCCTGCAACCCGTTGTAATTGCCGTAACCGATAGGGGCCGTGTATTCCACCTGCCCGAAGTTAGGGTAAGGGATGGTGGAAGTAACGACATTATTGACTATGAGGGGCTGATTGAAATCGTATATCAGGTTATTGTGGGTAGACTTGGTGCCGACATAATTCACCTCGCCCAGCCATCTGCCCGGCAGTTCCCGCTGGACGCCCAGACTCCACTGCTGAACCATCGGCTCCTTCTTCTCCGGATCCACAGCGCGGATGTGAAACTGCTGCAGAGCGTTCAGGTTGATGGTGGAGGGGTCGAGAAAGTTTGCCGGAAAGCCAACCTCAGGCTGAAGCACGGGCACGGTGGTGCTGGACGGAGTCTTATTGACCAGGAACGGAGGATTCAGCGCCAGTTGGTTCTCGCTGCCGATCCGTTCCAACAACGTGTAATAGACACCATAGCCGGTTCGCACCACAGTCTTGGGATCTATCGAGTAAGAAATACCGATACGAGGACCGAAGTCCGTGGTCGCCGGATTTACCAGCGAGCGATTGCCCACTGAGCCGCCGGTGGCAAAAGTCAGGGAGCCTGCGCCGTCAGGATTGAAATTCGCCAGCTCGTTCTTGCCCTCGTAGGGTGGAGTTCCGAAGTCATAGCGCAGGCCGAGGTTCAGAGTGAGCTTCGGGGTCACTTTCCAGTCGTCTTCCACAAAGCCGGCTGCCATCCAGAGCCGCTGGTCTACGAAAAATACATTGGTTAACTGCGTATAGTACGGCGCCCCGAATAATCCGTCAGCGTAGTCGGTGATGCCCGAGGGATTGCCTACGCCGGAGAAAACACCGGAGAAAGAAAGGTCACCGCGCGTTCCCGGTTCGTCCTGGAAGATATTGCGCATCGGGGCAAATATATTGACCCCGAATTTAAAGCTGTGCGGTCCCCTGGTCCAGGAAACCGTGTCGTCAAACTGGTACAGCATGGGCACCTGGGACTTTGGCAGAAAGTCGGGCGAGCCAAGATAGGTGTGGTTGTTAAATGCCGTAAGCGATACGCCGCCCCCGATCGCCGGATTGGCGGGGATGCCGGGAACAAATTGTCCTGCTGTTTGCGGTAGATCAAAAGGCTGCTGCTTGCCGAAGGAAGTGTCTCGCACCCAACCAAAGCGGAAGTCGTTGAGCAGAGTCGGCGCAAAGATGTGGGTCCAACCTAATACGAAGCTCGACCCTTTCAGGGCCTGGTTGCCCCAGGCCGAGGTGCCGGTGCCGTCCGCCAGGCCGCCAAAGTAGCCTGGGATTTGGCGCGTGCGCGTGAAGTAGTTGTAGCGGCCGAAAATGGTGTTGTTCTGCGATGGTGTCCAATCCACGCGGCCGTCATAGCTGCTGTTGAAATCAGTGGCTGCGCCGGTGCGGGCGAAGTTGTTGAACTCGGGATAGGTGGCGCCGCCTTGCTTGTCGTTAGGCTCAGGGAAAAGCGCGATCAGCTTGGCCACGGCTGTGTCGATCTTAGCGGTCGGATCGCTTGGGAAACTGTTGTTCACCAACGGAACACAATTGGTTGCGGTGTAGGGTGCGGAGCAGGTGGAAAGGTTGTAGACGGTGGCGTACGGAGACACGCCGGCATTGGCAGCCGCGGTGGTGCTGAAATCGCCGATACGCTCATTGTCCAGAGGAACGGTTGAGATACGCGACAGACCCTGCTTGATCCGCGTCCCTTCGTAGTTGAAGAATCCAAAAACGCGATCCTTCTTGATGGGGCCGCCAAAGCTGCCCCCATATTGATTCTGATTGTTTTCCGGCTTCACGTTCGTCGTTTGCTTGGTGAAATAGTCGAACGAGTCGAAATACTGGTTACGCACATAATAGTAGGCAGCGCCGTGAATGTTGTTGGTACCGCTGCGTGTGTTCACTGACACCACGCCACCCGGAGAGCGGCCATATTCGGCAGAATAAGGACTGGTGATCACATTAAATTGCGCGATCACATCGACCGACGGGTGCGAGGCCTCGGTGCTGAGTTCCTGCACATTTTCTGAGGACGTATTGTTATCGATTCCGTCGAGGATGAAGTTGTTTTGCAGGGAGTGCACTCCATTTACGTTGAAATCTCCCGTGCGGCCGGCGGAGGTTGCACCGCTCTGGTTGGTGTAGCGGGCGATTTGAACGCCAGGCACGACGCGCAGCAGATCGTCCCAGTTGCGCAGGTAAAGCGGCGTCTGTTCAATCACATCACTGGTGACCAGCATACCGATCGAGGCATCGTCGCGCTGCAGGTCAAGCCCGGTGGCGTTGACCTCGACCGTCTGATTGGCTGCCCCGACAGTCAGGCGCAAATCAAGCCGAATGCGTTCGCCCACTCCAATTTTCACCTTTTGCTCAACCTGCGAGAAACCGTTAGCAGATGCGGTCAGGGTGTAGTTGCCAATGGGTAGATCGGGCAGCGAATAGGCGCCGTCACCTAGGCTTTTGCTGGTGCGGCTGTAGCCTGTATCCGCGGAGGTTACGGTTAGCTCTGTGCCGGCGACAGCGGCGCCGCTCGAGTCCAGAACCAGCCCACTCAGTGAGCCGGTGTTGACCTGTGCCTGCAGGATGCCAGCGGATAGAAGGAAACAGGACAGGAGCAATCCTGCCACGATACCCAGCGACACTTGCACTTGCCTGATGGTCGTCAGGCTGAATTTTATTTTAAGGTTCACGATGGCGCTCCGGAAGTGTTCGAAATGAGGTCTGGCTGCTCGCCACTCTAAGCCGGGCGCCTGCGCCGGTGGAAGGTGTGCAGAGCACGTGTACCCGGGGTATACACGTGTGTGCTGCCCTCGTAGCTGTTGCAAATTCAGCGGCTTGCCGCTTTGTGAAATTCTGGCAAATCATCCAACTGCTCTTGCGGTAACGACATCAATTTACCTATCGTTAATGGTGAACTTCTAGGCTGATGAAACCGGGCCAGCTTCATTTTGCTCATCGCTATGGAAAAGACCGGACTGGAGCAAGCCGTCAGCACCCACTTTGTCTCGAGCGTCGAACCCCGGCGACATGCGCCCGAGTTGGAGGACGATCCACGCTGGCATCTCGCACAACGCATTGTCGACAGTCCGCAGTTCTGCAAGTCGCCGCGCCTTTCCCAATTCCTTCTCTATATCGTTGCGAAAACCATTGCGGGTCGGCAAAACGAGGTCACCGAACAGCAGATCGGGGTCCACGTGTTTGGCCGTCCACACGGCTATCGCACAGTCGACGACAACATTGTCCGCAGCTATGCGCGTCAGCTGCGCAAGCGCCTGACGAAATATTTTGCCAGTGACGGAATCGACCACGAGATCCGAATAGAGATTCCGCTTGGTAGCTATCTGCCGGCGTTTACTTCGCCGGCGTTGGAAAAGAAGGTGCTTGCGATGCCGGCGGAGCTCGCTCAGGACCAGCCAAGGCCGGCAGCTTTGGCTACACACTCAGTTGCGTCAAAGTGGGGCTGGCCGCGCCTGTTAACTCTGTTCGTTTATAGCGCTGGTCTCATCTGGCTCACGTGCGTGGTGCAGTCGCGGATCGTCGCAGCGCGCTACTCCACAGAACCGGCGCAGTTGCTATGGAAAGCCATGCTGCAAGGCCCGGGCGACACCTTCATTGTTCCGCCAGATGCCGGGTTGAATCTGATCGAAGATCTGTCGCATCAACCGTTGCCACTGGCAGACTACCTCAAAGCTGATTACCTTGACCGGCCGTTGCCAGGTGTCGATACACACAGCGAGTCCGACTTACGATCCCAGCAGCTCACCGACTTCATCAACCTGCAGATGGTTGCTACCCTGGCGCGCCTGCCTGAATTCAATCCTGGACATGTATTCCTGCGGTTTCCGCGAGATCTCCGTTTTGACGACCTGAAGCGGGCAAACGCGATCATCATCGGCTCGTCGTGCAGCAATCCCTGGGCTGTCATCGCGGACGGTACGACGAACTTTCGCATCCAGTGCAATCCCGGCATGCAGGGCGCCACGGTGGTGAACAGTAAGCCGCAACCAGGAGAAGCCTCCTCATACTACAGCCACTGGAATGAACCTATTCACGAAACGTACTCGGTTATTATTTTCGCTCCCAATCTAAGCGGTTATGGGAGCTTGCTGATGTTGGGCGGGTTAGACGCGGCAGGGACACAGGCTGCGGGGGAAGCGCTCATGCGATCTGAGGCCATTACTCCCATCCTCGAACAGGCCCGGCGGCCGGATGGTTCTCTCGCCCCGTTCGAGGTGTTGCTGCGTTCGACAAGTATCCAGGCAAATGCGACCGACACCCAGGTGATAGCCAGCCGTATTCACTAGGCGGGCGAGGCCGCGGAAATTCGGGACGGGCCGGGAAAGGAAACCGCGGGTCCCTCTACTGCTTTCCCGGGATTTTTGCGTCCGGGCAAGGTGCACTGCAGATCCCTCTGCTGCGCTCGGGATGACAAGGAGAGGGCGGTTACTGACTTATAATTCCGCGCGTCGGATGGCAAGGAAGAACTCCCGAACCGACTCGCAGACTTTCAGTGAGTAATCACTCTCCCCTTGTCATCCCGAGCGCAGCCGAGGGATCTCTAGTGCGCCTCGCCCGGACGCAAAAATTCCGGGAAAGCAGAGGAGGGACCCGCGGTTCTTTTCCCAGGTACTCTCACATCCTGCAAAGCAAATCAGTTATGGCCCGCCCCTGCTATGCCCATGGAGAATTCGTCGTACCTTAGGAATAGTTGTCTGCGGGAGATCTGGATTGACTGATTTTCGCAACTTGCTTCTGGGTATCAGCCTGGCGCTCTTCCCGATTGCTCTTTGCGCTCAGTCCGGTGCCTACTCGGGGTCGCCCGAGTACCAGAAGATGATCGAAGAGCTGCGTGCCCCGTCGCCATCGTTAGCGTATATCGCAACCGGGCAAAGACAGCTTCCCGATCAAGCGTTACCCGTTCACGTTCGCGATAAGGGTCCACTGCTTCAACTGCGCACGAAAGCGATCGAAATTACCGTCGACAAATCCAAAGCGACACTCACCCTGGTCAACCTGCTCACCAGCGCAACCTGGGTGTTCTCGTTTGCGCCAGTACCGCCAGCACAACAAGTCAGCATCCAACGGCAACAGGGTACATGGTCAATCGCGACACCTGGCGCCGGCGCCATCAAGGTCGAGTTCCTGCATCCCTCCCTGGTCAGGCTTGCGTGGACGGGGCCGGACTCGCTCAAGTTGCATACGGAAGGGGCAACCCCGATTTTCGGCCTGGGAGAACGATTCTTCCAGGCGGGACTTGCCGACACCCACCTCGATGTGCGGCCGGCCGACAAGTCAGGCGAGCCTGGGCACAATTGGGTCTACGTGGCCATTCCGTTTGTCTACACACCCACGGGGTTGGGGTTGTACGCTGACACGATCCTCGATACCCGCTTCAGTTTCAACCAGGCAGGCTCCTCCTTCGACTTCGAGACGGCGAATCACGCGATCACTTTTTACCTGATGTGTGGCGCGGATGGAAAGGCGATCCTGGAACAATACACCGGGATCACCGGACGGCCTCAAAACCCGCCCTTGTGGACCTTCGGTCCCTGGATCAACGCAGTGCAGGGAAAAGATGCTGTGCTCAATTTGGCGCAGAGAGTCCGCGAAGAAGGCATCCCGGCGAGCGCACTGTGGGTTTTCGATGAGTTGGACGAGCCCAATAACCTAGGTTGGCCTTTCTGGTTTTCCAGCTACTATGGCGATGCCCGCGCGTTCAATGATGAGTTGCATGCCAAAGGATTTAAAGCTTTGGGCTACGTGCATCCTTATGTCCGCGAGCAGATGCTGCCCTACCCTAGTCCAAGCGAAGCCTATCAAAAAGGTGTAGCGGAAAAGCTGCTGGTGACTGGCGCGGATGGCTTGCCCCACGGGCCAGGCTTTGAGCCGGTACGAACGGGCAACCTGGACTTTACCAATCCCCGCACCGTGGACTGGTGGCAGACCATGCTCACCCACGCAGTGCACGACCAGGCCTGGGATGGCTGGATGGAAGACTTTGGGGAATGGGTCGACGATACGGATCACTTTGCTGCCGGGGATGGAACGCGTTTGGCGGAAGTGTATCCACTTCTGTATCACAAGATCACAACCCAGATCGTGCAGGCAATGAACCCGCAAGTGGAGTCTTTTTCCCGCTCCGGTTCCCCAGGCACGCAAGCATTCAGTCCAGTGTTGTGGGGCGCGGACCAGGCTCACGACTGGTCGCGCGATCAAGGACTGCCTTCCGTCGTAACCGCGGGCATTACCGCGGGCATGTCCGGTTATTCCACCTGGGGTCCGGACATTCTCAGCGACGGTAATTCGAAAGAGCTATGGCTGCGATGGGCGGAGTTCGGCGCGCTAACACCGGTCATGCGAGACCACGTGTGGTCGAAGCCGCAATTTTCAGTAAACCTCTGGTACGACGCGGAAACCATAGCGCTGTTCAAGAAATATGCCATTCTGCACAGTGCCTTGCTTCCCTACTTTGCAACCTATGCGGAACAGGCACATCGCACAGGCGTGCCTATCATGCGCCATACTGTGCTCGAGTATCCCGACGACCCGCGGAGCGCCACCGCGGAATATCAATATCTGCTGGGGGAAGATTTATTGGTGGCGCCGGTCATTGAGCCGGGAGCCACCACGCGCAAGCTATATCTCCCTCGAGGCGAGTGGTTGAACTACTGGACCGGGGAACGCTATACAGGAGCCGGCGATGCAACCGTCCCGGCGCCCATCGACCAAATTCCGCTCCTGGTCCGGGCCGGCTCCGTTATCCCGTTCAAGCCGGAGGATGAGGTGGCGTCGTTGCACTGGAGTGATCCAAATCTACTTTCCGGATCGCTCGTATGGAAGATCTACCCGCCTGCGAGTGACGACAAAGTTGGCAGCTTTACGCTGCCGGACGGTACGCAGGCGCAGGCGCGGAGCAGCAGTGGAACTTTGCGGATCGACGGCACGTCGCCGGAGAGCCGGCCCTACGAAGTAGTTATCTGGATGAAATCAGCACCTCAGGGCGTGCTGCTGAATTCCAAGCCGCTCGCAGGCTGGCGGTTCGACACTCTCACCCATCAGCTTCACGCCGTGTTTGTGGCAAATCAATTTCACCTGGAACTAAGCGGAGGCACTTTCTGAAACAGCGATTCCCTTTCCCGCAAGCGATTTATTCGCCGATGAGCTAAAACAAGGAATGCTTCTCCTGGATCATCCTCTCGCCTTGTTCGTGGTTACGTTCTTCCTGCTTTGGCTGGCTGCCTGGGCAGGTATGGCGCTGACCTTTCGCCGGCATGAGCTTCCCGAAAGCGTGCGCGAAGACTATGGGACCATTGTCGGCGCTACCCTTACGCTGCTGGGTCTGTTGATAGGCTTCACCTTTGCCATGGCCACCACACGGTACGATCTGCGAAAGCACCTGGAAGAGGAGGAGGCCAATTCAATCGGAACGGAATATGCGCGTCTGGACTTCCTACCCGCCGCGGATGCTGGCCAGCTACAGGGTCTTCTGCGGCAATATACCGGCCTCCGCATTCGTTTCTACACCACCCGAAACCAGGCGGAGCTACGGCGGCTGAATGCAGACACGGCGAGGATGCAGAATCAGATGTGGGCGCTAGTGTCCCAAGCTGCACAACTACAATCCTCTCCTCTCACCGCCCTTGCCTCGTCAGGCATGAATGACGTTTTGAATGCCCAGGGCTATACCCAAGCCGCGTGGTGGAATCGCATTCCAATCGCGGCCTGGTGCTTGATGTTTTTAATTGCCGTCCTCGCGAACCTACTGCTTGGCTATGGAATGCATCGCAGAGCAGTGGTCCTCTCGATCATCCTGCCGCTTGCGGTTTCCATTTCCTTTCTTCTTATCGCTGACATCGATAGCCCTCGCGGCGGCGTGATCCTCATCCATCCTCAAAATTTGTATGCGCTGGTTGATAGCTTGCAAGCAGGTTCATCGACATCCAATCGGGTACCGAATGAACCGGGAGCTGGTGAAGATCATTGAGGACTCGGGTGATTTAGCCGCCTGTTCAGCTGCCTTTGTGTGGTTGCCGCAACTTTTGCGCCTGTTTACTGTCTAATCAACCAGAGAGGAAGTAATTACGATGCCAAGGTTGAAAGCGATCCTGCTTTCCCTGGCGACTTTGTGCGCGCCTGTAGCCCTAGCACAGACTGCAAACCCAGCCGTTCCAGGAACTGTCAACTACGTAGAAGGTTCGGCCTCAATTGAAGGCCGGATGTTAAATCAGAGGTCGGTGGGCTCCGCTCAACTGGAGCCAGGCCTCGCCGCTGGATGACCATTTCAAGCCACCGTCACCGGCGCAAGGGGGGATTCCGGACAATTGGGCCCGTTCCATCCTGGTGCCGCGACCCGCCGCGCTTCGGCAGCAGGAGACCGCACCACCTCCGTCGGCGCCGCTAGCGCCCGCACCGCCAACAGAACAACCGATCCCAGTCAGGAACCAGACTTCTGCCGCGCCCCTGCCGGCTGCCGCGCCACGGTCTCCACCCCCAGGCGTCGATCTCGCCGCCCTGTTGGCAGCGGCCGGCTTGCCGGATCGT
>CAZSUK010000195.1:0-4114 GCA_964609355.1 uncultured Acidobacteriaceae bacterium | reverse complement strand
TGGGGTACGGCCGGCAAATATGGGGTTGGTGTTAGGTAACCGCATCCATTGATCGGCCAATCGCTGGCTGTAGAGGATGTTGAGCGCCTTGAAGATCCCAATCAGATACGAAATGCGTTCCAACCTGTCCTGATCCAGGGTTTTGGTGCTGCCTGGGTTTGCCTTGAGCTGATAGTAGGACCCGTTGGAGATGCCGCCGAGAAGCTGACGGGCATCTTCATCACTAACGTTCCAGCGATCGACGATTTTGAACAGGGCTTTCATGGCCGCCGGAGACAAGCGGCGACGGTCGTCAAGACGGGAAAGGTCCGGCAGCACGGGGGGAGCGTAGTGGGTATCGGGATAGGCGAGACTGCCAGGATGCCGTTTGGGCATTCAAATTAACTCTCCAATTATGGAGAATTATAACTCCATTTATTAAAAAGCCTATTCCCTGGCGAGAAAATAAACGACCGCGGTAATACCGGCGGTGAGAAATACCCAGGCAAATTGATACCAGTAGAAGAAGGGGAAACCAAAGAGCTCCGGGGTTTGGCGCGCGTAGATAGCGGGAAAGAGCAACCCGATGGCTGGAAGGAGGAGAAGCCAATTCCAGCGAGTGCGGTGCTTCATGGGACAAATTATAGACTGGAGGCATGAAGCGCCGGATGATTGAGCACTATGAAGTGATTCGCAAGTTGGGTGCGGGCGGCAGTGGAGTGGTGTACCTGGCCAACGATACCCTGCTGATGCGTCCAGTAGTGCTGAAGATATTGAAGCGGGGCGCACTGACAATCGAACAGATGCGTAGGACGGTGCTGCGCGAGGCCCGGCTGGCTTCGGCTATCGAGCACCCCAATGTCTGCGCTATTTACGACGTGGGTGACTCCGAAGACGAAGCGTACATCGTGATGCAGTACGTGCCGGGTGAGTCGCTGGACAAGATTATCGCCAACGGTCCGGCCAGCGTGCAGCTAGGACTTTCCGTGGGTATTCAGATTGCAGACGGTTTGAGCGCGGCGCACAGGCTGGGAATTTTCCATCGCGATCTGAAGCCCGGCAATGTCATGCTGACCGATGGCGGAGTGGTCAAGATTCTGGATTTTGGCCTGGCCAGAAGGATCTCCGCGGCCGAGGCAGAGTTCGACCCGGCAAAGCCGCGGCGGTCCCAGGATGCCGCTCAGCGCAAGTCGCGCACTACCTACACCGCGCGAGGCGGCACCATCGCGTACATGGCGCCAGAACAATTCGTAACCGGGCAAACCAGCGTGCAAAGCGACATTTTCGCGGTGGGCGTGACTCTCTATGAGTTGTTGAGTGGGCGCCATCCGTTTGTGCGGCCAGAGTCGGAAGAGTTTCAAAGCGTGCGCGCAATTCAGTTTGCCGAGCCGGTGCCACTGACGGAGTGCTGTCCCCAGGTTCCGCCTGAACTCGCCAGCGTGATCGCCACCTGTCTGCAGAAGACACCGAGCGGGCGGTACTCCTCTGCTGCCGATTTGCGCGAGGCGTTGCGAACGATCATGAAGACGATGCAGCTGGAAACTGGTTTTCTGCCTGGGGATACAGCGGCCAACCTGCAGGTGCCGGCTGCCGAGCGGGCCCAGCGGGCTACGGGATTTCTTTCCATGCTGGCGGAGCGGTTTCGCGAATCCGCGGATGTGCAGCAGAAGCGGAATACGATCCTGGTGCTGCCGTTTCAGAATTTTGGCCAGTCGGGCGAATCGCCACTGTACGGTTATGCCCTGGCAGATGCCATTGCAGCAAGATTGGCGCGCATGTCGTCGCTGGTGGTGCGGCCTTCCAGTTCTCTGATGCAGTTGCCCGTACCAATGCAGCAGATGGATCCACTGTCGGTGGGAAAGAAGTTGCTGGTGCAGTGGGTTCTGGCTGGAAATTTCATGCGTTCCGAGAAAGGTTTCGACCTGAACTGGCAGCTGCTGGACGTGCCCGGGCAAAGCGTTCGGTCGGGCGGGACCATCAGCGTGCCTTCCTTCGACTTGATCGCGGTACAGACGGAGATCTGCAACGAGGTGTTCGCCACCCTGCAAGGATCGGGGGAACTGCTGCAAAACGGCGAGTCGACCCGCAGCGCACCTCTGGCGGAGGCATTGTCAGAGGAGTACCTGCAAGCGCGGGCGCTTTTGTCATCATTCATGTCGCGGTCCGGCGCCCGCAGCGATCTGGACAAGGCGCGGGAGATGTTTGAAAGCGTGGTGGCGCGTGACGCGCAGTTTGCGCCGGGGTGGAGCGGGCTGGGGATTACGCAACTGCAATACGTACGCAACGGGTTTGGCGGGCAGATGCACCTGATGGCTGCGCGACGCAGCTTCGACCGTGCGTTGGAGATCGATCCTGGGTCGATTGAAGCGAACCTCTATCGCGTGTATATGCTGCTGTCGCGGGGGGAGAAGGAGAGCGCGCGCCACGGGATCGAACATTTATTACTAACGGCGGATAACAACTGGAACGTACACCTGGTGGCCGGACAGACCCTACGCCTGGATGGGATGTATGAAGAAGCTGTACAGCAGTTCAATCGGTCTCTGCAGCTGAATCCTTCGAACGCACCGACTATTTATAACCACCGGGCGCGGGTTTACCAATATCAGAACCAGCTGGAGTTGGCGGAGGAAGAGCTGCAAAAGGGCTTGACTCTGGAACCGAGGCATCCGTTGCTGCGCACCTCGATTGCTTACCAGAGAATGCGCCAGGGAGATATGCAGCAGGCGATCTCGATTCTGGAAGCGGTGATCAAAGACGATGAGAGCATGCGCATTGCGTTTCCGACTCTGGCTCTGTGCTATTTGCAGGTAGGACAGCGGGAACGCGCTACCGCGCTGATCGAAGAGGATTCGCTTTCGGCTGCGGAGGCGGACAGCGAGATGGCGTATCGTTTGGCGACATACTTTGCCGTGGAAGGGGACGAGAGCGAGGCGTTGCATTGGCTGCGGCGCGCGATTTATCTCGGGAATGAGAACTATCCGTGGTTTTCGAAAAATCCGGCTTGGAATAAGCTGCACGGACACGCTGACTTTGAACGGATTTTGGAGGATTTGAAGAAGAGCCACAAGGTGAATCAGAAAACGTGGCGACGTTTGCTGGAGCGGGTTCCGGTGGAGAAGTTGGCGTAAAGGGGGTGCGTACTTCGACACGCGCTGCGACTGTTTTAAGGCAGGAGCCATCGCAGATCTCTCCACTGCGCTCACCCGGATTTCCTGTGGAGACCCGTGACTTTGATGATCTGCATGCGGCTCTCTCCACGGAGAGCCGCACACGTGGACGTCGCTAGCGCGCGAAGTAGGAAATCCGGGTGCGCTTCGGTCGAGATGACAAAGGGGCAGGGTGGTGGCGTACCTGGAGAGCTGCGATTGGAATGTGGCATTCAGGTGGGAGAGTGGTCTGGAGCGGGTCTCTGCAGAGAAGTCGCAGACCGTTTGAGAGGCGGCCACCAGGGCTAAAAGCCCTCCGGTTTATGCGGGAGCGTTTAAGCGGGGTTGAAAACCCGCTTCCCCCGGACTGAAGTCCGGGGCTACACACCGCCTACTGACCGGACCACTTGATATCGTTGCGCCGGACATCGTCCAGAGTGGAGGGTGTCCAGGTCTTGCCCCGGTCAACGCTGACCCAATGCAAGGCAGTCGTACTCTTCAGCAGGACCGCGGCATAGGTTTCCTGATCGGCGTCCGATCTCGGAGCTTGCCCACTTTTCGGTGCGGAGGTCAGGGCCGGTATTCCCAGAAGCTCCACTGCTTTGCCGTCCCACTGCTGTTTGATCTGATGCCACCGCTTGCCTTGATCGTCGGAGCGGTAAAGAGTGCCATTGCTATCCAGCGCTAATTTGGATCCTCCCACCACCAGCTCCGCAACCGGAGAAAGGCCGCTTGGCAGCGCCCTGGCGCCAGGGCCATTCGCGACGAACGAAGAGACTTGCGCCTGGATTGGGGAAAAACCGGTGGAGGCCAGGACGCCGAACGTCAACAGGGCAATCTGTAACGAGCGCGGCCTCCGCAAAGCACTAGACAGGGGAGTCATACCCTGAGCTTACCGGCCATATAGAAACTCGCAATGCCCCTTCCGTGGCGGTTTTGAAACCCCGGAATCACCCAAACGTAAGGTCGTCCCGCACCATCAATAG
>CAZSUK010000194.1:0-16718 GCA_964609355.1 uncultured Acidobacteriaceae bacterium | reverse complement strand
GCACCGCAAGCGTGACGGCAAGATGGAATTGATCGAAGCTCCGTGAGAACTTGCGATGAACGGATTTGAGAGAACCGCAGGTCCCTCCACTTCGCTCCCCCGGATTTCCTGTCGAGACCCGTGGCCTTGATGATCTGCATGCGGCTCTGTCTACGGAGCGCCGCACACGTGGCCCTGGCCAGCGCGAAGTAGGAAATCCGGGTACGCTACGGTCGGGATGACAATTCTGCTGCGGGGTCAACGCCTGTTCCGTCGCACCTATCCCGGCCGCAGCAGGCTCCTTCCCGCCCCTATTTGTCGCAAACGTAGTGATCAATTACTTTGGTTTCACATACTCGTAACGCGCGCGCAGGCGCACGAGCTACGGGGCAGGTAAACTGTTGCCTCTCCTGCTGCTTTTTACTTGACCTAAGTAACTGCGACCTCGGAGTTTTCTGGTACTTCTTTCAGGGGATATTCCTGCTTCTTAAGCGACCTTGATACTCAATCCTGTAGGGGCTCTGTCCGCTGCGTCGATCCAATATGAATACAGAAGCTGATGTTTCCGCACTAACGGCCCAGCAACGGTCACTCCTCGAAGCCTTGCCCTGCTACGTGTTTGTGCAGCGGGGCAGGAATGTGGTGTACGCCAATCGGGCGGCGCGCGAGATCTTGCACCTGGACGAAAGTGCGTTCTTTCTGGTCGACGATCTCTTTAGCGGCCAATACCCAGGCTTTGCTTATGCAGATGCCGGCCCGTCCTCGCGCGGTCCGGCGACTGTGCTTGGCTCAGGCACGCAGGCGTATTCCTCCGACTTCAACTGCTACATGCGCACGCCGCTCGATCCCACGGTACCCGTCCGGGGAAGCTTCCGCATGCTCCGCGTGGAACCAGAACCGGAGTTGCTGATTGTTGCCCTGCGGTCGCGGCGCGAACGGGAAAAAGATCTAAAGCAGGATGCAGGGAGCGGGACGCCATCGAACTTCCTTGAGCATTTATTGAATGCTGCTCCAGAAGCCATCATGATCACCCGCGGTTCGAAAATTCTGCACATCAATCGTGAGTTTGAATCTCTATTCGGTTTCAGTGAGGACGAAGCGCTGGGACAGAACACGTATGACATCCTCATTCCCGAAACGCGCCGCCATGAGTTCGACATCCTGGAGCACACCATGCAACTGCATGGGCGGGCTTCGATGGAGACCGTCCGCCTGCACAAGTCTGGCGAGCTCATCGACGTCTCGATTCTGGTAGCGCCGATCATTATCTCAGGCGTTGAGGTAGGCAATTTCGTAAGCTACCGCGACATCCGGGAGAAGAAGCAGACGGACGCCCGGTTGCAGCACGATGCCTTGCATGATCCTCTGACTGGCCTGGCCAACCGGACTTTGTTTCTTGATCGCTTGCAGCTCACTATGGCCCGGCAGCAACGGCATTCGCAGCTGAACTTTGCCGTCATGTTTCTTGACCTGGATCGCTTCAGGGCGGTGAACGACAACCTGGGTCACGCGTCCGGCGACGACTTGCTGGTGCGTATGGCAGCTCGCCTGCGGGCCTGTTTCCGACCTGAGGATACGGTGGCTCGTTTTGCGGGCGACGAATTTGCCATCCTGCTCGAGGATGTCTCTAACATTTCGGATGTAACCAGGATTGCCGAACGCGCTCAGCATGACATTTGTCTGCCCATCGAATTGAACGGGCACGAGATTTTTGTTTCTGCCAGTATCGGGATTGCCTTTGGCACTTTGGACCACACCAGCCCGGAACAGATCCTGCGGGATGCTGACTTTGCCATGTACCAGGCCAAGTCGAACGGCCATGCCCGACACGAGGTGTTTGACGGCTCCATGCATGTGCACGTGGCGGCACAGATGAGGAAGGAGCAGGACCTCAAGACTGCGCTCGAAAAAAAGGAATTCGAGGTTTGGTATCAGCCAATTTATCGGCTCGCGAGTGGCGAGATTGAGGGTTTCGAAGCGCTGTTGCGATGGCGGGCTGTGGACGGAAATTTTGTTCCGGCACAGGATTTTCTGTCTACGGCAGAAGAAACGGGACTGATTGTGCCCCTCGGGCAATTTGTGCTGGAACATGCTTGCCGGCAACTAAATCATTGGGCCGAGACGATCCCGGGTGCAAAACCAAGCATCGATGTGAACCTGTCCTCGCGCCAGTTCAGGGACCCAAACCTGCTGCGCGATCTTGCTGGATTGCTGTCCAACGCAAAGTTCTCTCCGCGACAGCTGCGTCTGGAGATCTCGGAGAACGCGGTGAACCAGGATCCCGAGGGCGCGTTGCCGGTGTTCCAGGGCATTACTGCTCTTGGAGTCAGCGCCGCGTTAGACAATTTCGGCGCCGGTTTGGCTTCCATGAATCACTTTATCCGGCTGCCGATTGAGCTGGTAAAAGTCGACCGCCGCTTAATTGCCTACCTGCCGATTCCGGGCAAGCAGGCGGCCATCCTGCAAACCATCTTCGATCTTGGCCGCATGCTCGAAGTGCGCATGCTGGCAGAGGGCATCGAGAGCAGGGAACAGCTGGACGCGCTGCTCAAATTGGGTTGCGATCTGGGGCAAGGACACTTGTTTTCTGCGCCAGTGTCGGCAGAGAAGGCGCAGGCGTTACTGGAGAATGGCCGTTGGCGCATTTGAGCTGGGCTTGAATGCTACGATGGCCCCATGCCACGCAGACGCGAGCCGAAACCCCCACCCTTCAGGGCTGCCAAGAGAGTCGATGCGACAGTTCCCGCGGTGGCCTCCGAGCTGGTGATTCTGACTGGCCTTTCCGGCTCCGGTAAGGCTTCTGCTTTAAAAGCGTTTGAGGATTTGGGCTTTTATGCGGTCGACAACATGCCGCTGGAGTTGATCCCCGCCTTTGCTGACCTGGTTCGGCAGTCGGCGGAGATCAATCGCGCAGCGCTGGTGGTGGACGTCCGCGAGGGCCAGCACCTTGACCGCTTTCCAGCGATCCTTCGCAGGGTAAGGAAGGTGCTTTCGACGACGGTGGTGTTTCTCGACGCCTCCGACCCTTCGTTGGTGCGTCGATTTTCTGAAACCAGGCGTCCGCATCCGCTGGGCCGCACGGAAACGGTGATGCGGGCGATCCGTGCGGAGAGAAAACTCCTGGATCCCATTCGCAATCTGGCCGACATCAGCGTCGATACTTCCAGCTACAACGTGCATGAACTGCGCGCCTATATTTTGCAGAAGTTTGAGCGCGGTGGTACGGACAAGAACCTGTTGGTTTCCTCGATCAGCTTTGGTTACAAGAACGGGGTACCCCTGGAGGCGGACCTGGTTTTCGACGTTAGGTTCTTGCCCAATCCGCATTTCGTGCCAGAGTTCCGGCACCTGACCGGGCGTCATCCCAAAGTGGCAAAATACATCCGCGAATTCCCCCAAACGGCTGAGTTTCTTGACCGGATCACCCAGTTGCTGCTCTTCCTGCTGCCCCACTATATCGAGGAGGGAAAGAGCTACCTGACGGTGGCCTTTGGGTGCACCGGGGGCCAGCATCGTTCGGTGATGATTGCCGAGGAAGTGCGCAAGCGGCTATCCAAGGAAGGCTACCGGGTGAAGGCCGTCCATCGCGACATGCCGCACTGAAAAAAGGGTCCGTTCTGAATCTGGGCCACCCACTTAAGGGCGAGACTTGGCAGCTTTATTTTCGAAAGAGCGCGGCCCCGCACCCACGATTACAATAGTTTGATGCATCCCATGCAGCACCGTGCCCCTGGGGTTTCCGCTTGAAGAAGCTGGTACGCCTGTTGGGCTATGTGCGGCCATATTGGCTCCAGGCGCTTTCCTCCGTCATCCTGATGGCCGGAGTGGGGCTCCTGGATGCTTTCAGGCTGTTGCTGGTAGGACCCATCTTTGACCGGGTGCTCAATCCCAACGCGCCCGATCGCACCATCCCTTTATTCGGCCCCCGCTTTAGCATCAGCCTGCAACAGATCGTTCCCTCCCACTTCCACAACGCCTGGGACATCGTGGCCTTCGCGTTGGTGGCTTCCACCTTACTAAAAGGTATTTGCGACTACTGCGGAACGTACCTGGTGAACTACGCCGGCTTCGGCATGATCACCGACCTGCGGGATGACCTTTACGACGCCATCCTCCGGCGCTCCGTATCGTTCTTCCAGCAGCATGCCACCGGGACAATCGTTTCCACCCTGATCAACGACATCGAGCGGGTGCAGTTTGCTATGTCGTCGGTGCTGGCGGAGTTTCTGCAGCAGCTGTTCACCCTGATCTTTACCGCCTGCGTGGTGGTTGTCCTGGGAGGCAAGCTGGCATGGGTTCTGCTGCTCTTCGTGCCCGTGGTGCTGGCTTCCGCGCGCAGGATCGGGCGCCAGGTGCGGCAGACCACCCGGAAGGGCCAGGACAAGCTAGCCGAAATACAGAATATTTTGTTCGAGACCATCACCGGGAACCGGATCGTCAAAGCGTTCAACATGGAGCTTTGGGAGATGACGCGCTTCAAGCAGGCGGCCCGCCGGCTGTTTGATGCCAACCTCCGTTCGGTGCGCGCGCAGGCGATCAGTTCGCCGCTCATGGATACCATCGGCGCGGTGGCCATCGCCTTATTGCTATGGGTGGGCCGCAACAATATCCGTAGTCACGCCCTCACGGCGGGTACCTTCTTCGCGTTTATCATCGCTGTTTTCAAGCTGTACGAGCCGGTGCGCAAGTTCGCTCTGTTCTATAACAACTTTCAACAGGCACTGGGCGCGTCGTCGGAGATTTTTCGCTTCATGGATACCCAGGATGAGGTGCAGGAGAAGGTTGGCGCCCACGTCATCAAAGAATTTTCCCAGGAGATCCGGTTCGAAAATGTCTGCTTCGATTACCGCAACGAAGAGGGCGAACGGCAGGTATTGCGAGAGGTCAACCTGGTGGTCCCGCGAGGCGAAGTGGTGGCGCTTGTCGGGCCCAGCGGCGCGGGCAAGTCAACCCTGGTAAACCTGATCCCGCGCTTCTTTGACGTCACCGCCGGGAGCATTCTGATCGACGGACACGACCTGCGGGATGTGAGTCTGGCCTCTCTCCGTTCGCAGATCGGCAATGTGACCCAGGAGACGATTTTGTTCAACGATACGGTGCGCAACAACATTGCTTATGGCGAGGCCGGGATCCCGATGACCAGGGTCATCGCTTCCGCCCAGGCGGCACTGGCGCACGACTTCATTGAGCGGCTGCCGGAAAAATATGACACAGTGATCGGCGAAAAAGGTTTTCGCCTTTCGGGTGGAGAGCGGCAACGCATTGCCATCGCTCGGGCGCTGCTCAAGGACGCGCCGATTCTCATCCTCGATGAGGCTACTTCGGCACTGGACTCGGAGAGCGAGTCGCTGGTGCAGATCGCCCTATCGAACTTGATCGCTGGGCGTACAGTGTTCGTCATTGCCCACCGTCTTTCGACCGTCCGCCGCGCCTCGCGCATCGCCGTCATTGAGGATGGCCAAATCACTGCCATCGGCCCCCACGAAGAGCTGCTGCGTGTATCTGCCACCTACCAGCGCCTGTACCAGCTGCAATTCATGGATCCGGCGGAATTCCCCGGCAATGTGCTGCCGAAAGATGCCCTTGAGCCCGCGGAGGTGAAGCTTTGAGTGCTTCCCCGGTGTATTCCATGACCGGTTTTGCCCGGGTCAGCGGCCGGGTCAGCGACCTTCTGTCCTGGAATCTGTCGCTCAAGAGCGTCAACCACCGGTTTCTCGATTTGCACCTGCGCATGCCGGCCGGGGCCGAGTCGCTGGAGATGCGGCTACGCCGCCTGCTGAAGGAAAAAGTGCTGCGTGGGCATCTGGAAGTTACCCTGAATGTGGAACGTGGCCTTCGTCCCAGCGCTCACTTTGACCGCGATCTGCTACAGGGCTATATCGCTGCTTTCCGGGTTGCCGCGGCGGAGAGCGAGCTGAAGCAGCAGCCCGATCTGAACGCTATCTTCCGCCTGCCCGGCGTGCTGACCGGGGAAACGCGTTTCAGCGAACAGGAAGTGCAGGCTTTGGAGGAAGATGTGGCCGCGCAGATCGATCCCCTGGTGGAGGCGCTGAATCGTATGCGCGCCCAGGAGGGCACCGCCCTGGCGTCGGAGCTGGGCGCCACCATGGAACGGCTGGATTTGGCCGTATCCCAGGTCGCGCACATGCGGCAGGAGGTACAAAAGGCCTACTTCGAACGGCTTAGCCAGCGTATTTCAACCCTGCTTAACGGCAACGGGGTCATCGATCGGGATCGAATTATGCAGGAAGCGGCCATACTGGCCGAGCGCAGTGACGTTGAGGAAGAGGTGACCCGCCTGCGCACCCACATCCAGCATTTCCACTCACTGCTCAAGGCCGGGGGTGAAATGGGTAAGAAGCTCGATTTTCTGTTGCAGGAGATGAACCGGGAGGCCAATACTTTGCTTTCCAAGACTGGCGGAGTGAGCGGAAACGGGTCGCGAATTACTGATTTGGGCCTTGGAATGAAATCGGAGATCGAAAAAGCCCGCGAACAGGTGCAGAATCTTGAGTAACACTTGCGCGGGACTGCGCTCTTAGCGGACCACTGTATCATCAGGAAAACACTTTGGCGGGAATTCTGTTTATCATCTCGGCTCCTTCCGGTTCTGGCAAATCGACGTTGGTGAACCATCTGCGTTCGCTGCTGACGGGCCTGGAATTTTCCGTCTCCTACACCACTCGCCTGCCCCGCGGTACCGAACGCCCGGATAAGGAATATCACTACATCTCGCGCCCCAGGTTTCAGGAGATGAAGGATCGGGGAGAATTTCTGGAGTCGGCCGAAGTGTTTGGCAACTACTACGGTACTGCCTGCCAGTCGCTAGCCGATGCCCAGGCGGCAGGCAAGGATCTTCTGCTCGATATTGACGTGCAGGGTGCTGCCCAGGTGCGGGAGAGAGTGCCGGATGCGGTCAGCATTTTTGTTCTTCCACCCAATCCGGAAATCCTGGCGGAGCGCCTGCGCAACCGCAGCCTTGCTGAGGGCAAGCTGGACGAGGCAGAGATTGGACGGCGGTTGGCCAAGGCCAGGGGCGAGATCGAAAATTACCGCCAGTACCGCTATATCCTGGTTAACGATATCCTTGATGACGCGGTAGAAGCATTAACCGCCATTGTGATTACGGAAAGGGCCCTGCGCCACGGAGCGCCTCCAGACCCTGAGACTGCCCGCATGATGCAGCTCGCCGACAAGTGCCGCCAAGGAAACTCGAGTGACCGTTTGTATCCGGTCCTCTCCTCCTTCGGCCTGCTCGATATGCACGCCACTCGCGCCTGAAAGCCGGCGACGAACTTTCAAGAGGAGGCAAGATGACGCCAGAAAACGGAATCGACAGCAATTTTCGTTATGTGGTCATGGCAGCCCGGCGCGCCCGGCAACTCCAGAACGGCTCCCAGCCGTTGATTGATTCCCGCTCCAATAAGGCCTGCAGGGTAGCCCAGGAAGAGATTGCCGCGGGCAAGGTCAAGGCGGCTGCTCAGCAGCCACCTGTGATTGAGCCTGAAATCGTTGGCGAGATAGTTCTGGAACCGCACATGCCCTCCGACCCAGACGCTTAACTACTGCGAGTGGTTGGGTCTGGCCGGGCCCGGGTTTCCTACTTCGCGCTACTGCCGACGCCCACGTGTGCGGCTCTCCTTAAGAGAGCCGTATGCAGATCATCAAAGCCACGGGTCTCGACAGGAAACCCGGGGTTACAATCATCGCTATGAAGGTTACGGTTGGTGTTTCTGGGGGGATCGCCGCGTATAAGGCGGCGGAGCTTGTACGTGCCTTGCAGCGCCAGGCGCTCGATGTCCACGTGGTGATGACGGAAGCGGCCCAAAGGTTCATTACCCCGCTCACCTTTGCTTCGCTCACCGGCCATAAAGTGATCACCGGGCTTTGGCCTTCGTCTCCCGGCGAGGGCGATCTTGACTCCTCGATAGAGCACATCGGCGAAGCACAGACGACCGCAGCGCTGGTCGTGGCGCCGGCCACTGCCAATGTGTTGGCGAAGTTTGCCCACGGACTTGCCGACGATTTTCTTACCACCCTGTTTCTCGCTACTCGCGCACCGGTCATTGTTGCTCCGGCGATGAACGTGAATATGTGGGAGCATCCGGCCACGCGCGCCAACATGCAGCTTCTTGAAAGTCACGGGGTTAAGGTTGTTCCCCCTGGCGAAGGGCCGTTGGCTTGTGGCATGACCGGGAGCGGCAGGTTGGCCGAGCCGGAGGCGATTGTTCAGGCCGTGCTGGGTCAACTCCATGGCCGTAACGATCTGGTTGGGGAGACGGTTTTGGTAACTGCTGCGGGAACTCGGGAAGCTATCGACCCGGTTCGTTTTATTGGCAACCGGTCCAGCGGGAAAATGGGATATGCGGTGGCCGAAGAAGCGCAACGCCGTGGAGCGCGTGTGGTGTTGGTGAGTGGTCCCTCGGCGCTTCCTCCGCCGGCCAATGTTGAGTTGGTTTCGGTGGTTAGCGCTGAGGACATGCGGCGCGCTGTTCTCAGCCGCCTCGATCAGACCACGATCATCATCAAAGCCGCCGCGGTTGCCGATTATCGCCCGCGGGTGCTGGCCGAGCAGAAGATGAAGCGAACCGGCCCAATCACGCTGGAGTTCGAGCCGACCGAGGACATCCTGCGCGAGGTAGTGGCGTCGAAGCGGCCGGGTACTCTGGTCATCGGCTTCGCTGCAGAAACGGAAAACCTGATTGAGCACGGCCGTGACAAACTCTTGCGCAAAGGAGCGGATGCGATCGTGTTGAATGATGTTTCAAAGCCGGGTCTGGGCTTTGATTCCGATCGCAACGCAGCGACTTTTTTGACCACTCGGACCTCGATCGAATTGCCCGAGATGACTAAGCATCAGCTGGCGAGTCGTATCCTGGACGAGGTGATGGCTCTGCGCCGGCCGGCATCGCTGGTTGCTGAGACCGGCTTGGTATCGAGTAATTCCAAGCTGCAGGATTAAGGCCGCTACGTCGAAAAACATTCCCAAGAAGGAGCATCCACACAGAGATCTCTCCACTTCGCTGCGCTTCGGTCGAGATGACAAAGGGGAGGGCGGCGCTTCCAGGGAGAGAAGTTGCTGAACAGAAACCGTTTTCATTTGTTCGGCCGCAGGCCCAACTAACGTCCGGGATGACAATTCTGCAACGGGCAAGTTTTCTCCAACAACATCTCTCCCTGGAAGCGCCGCCCTCTCTTTTGTCATCTCGATCGAAGCGCAGCGAAGTGGAGAGATCTGCGGTTCTTGCCCCCGGATGTAATCTATAGATTCACGATGCCGCTTGATCCGCAACAGCAACAAGCCATCTCCGCGCACATGCAGTATCTGCGCGATCTTGGTATTTACGATTTTTATCGCCGCGATACGCCTCTCGCAATAGCGGCTGCCCCAGAGGAGCCCCTTATCCCCGTACGTAAGCTTGTCCCCGTGCAGCCCGCTGTCGGCTCTTTTGTTGCTCCGCCCAGCCGTGTCGAAGCGCTGCGTGCGATTCAGTTTGAAATCGGCGACTGCACCCGTTGCGCGCTGAGCGCCGGCCGTAACAAAATCGTGTTTGGCGACGGCGATCCCAACGCGCGGCTCATGTTTGTGGGCGAGGGACCAGGAGCAGACGAAGATGCGCAGGGCCTGCCCTTCGTCGGACGAGCCGGGCAACTGCTCAACAACATGATCGCAGCCACTGGCCTCAAGCGGGAGCAGGTCTACATCGCGAATATCGTAAAGTGCAGGCCACCCCAGAACCGCACGCCTGAACCCGAAGAGGCCAACACCTGTTCCCCGTTTCTCTTCCAGCAAATTGATGTGGTGCGGCCAGAGGTGATCGTGGCCCTGGGTTCGACGGCCGCGACCTATCTGTTGGGCGTCAAGTCCTCGCTCAGCGGCCTGCGCGGACGCGTGCATAAATGCCGCGACACGAAGCTGATCATCACCTACCACCCGGCTTATTTGCTGCGCGATCCGCGGCAGAAAAAAGAAGCCTGGCAGGATCTGAAGCTGGCCATGGCTGAGCTGGGATTGTCTGTTCCATCCCGCTGATGTCCACATTCTGTGACGTTGTGCTTCCGGTGCCGCTGGATCGGGCCTTTACCTACAAGCTCAAGGCCGAGGATGATCCGCCAGTCGGGGGCCGCGTCGTCGTGCCTTTTCGCCAGGAAAAGCTGATTGGTGTCGTCACTCGCTTGCACGATGAGGCGCCGCCGGTCGAAGCACGGCTGATTGAATCGGTGCTTGACCAGGTGCCGATTCTCAACCCCGAGTTGATGGAGTTGGCGGCCTGGATTGCACAATACTACCTGGCGCCGTTGGGTGAGGTATTGCGCAGCATGCTCCCACTCATGGCCGAAGTACGCCGCTCGGTCAGTTATCGCATCAGCGAGACCGGGCAAAGCATCCTGTTCGAAGGCGCTCAGCAAGGTTCCTCGCGCCGCTCGCGCCTGACCGCGGATGATCAAAATATTGAGTACACGGTGTTGAATTATCTCTCCGACGGGCAGCCGGCAAAGAGCGGAACCCTACGGACTGCCACGGGCGCGACGGCAGAGTTGCTGACCAACATGCTGCGCAAGAAGTGGCTGCTGCGGGAAACCGAAGCCGCACCTCGGGACGCCCGCCGATTGGTACGCTTTGCTGTGCTGGTGGCCGATGTGCGGCCGCCCAAGCTGAATGAAAATCAGCTGGCGATCCTCGCCGAACTTGCAGGCGCCGGTGGATCCCTTCCCATCCCGGTTCTGCGCCGGCTGGCGGTTCCCTCGAGCACCTTGCAGACGCTGGTAAAACGAGGTTTGGTGAGCATCGAGGAACGCCCGGCCGGGTTTCATCTTTCGGCCGCAGCCGGACCGCAGACGCAGCACGTGCTCAATGCTGAACAGCAAGCGGCGCTCGATAAGATCACGGCGGCGCTCGACGGGGAAAAATTTGGCGCCTGCCTGTTGCATGGCGTAACCGGTTCGGGCAAAACAGCGGTGTATCTCGCCGCCATGCAGCGTGCGCGGCTTGCCGGCCGCTCGGCCATTCTGTTGGTCCCCGAAATCGGTCTCACTCCCGCCATGGCGGCACAGTTGCACGGCACGTTCGGTGACAGTGTGGCCCTGCTGCACTCGGCGCTCACTCCCGACGAACGGGCAGAGCAGTGGTATCGCATCCGTCGTGGCGAAGCACGGATCGTTGTCGGAACACGCTCAGCTATTTTCGCCCCGGCAGAAAACCTGGGTCTCATCATTGTCGATGAAGAGCATGACCTGTCGTACAAGCAGGAGGAGATTCCCCGCTACCACGCGCGCGACGTTGCGGTTATCCGCGCCAAGATCGTGGGTGCGACGGTCGTTCTGGGTTCCGCTACTCCCTCGCTTGAGTCCTGGCGCAATGCCGAGGCGGGCAAGTATGGATTGATCGAGATGAAGGAACGGGTCAATCACAGGCCGCTACCGGTGGTGGACCTGGTGGACATGCGGCTCGAGTTCCAGGAGACGGGCCAGGAGAGCATTTTTTCCCGGGTTTTGCTGGAGCGCGCAAAGGCCGCCATCGATCGGGGAGAGCAGGCGATTATTCTGCTTAACCGGCGCGGTTATTCCTTTGCCGTGCTCTGCCGTGCTTGCGGGGAGAAGATGCAGTGCGAGAACTGCGCCATCGCGCTCACCCACCACAAGCCCATTCTTCCAGGAGAAACCGTGGCCAGCCCCGCCGGTCAGCGGCTCAAATGCCACTATTGCGGATACGTGAAGACGGTGCCCAAGCGTTGTCCCAAGTGCGAAAGCGAGCACCTGTTCTACCTGGGGGCAGGGTCGCAGCAAGGCGAGGAGCGTCTGCAGGAATTGTTTCCCCACGCACGCATCGGCCGCATGGACCGCGACACTGTCCGCAACCGGTTCGATATGGAGCATCTACTTGCCCGGCTGCACAGCGGGGAAATCAACCTGCTGGTGGGCACGCAGATGATCGCCAAGGGCCACGATTTTCATGGGGTTACGTTTGTCGGAGTGGTGGGCGCAGATCATGCGCTGTCTTTGCCGGACTTCCGCGCCGCCGAACGCGTCTTCCAGTTGCTCACCCAGGTCTCTGGCCGTGCCGGCCGCGGAGAGTTGCCGGGCAATGTCCTGGTGCAGAGCTACTACCCGGAGCACTATGCGATTCAATGTGCGGCCGCCCACGACTTTCGCACCTTTGTGAAGAAGGAGATGCAGTACCGCAAGTGGATGCATTATCCGCCTCACGCGGTGCTGGCCAACATCATCGTCCAGAGCCCACGTCTGGAAGAAGCCGCCGGCTGGGCAACTAGCCTGGGAAAGTGCTTTGCGGCTATGCCGCTCGACCAGGTACGCGTGCTGGGACCGGCGAGCGCGCCCATCGTACGGATAAAACGTATCTATCGCTTTCACCTTTTGCTCAAAGCGGCCCAGCGGCAGGCCCTGGCGCGAACGCTACGGGCGGGGCTGGCCCAGGCAGAAGCAATGGGCATCCCACGGCGCAATCTGATCGTCGACGTGGATGCCGTAAACCTGATGTAGGGAACTTACGATCGGAACAGGTCGATCACGCTGGTGCCGACAAACGGTGCCGGTAACAGCGTCAGCAACAGAATGGCAAGTGCCAGCAGGCCCAGCCAGCGATAGTTGTAAGGCATAAGCGGGAAGTACGGAACATGCGGATGGCGCATGGCCGGCAGAAGCAGGATCACTCCCCACAATACCCATCCAGTCCATAGCGTCACGCCCATGGTCAGCAAGACGATAGGCACGACCCATGTCAAACGCCGATGCCAACGCGAGGAAATGGCGTACAGGATGTGTCCGCCATCCAGCTGTCCTGCGGGGATGAGGTTGAGCGACGTGACGAACAGCCCTACCCAACTGGCGATCAGGATAGGGTGGGGAAGCAACGTATCCACTGAGTGAACACCCAGCATCCGGCCCAGCAGCGTGACGGTCAACGGCCAATGGAACTGCACCAGGGCCGGCGGCGTGTCCGGTCCTGCAGGCCGGGAGAGCAGGATTCCCAGGACGGCGGTAGGGAGCGCCACCAGGTAGCCAGCGATCGGGCCGGCAATGCCCACTTCGATCAGCGCCCGCCGGGAAGGAATACGAGAGCGGATACGTATCACGGCTCCTGCGGTTCCGCTCAAGGTAGGAGCCGGCAAGACGTAAGGCCAGGATGCGTCGATGCCGTGATGACGACAGAAGAAGAAGTGCCCTGCCTCGTGCGCCAGCAAAATCCCCAACAACGCGAGCGAAAAGGACCAGCCGCTGGCCAGGGCGGTGGGATGGCTCCAAATCCAACGCAGGGGAAAAAGATCCCCCTCATTCACCAGCGCCGGCTGCCCCAGACGGAAGTTTTGCATGAGCAGGGCCCCGGTGCTGGCAGTGGTGAAAACACTTACGATCAGCAGGCAAAGCGGTAGCCAGGCAAACGATCGCGATGCCGGTTGAGGAAAGTCCGAATGATCGGCAGGGCCCGGAAGAAGCGGATGGTCCGCTGTGGTCGGCATTGCGCTCGAAGTTAGGAATCCAGCAAGTGAAGTTCCTTGCCCGGCTTGAAGCGAACAGCCTTGCCCGGAGTGATATTGACTTCGGCCCCGGTCCGCGGGTTGCGGCCAATGCCCGTCTTGCGCGGGCGGACATTGAATACTCCAAAGCCGCGCAGCTCGATCCGGTCGCCCGAAGCAAGTGCTTTTTTCAGGCTTTCAAAGACCGTGTCGACAGCCGCTTCCGCCTTGTTGCGCGGTAGTCCGGTCTTGGCGATCACTTGATGGATGATGTCCTGTTTAATCAAAGCCTTTACCCCGAGGGATGAATGGGAACAGCAGGGGCCTGAGCTACGTCCTCATCGTATAGCATCCAGCTGCTTTGGTGGATGAAGATTGTCAACCAACCCGGCCTACCGTAAGATGCAGTTTCCAGATGAAGGATTTTTTATCCCGCATCACCATGCTTAAGGAGTTGCATGTCAATTCAGTCCGACCGGTGGATTCGCGAGCAATCCCAAAAGGGAATGATTGCACCGTTTAGCGAAAAGCAGGTGCGGGAAGGGGTGATCTCCTATGGTCTCTCTTCCTACGGCTACGACCTTCGCGTTTCCGATGAGTTCAAGATCTTCACCAATGTAAATAGCGCCGTCATTGATCCTAAGGCGTTCGACGAGCGTTCGTTTGTCACCGTGACTGCTGAGTCGGTGTTGATTCCCCCCAATTCGTTCGCACTGGCCCGGTCGGTCGAATACTTTAAAATTCCCCGCGACGTACTCACCATCTGTGTCGGCAAATCAACCTACGCCCGATGCGGCATTATCGTGAATGTCACTCCCTTCGAGCCGGAATGGGAAGGATTTGTAACCCTGGAGATCTCAAACACTACGCCTCTGCCGGCCCGGATCTATGCCAATGAGGGACTGTGCCAGATTCTCTTCTTTCGAGGAGAGGAGCCCTGTGAGGTCAGTTACGCTGACCGCAAGGGTAAGTACCAAAAACAGCAGGGTATCGTGCTTCCAAAACTGTGATGGCGGAGCCCGCGAAACTACTTTCCCGCTTACGGGTGGCACTGCTCGAACCCGAGCCCATCCGGGTACAGGGTTTTGTCACCCTCTTCCAGGATCACCCGCGTATTGAGTTCGTGGTTTTTGAGCTGGCCCAGTTCCTGGCCGACCAGGAGTTCAAGCTGGCCCTGATCGGTCTGCACGGAGATCGGCTTCCGCTGCCTCTGGTCGGGACCATCCATGGGTTGCGGCCCGACGTGAAACTGGTCGTTATGGGCCCGGACGCAGATGATGAAGTCATTCTGCAGGCGATCACCGCGGGGGCCAAGGCGTACCTGGAAGCAAGCGCCAGCCCGCAGCAGGTGGAACAGGCCATCATGATCGTGAACCAGGGGTCCATCTGGGCCCCGCGCCGGGTTTTGTCGATCTTCGTGGATCGCGCGACCAAGCCCTCCCGGTCGTCGGCTCCCTCGTTAGCGCAATTCACCGTTCGCGAGACAGAGGTCCTTAAGCTGCTGGTGGCCGCTCGATCGAACCGCGAGATTGCCCGCACTTTGGGGATAGAGGAACGAACGGTGAAGGCGCACGTGGCCAAGCTCATGCGCAAGGTTGGGGTGGAGAACCGGATCGCGTTGTCCATCTATGCGGTGACCAATTCGATCGTGACCCCAAATCCGGACTGAACCCGCTTACAGTACTTAGGTGCATAGTACCTTAGTGACATTGCCCGGTTACCTTTCATGCTTGAAAGTTACTTTAGAAACAACGCAGATCTGGGGACGGGGCTTCTGATGGCGAGGTTTGCTATCACCAGCCCCCATTTTTTCCTCCCGCCGCCCGGTCCCTCGTCGCCTTATTCCTTTGTCTTCTCCAACTTCCAACCTCATTCCTGCATCTTAGCTACACGTCCACTCAGTTTTTAATGTGGCAATACAGAGCCTTTTCATCAGAAGAGCCTCGCCAACGTCAGCGATTCCGGTACCGTGTGGACAGAATGTCCCACTTGGAGATTTGAAAGAACATGAAACAGCTTCTTGCAATATTTTGCGTTGTTGGGATGTCCCTCAGTAGTCTGTCTGCCTTCGCGGCGGAAGACAAGGCGACTCTCGAAGCGCGCATTGAGAGCGCGAAGGATGTCCTGGACGCGATTATGGCGGTCCCCGACAAATCGATTCCCAATCAGATTATGTCCCAGGCCACTTGTGTGGGTGTCATTCCCAGCGTGAAAAAAGGCGCCTTCCTGGTCGGTGCTGAATACGGCCAAGGCGTGGTCACCTGCCGCACCGGTCACGGCTGGAGTGCCCCTGCCTTCATCCGCATCGCTGGCGGAAGTTTCGGTTTCCAGATCGGCGGCCAAGCCACTGACCTGGTGCTGGTAGCGGTCAACGACAAGGGCTTTCAAGATTTGTTGAAAAGCAAATTCAAAATTGGCGGCGACGCCTCAGCGGCTGCCGGGCCAGTAGGGCGCGACTCGCAGGCGGCGACTGATTGGAAGCTGAACGCTGAACTGCTCACCTATTCGCGCGCCAAAGGGCTTTTTGCCGGCGTCGACCTAACCGGGGCAGTGGTGGATGAGAATGTGGACGCCACACGCACGTTTTATGGTGTGTCCTACCCCAGCGCACAGATCCTGAAGGGTCAAGTGGCCAACCCACCGGATGCGGTCCCCTTTGTGCGCACCGTGGCGAAATACTTCACCGAATCGCAGAAGTAGCTGCTTTCACAGTTTGTTCGAGCGCTGCCCGGCAGTCTTTTGCCGGGCAGTTTTTGTTTAAACTGACGGGGGAGAGGAACTGCTGTGGAAGCGGATGCGGAGACGACTGGAATTTGCGCTGGTATGGACCCTGGTGAAGCTTCTTGGCTTGCCGCCGAGGAGGACTGCTCGTGGTTTTGGCGCGCTGGTCGGTCGTGTCGCCCTGCTGTTGACTCCGCGTCTGCGACGCACCGGCGACCGTAATCTTTGCTTGGCCTTCCCCCAGAAGACCGCGGCAGAGCGGCAGCAAATCCTGCGCAAACTGTACCGCAATCTGGGCTGGTTGCTTGCTGAGTTCTGCCAGATGCCGCGCTATACGCCGGAACAGACGCAGAGCTTTATTCGCTACGAGGGCCTGGAACACTACCTGGCGGCTCGCGATCACGGAAAAGGGGTGCTTATCCTGACCGGCCATCTGGGCGCGTGGGAATTGTCGAGCTTCTACCACTCGCTGATGGGATATCCCATGAGCATCGTGATCCGGCGCCTGGACAATCCCCTGGTGGACAACCTGGTGAACCAGAT
>CAZSUK010000193.1:0-2532 GCA_964609355.1 uncultured Acidobacteriaceae bacterium | reverse complement strand
ATCATCAGCGACGGCGATGAAATCGCGATCTTTGGACTGGGAGCCTTATTGCCCATGGCGCAGCAGCTGGCCGCGGAGCTCAGGAAGCAGGGCTTCTCGGTAGCTGTGATCAACCCCCGCTTCGTTAAACCACTCGACCGTGACACGCTGGCCGAGTACGCCCGTCGCAACGCAGTCATCGTCACCTTGGAAGATCACGTTCTTATGGGGGGATTTGGCAGCGCGGTCCTGGAGGCGCTCAGCGACATGCAGATCGAAGCGCCGGTAGTGCGCATTGGCTGGCCCGATCGTTTCATTGAGCACGGCAAAGTCGACCAACTTCGAGCCAAGTACGGCATCAGTGTAGAAGCAGCCATGGAAAAGCTGGCCCCGCATCTCCAGCAAAAGCCCCGCAAGCGCCTGGTAGCCCGCTAAAGGGTTAGCGCAGTGGCAGATCTGCGATTCGTCGGATCAGCGAAAAATGTAAACACGAGTTGCCCGGGGTAGGAAGCCACTGTTCCGTTTGAAATTTATGACGCCTGCTTCACCCTGTAAAAAAGTAAAGCAGGCGTCATGAGACGCCTGCTCGAGAACCAAACACATCCCGCGAATAACTTAGTTGGGCATTAAAACCGTATCAACCACGAGAATGTCACCGTTCGACTGAATGACATTGGCAATCGTAACCGTGGAAGTTCCACCCTTTTCGTCAGTCAGAACCAGCTTGGCGCCATCCATCATCGCGGTCAATTTGCCTCCCTCGACCGTGGTCAGCACTGCCTTTCCTCCGCCAGCCTTGATCGCTTTCGCGATGTCCTTCGAGGTCATCCTGCCGGCAACCACGTGGTAGGTGAGGATCTTCTTCAGTTGGTCCAGGTTTTCCGGTTTCAACAGTGTGTTCACTGTTCCCGCAGGCAGCTTCTCAAAAGCTTCGTTGGTGGGTGCGAACACGGTAAATGGTCCAGGGCCTTCCAGGGTATCAACCAGACCGGCAGCCTTCACTGCTGCGACCAACGTCGTGTGGTCTTTGGAATTGACCGCGTTTTCTACGATGTTCTTGGTCGGATACATCGCTGCACCGCCGACCATGGGATCCTTTTGTGCGGACGCATGCAGAGCGGAAAATCCAAACATCAGCGCTACGGCTACGGCAATAAAATTTCTCTTGTTCATTCGTGTCCCTTCACTTTCGTACTGCGTTAGCAGCACTTCTAGTACGGGGTGCGGTGCCAAAACGGATTCCTGTTATCGACATGCCGCTTTTGTTTGCCGTTTGAGCGGGCAGTGGGATTGACGCAGTCCTGGTGACGTAATCAACATCAACCAAGCGTCTCCGGATAGTTCAAGCGCCTTCGGATGAATGACACGGAAACGACTGTCGCGAAATGAGGGCACTCCATTCCATGCCGCAAGGTGTCAATAATCAGCCGCTCGCAGGGTGTATCATCGGCTTGAATGCACGGTTGAATAAGGACGCTTTGACAACGCATTCACATTCAAATAGAAATCGCTGGCTAATCGCAATTGGCGTCCTGAAGCTTTTGAAGGCGGTGCTCTTCGTCTCCATGGGGTTCGGTGTCATCCGGCTTCTGCATCAAGACATCGCCGACGTCCTGTTGCGATTCCTCACGGCCCTCCGATTCGACCCTGAAAACCGCTTTGTCAACATGCTGTTGGAAAAGTCGGCCCTGCTAAGCCCCCACAGGCTCAAAGAGATAAGCTTCGCCATTTTTCTCTACGCTGCCCTGGACATCATCGAAGGCACCGGCCTGGTGCTGGAAAAGGTGTGGGCCGAATACTTCACCCTCATCCTGACGGGGTCCTTCCTGCCCTGGGAGTTCTACGAAATCATCCGCCACGTCACCGTGCTCAAAGTCGTGCTCACTCTGCTGAATCTGGCTGTTTTCGTCTACCTGGCCCATGTGGTCAACGAAAAGGTGCGGTCCCGTCAGCAAACCCCGGTTGGCCGGTATTGATTAACAAGGACTTCTGCTCCACCTACGACTTTCGTGTCATTCGCTAAGCCTGACTTTGATACGTTTGACAAGTACATCCCGCACCACCCGAATCAACCAAGTCAACACCGGATCTAGTAGGTCTCTCCCATAGCACCCCGCTAAATTGCGCTTTTTGGAACCAAACCAGCAAACCACCTCTTTCTGAAGGATTTGCCGGAATTTCCCCTTTGACAGGGTTCATCGCTGGGCTAAGATGTGGACAAAAGTGGTCGAAAGTGGAGAGAACGAAACGGTTTCAGGTGGTTTTCAGCCACAGAAGAGAGTTTAGACGATGTTCCGTGGCAATCACCCAACCCGTGTCGATGAAAAAGGCCGCCTCAAGCTGCCGGCGGAGTTCAAGCGCCTGGTGGACGAGCGCTACGGGGCCCACTTCTACATCACTAGTAAGGATGGGCACTCGGCTGAGATTTACCCCTTACCCGAGTGGGAAAAGATCGAGGAAAAGCTGGCCGGGATTCCGAGCATGAACGCGGCAAAGAAGAAGTTCCTGGACCGGGTGAACTACTACGGGCAGATGTCAGAAATGGATGCCCAG
>CAZSUK010000192.1:0-4744 GCA_964609355.1 uncultured Acidobacteriaceae bacterium | reverse complement strand
CTATGCTGCGCGAGCCAGTTCTGCTTTGCACAACTCGATCGCGGCAGTATATCGGGAGTTGTTACCGATCCATCAGGCTCCATAATAGCGGGGGCCAGGGTAACCGTCACCAATACCGCGATGGGCACGCAGAACTCTACGATTACGACTGGCGCGGGAGCCTATACCATCCCGGAGTTGGCCGCGGGCGACTATAGCATTACGGTAGTTGCAACGGGCTTTAATCAGCTGATCCGCAATGGGATCACCGTTTCGGTGGGGCAGACGGCAACCATCAACCTCCAACCGGCGGTAGGGCAAGCCACAACGTCGGTTACGGTGACGGCAAATGCTCCCCTGCTCCAAACCGATAGCGCACAGAATAATGTTGAGGTCACGACGAGGGACCTGAATGAGCTTCCCATCAATATTGAAGGTATCGGAGCTGTGCGTGACCCGATGGGTTTTGCCGCCTTGGTGCCGGGCACCATTGCAGGCGGGTGGAATGATATCCACATAAGCGGCTCGCCGGCAACGACATACCGTGTCTGGATGGACGGGCTGGACGACACCTCGGCTGTCAAGGGCGCCATCTCCGATGAGCAACAGCCCTCGGTCGAATCGCTCGGCTCAGAATCGGTGATGATTAACAACTATTCCGCTAAATTCGGCGAGTCTGGTGGCGGAATCTTCAACTACACCTCCAAATCCGGCACCAACCGGCCGCACGGAACGGCGTTCATGTACCTAGAGAATGAGGATCTGGACGCCGGGCAGCCCTTCAACTACACCGCAAGCGGCCAGAAGTATAACCCCGTGCAGCGGCAGCTTGATTTTGGCGGTTCCTTCGGTGGACCGGTGTGGATTCCTCACGTCTACAACGGCCACAACAAAACCTTCTTCTTCTTCGCGTTCGAGGAGTACCACAACACGCAAACCCTCAATCAAGGGACCATTACGGTTCCCACAGCAGCCTATCGCAATGGCGATCTAAGTTCTAACTTGCTTGGTCCCATTGTGGATCCCAATGGAGCCCCGGTCCTGGATTGCCTGGGCCGGCCGATGATCAATGGCGCAGTTTACAACCCGGCGACGACCAGAGTAGCCACCTGCACGGATGGCTCAACCAAAACGGTCCGGGATCCGTTCCCGAATAACAACATTGGCCCTCCCAACACCTGGGATCCTGTGGCCCAGAAGGTTCTTGCTTATATACCTACTCCATCCGGGGCTACTGCCAACGAGCTGACCAACAACTACCCCAATTTGCAGCCCAACAACAAGTACCAGTACTTGACGAGCCTCAAGATGGATCACACGATTGGTGAGAAATGGCACTTGTCGGGTTATGGCATCCTCGAGTATGGCAACAAGGACAATGCCGCGGACGGAATTAACGGTGTGGCCGCCTCGACTCGCTGGAACACGACTCCCGCTCCACAGTTGTATCTCAATGCAGACTATACGGCCAGGCCGAATCTTGTGTTACACGCCGGATTCGACTTTACTCGCCATGCCGCTGCGCAGGATTCGGCGGTGCAGAACTTCAAGGCGTCCACTCTTGGCTTGAACACGGCGGCAAATATGCCGGGCGGAGCCGCGAATACCTTCCCCATCTTCTCCTGGCCCGGCAATACCCCATCCGTAAATCACTCGAACCTTCAAAATTTGGGAGTCAACAACGCCCCGTTTATTGACGACAATTATTACACCACTGCATCCGCGATCTGGGTTCACGGCCGCCATACTTTCGAGTTCGGCGGCGATTTCCGTCATCAACTGTTTGGCACTCACAACGACCTGTCGGCCGGATCCTACAATTTCAGCGCCAATGAGACGTCTGAGCCGTCCGCGGAAGGCCAAAACCTTTATGGAGCCAGCCTCGGCGATGGTTTCGCCAGCTTTGCTCTTGGCCTAATCGATGGCGCAAGTATCGGCAACGACAACATTCAATGGTTTCATCGCGTAGAGGGCGCTTTCTACGCACTCGACACCTGGAAGGCAACGAACAAACTCACGGTGAACTACGGACTGCGTTGGGATCTCGAACAGATGCAGCGCGAACAGTATCTGCGGGAAACGCAATTTAGTCCCACGGTCGTGAATCCGTCAGCTGGAGGTCTGTTGGGTGGAACCGAATACGAAGGGAATGGGCCGGGACGTTGCAACTGCACCTTCGAGAAGTTTTATCCCTGGATGATTCAGCCCCGTCTGGGATTGAGTTATCAACTGGATCCGAAGACCGTGCTCCATGCGGGGTATGGATTGTATTCTGGCCCACAGCTTTTCATGAATGAAGAAATCTATAGCAACCAGGGGTTCGGCTTCAACCAGGTGTTTTTGACCAGTCCTTCGTATGGCATTGCCGCTGGCCAGCTTTCCAATGGCATACCCTACTCCCCGGCCGCTATCACTGCCACCCATTTCGACCCTGGCGCCTATCCGAATATCGGTCAACTCAACTCGCCCCCAAATTTCATTGTTCCCAACAATGGTCGTCCGCCACGTTTCCAGCAAACAACCTTTGGCATTGAGCGCGCGATCGAAAACAATCTAACCGTCAATGTATCCTTCATCGACAACCGTGGTGTTTGGCTCAATTCCGATGGGCTGACGAATACCACAAACGAGCTCACTCCATCGGTCCTCTCAAAGAAATACGGTTTGGACGTTACCAATGCCAACGACTTCAACCTTCTGACTCAGCCGATCTCTTCTCCTGCCGTGGCGGCAAGAGGCTTCACCGCTCCGTACTCCACTTTCCCGTCCGGAGCCACCCTGGCCCAGGCACTACGGCCATTTCCGCAATTCGGTAACATTGGCGACTACTACGAGCACGATGGCAATTGGTGGTACGACGCGCTGCAAATCAAGGTGACCAAGCGGATCAGCAACGGGTTGTCGGGCGGCCTCGGTTACTCGTGGTCGAAGAACCTGGGAACAGTGAATGCGACGAATCAACCGACCTTTACGACAGGGGCGGTGATCCAGGACCCGAGCGCGCCGCCCAAGAGCCAGAAATCCTATGAGTCGATCGACGAACCGCAGATGCTCAACTTCTACTTCAATTACGAGGTGCCGCGATTCAGCTTCGCGCAGAGCGGGTGGAGGCGACTCCTGCTTTCAGGCTGGACGACCGACGGCATTTTCCATTACCAGAGCGGTTTTCCGATACAAACACCGAATTCGACGAGCACTCTGGCTTCGGTGACTTTTGCGACTGGAGTCTGGGCGAATCGCGTTCCGGGCCAGCCGCTTTTCTTGCACGGCCTCAACAACCACAACGTCAATCCCCGCACGACGTTCTTTCTCAACCCTGCTGCATGGGCAAACCCAGCACCAGGCACCTACGCCAATTCCAAGCCCTACTACGGCGACTATCGTGGCCCGAGATATCCCAGCGAGCAGTTGGGCTTCGGCAAGGTCGTCCCAATCAAAGAGGGCATGACATTCTCGCTCCGCTGTGATTTCTTCAATGTCTTTAACCGCTGGGCATATCCCAACCTGAGCAACACATCAAATCCTTTCCAGACTGCTCAGTATGGGAGCGACGGAAGCATTTCCAATGGTTTCGGCTTCTTCGGAAACGGCATCTCCGGTGCAGGCGGAAACTTCGCTCCGAGAAGTGGTGAATTTGTCGCGAGATTCCAGTTTTAAGCGATACTTTCACGGGGAACTCAATCGGACAGGGCGGATGAATTCATCTGCCCTGTTTTATGCTCATCGGAGTGGAGACGACTTCGCGGCAGCAGGGTAGTATTGGTTTGGGCAAAATAAAGTTGGCAATTACCCGACGTGAGTTTGTAAGAGGCCTGGCTGCTCTAAGCAGCGGAACGATGCATTCCCGAGCATTGTCGATATTGCACACCACCTCCGCCGGCGACGGGCAAAGCCTATCCGCCGCCGGTCAATCTGCTGATTCGGCAATTGTCTTCGAGAACACAATCAAGGCGTCCAAGATAGATTTTCTTTTGAAGAATAGTGTTAGTCCCCAGCGCTACTCCATTGAGACAATGACTGGCGGTGTCGCAGTTTTCGACTACAACAATGATGGACTCCTCGACATCTTCTTCACGAATGGAGCAGAAATCCCGTCTCTCAAAAAGAGCAACTCCAGCTTCCACAACAAACTGTTTCGTAATAATGGGGACGGAACCTTCACTGATGTAACGGAAAAGGCTGGTTTAGCTGGTGTTGGCTACTCAATGGGAGTGGCGGCAGGTGATTACGACAATGACGGATTTGTGGATCTATATGTGACCGGATTTAACTGTAATCAACTCTTTCATAACAATGGAGACGGCACCTTCACTGATAGCACGGAGAAAGCGGGCGTCAGCGGTGTTCTGAAGAGGGGCAAACCGTGGTCTGTCGCAGCAGGATGGATTGACTATGACAACGACGGATTGCTCGACCTGTTTGTCGTGAATTATTTGGACTATTCGCTTTCCACAGCCCACAGCTGCAAGACGGGCAACGTCGTTGACTATTGCTCTCCCGATGAATATCGCGGAACACCGAATATCTTGTATCGCAACAATGGTGATGGCACATTCACTGATGTTTCGCAGCAGTCGCGTATCTCCCAATATTTAGGCAAAGGCATGGGGGTCGCGTTTGCTGACTATGATGGCGATGGGTTCACCGACATCTTTGTTTCCAACGACTCCATTCCAAACTTCCTGTTGCACAACAATGGCGATGGGACATTTACAGATGTCGCACTCCGGGCCGGTGTAGCCTACAACGAAAACGGCAAGGCTGT
>CAZSUK010000191.1:0-20486 GCA_964609355.1 uncultured Acidobacteriaceae bacterium | reverse complement strand
TGTCTGAGCCGGTTCCACCGGTCGGACAGAACCGGCCGCCTGCACCGGGCCCACCGGTGACCACGGTGTTCGAGCGGATGAGGGCCATCGGCTCTGCCGCCTCCTCGGCAGCCGATCTGCAACGTGCGATGGGCGCGTTCGGCTTGGAGAGCGACGCCACCCTCGGACCCGCGGCGGCGGAACAGCGGCGCGCGATGGTCGCCGCCCGGTTGCCTCGCCAGCAATGGCCGGACAGGCCGATGATCGTGGCGGCAGTCAACGCGCATACCGGCGAGCTGGCTGCGTTCGACCGCGATTCCGGCGTTGACCTCGTGGACGCAGTGACCGCAGGCACCGCGCTGCCTGGCGTGGTTCCCACACACAACATCAACGGCACGCGCTATATCAACGGTGGCGTGCGCTCCGCCGAAAACGCCGACCTCGCCAGGGGCTATGCGAACGTCGTGGTGCTCTCGCCGTTTGGCGGACGGACCGGGACACTACCGGCAGGCCAGTTCGAGGGTCTGCGCAAATTCCCGGGCGCAGACCTGGCAAGCCAGGTCGAGGCCCTGCGCAAGCAGGGCAGCCGCGTCGAGGTGATCACACCAGATGCCGATTCCCGAGCTGCAATGGGCACGAACCAGATGGATCCGGCGACCCGCATCCCCGCCGCCCGTGCCGGTTTCGCCCAAGGCAAGCAGGAAGCGACCCGCGTGACGTTCCTCTGACGATTGCACGCCGACGCCCAGCACTATACCGTCATCTGTTAAGAGCGGGATGAATTGAAATTACCGCAAACACCGTTTTCAATCTGCCCGTTCGGCAGTTGGAATCGCTGCCGCGGGGCAATGTCCGACTTGAACCGAAGAGGGACGGGACGTTTACTAACTTAGGATTTATGCGTCTGGGATTTATCTCCCAACGGTAGAATCCCCCTCTCGCCGCCAGCATCTTCACTAAGCCCCCGAACAAAGACAAATAGTTCAAATAAATGCTTACGGCTAAAGTGGAACGATCCGCTGAGTGCGCACTGTGCTCTTATTCGGTGGTATCACGGCATTTCCCCGAGTTTCCCTTGGCGACCCCCCTCACTCGATCGTGTCCAGGAGCCAAAATAAATCACTCCGTCCCCAATGCGACTAGGGGCTGAATGCGAACGGCGCGAAGGCTCGATATCAGCGTGAATGCTGAGTAGAGAGTGATTGATATGAATGCTTCCAGGGAAGCGGCAGTGGCAGAAAACATGAAGGGCTGTTGGACACGTGTGTCAATCACTCGCAAAGCTGCATAGGCGACTGCCACCCCGGCGGAGCAGCCAACTGCGGTCCCCATTGACCCCTCCGCGAAGAATTGGCCGAGGATGTCTCTTCGGGTTGCTCCAACCGCCCTGCGAGTGCCGACCTCGCGTGTCCGGTTCCGGATGCCGATCCACGTCACCGCGAATACACCAAGGGAGGAGACAACGAGTGTGCTTACAGCAATCCAACGTACAAGAAACGTTAGCCTGGAAAAAGCAGAGAGCTGCGTGTCGATCAAGCTTTTCCGATTCTGCACGAGGAAATCATCCTCGAATGAGGCGCCATGCCGATGACGCCGCTCAACCAACTGATGGATCTTATCGGCGACGGCGTCTATGCTCGACCAATTTTCGATATTGAACAGGATTGAGCTGAAATAGTCGATATTCACAAGACGATGCATCGCGGTGTCCAAAGGGACGTAGACCTGGTCGTCTTCGTTCGACGAATCAAGGCCTTGTCCTCGTTCCGCAAGTACGCCCACGATCGTAAAGGGAATTCGATTGATTGTGATTCGGCTCCCAGTTGGGTCGACTTCACCGAAAAGATCGCGCGCCGCGGTCGCTCCGAAGAGAGCAATGCGTGGTTGCTGTCGCAAAGATTTCTCGTCGAATGAAGCGCCGAGAGTCGCTGTCCAGTGCTTGATGGCAAAGTATTCTGGATTGCAGCCTACCACGGTGGTGTTCTTTGTCAGGTCACCAGCACGAATGCGGAGCGCAGCGGAGACCGTCGGCGACGAAGACGAGATGCCGGCCACTGACTGCAAGATTGCTTTGTAGTCCGACGCATTTAAAGTGGTTATCAGTGATCCGGTGCGGGCTCGTCCTGCAACGGCGCGGCTCTGCTGCGGTGTGACGATGATAACGTTGGTCCCAAGCTGGGCGAACTGATCGAGAATCTTCTGCCGCCCGCCGGCGGCATAACCGGTGGATATGATGACTCCCGCAGTACCGGTGATGGTTGCAACGATGATAACTACAGCCTGCAGACGAAAGCGCCAGAAGTTTCTTAAGGCGACCCGCAATACTTGTTGGAAGCGGAGACTTGGCACCCACCTAGTCCCTCAAAGCGTCGATGGGGTCTGTCACGGATGCTTTCCAAGCTGGATAGATTCCGAAGAGAAGTCCTAAGGCCATCGAGAATGCGGTCGCCGATAGCAGCGCTCCTGGCTGTAAAAGAAATGGGAGGTGCCGAAGCCGTGATACAACTTGTGTTCCCCCGACGCCAATAACGATCCCAATGATTCCACCTGCAAGAGAAAGCAGTACCGCTTCGAGCAAAAACTGCAGCAGAATCGCGTTTCGGCTAGCACCGACGGCCCTGCGCACGCCAATCTCTTTGCGGCGCTCAGAAACGCCGATCAGCGTAACACTCATGATCACAACCCCACCGATGCCTGTCGCAAGAATTGCAACAACGAGAAGAAGCTTACGAATCGTCGACCCCATTATCGTGACCTGCTCCATCACGGCTCCTGGGTTGGTCACGTTGAAATCGTCAAGAGCGCCGGGGGCAATGTGGTGTCTTGTACGAAGCAAAGTGTGAATGTGGTCAATTGCGAGCTGTCCCTTTGCCGGATCTTTCAGTTGCGCAATCAACATCGTAAGGAAATCGCGATTGAACAGTCGCTTGGAGGCTGTCGTCACAGGAATGAAAACGAGATTGTCGAGGCTTCCTCCGGCTGGCCCCGCCCCTCGCGCAACCATCACGCCGCGCACCACGAATGGAACATCGCCGATCAGAATGGTCTTTCCCAAGGGGTCTTCATCCGGAAAGAGTTCCTTGCTGGCGTCGGCGCCCAGAACGGCGACCCTGGTGAGTGAGCGAAGGTCATCCTCGGTGATGAAATCTCCAATCGCCACTTCGTCGCCGCGCAGGTCGAGGAAATTCACCGTGACTCCGAATATGGCCGGCGTGCCGTTATGGTCGCGATACTTGACGTCGATATCGAGTGCATTCTGAATTTGCGCCACCTGGCGAATCTCAGGGACCTGAGTTGCAATCGCCGCAGCATCTTCGAATTTAAGGCTCGGCTCGACGTTCGTCAAAGAGACCATGCCCCGATTCTTGCTCGACCCGGGTCGAATGATCACCGTGTCGAAGGTGCCCAGCATGTTCTTAAATCGCTTCATGGTTTCATGGCGGGTACTCTCGCCAATTGAGGTCAGGATGGTGAGCGAAGCGATCCCGACGGTAACACCCGCCATCATCAAAGTGGCGCGTGCTTTGTTACGTGCGAAAGTTCGCACGACAAAGCGAAAGAAGTGGAGAATGTTCATGCTTTTGCCTCGGACTCCCGCAGCAAACCGTCGCGGATCAACAGCACTCTGCGAGCGTGGTTTGCGACTGCATCATCATGGGTAACTAGAATGATGGTTCGTCCTTCGTCATTCAATTCGTGCAAGATGCTCAAAACACCAGCGCCTGCACTTTCATCAAGGTTGCCGGTGGGCTCGTCGGCAAGAATGAGCGCCGGGTCGTTGATCAGCGAGCGAGCAATGGCGACACGCTGCTGTTCGCCTCCGGAAAGCTCTGTGGCAAAGTGGTTCTCGCGGTGGGCAAGCCCCACGCGCGCCAGCGCCTGTTCGGCCCGTGTACGGCTAACCGCCTGATCCGCGTAGATCATGGGAAGCTCGACATTCTCAACCGCCGTTGTCCGCGGAAGCAGATTGAACGATTGAAAGATGAATCCGATCTTTCGTGAACGGATGTGGGACAATTCCGCGTCCCTCTTATGCGAAACATCTGCTCCATCGAGCAGGTAAGTACCTGATGTCGGCGAATCGAGGCAGCCGAGGATATTGAGCAGTGTGGATTTGCCGGAACCGGATACTCCTCGAATGACCACAAAGTCTCCGGCATCTATTGCGAAGCTGGCATCGCGTAGAGCGGTGACGGGCGATCCATGACGGGAATATGTCTTCGAAACCTGCTCGAGCCTGATCATTTGGCGGTCCCCCCTATCTTCAATTCCACTTCTTCGTCTGCGTTTAGCCCGCGCGTGATCTCTGTCTGGTCTGCCATGCGGCCCGCAACTGATACGATCCGCTTATCGCCGGAGCCGGCTGGACGCCGGACATAGATGAAAGTCTCGCCGCCTTCTCTGTGTATGCATTTGGACAGTAGCAAGAGGGCCCTGTGCTCAGAGGTCCGGATGTTGACATTCGCGGTCATGTCCGGCCGCAACAACGCAATGTCGCGCTCGATGGAGATTGCCACCTCGTAATTGACGACGCCCGAAATGATAGTTGCGACAGGGGCAATGCGGGTTACGATGCCTTGAAACTCGTGGTCAGGATAGGTCTCCGTTGTGAACTCCACCTTTTCTCCTCTGCGAACATTGCCGATGTCCGCCTCGTCGACCATCGCGATTACCTCCAGAGACGCTTGCTGAATGATGGTCACGAAGGTGGGTGTGGCAAAGGAAGCGGCGACCGTTTCGCCCCGTTGGGTCGCAATCGACGCAACCGTCCCGCTGATCGGCGCTCGAATGTCAACGTAGGCCAGGTCCACCTGGGCCGTTGACACTACACTTTGCGCGGCTGTGACGGATGCGTCGGCCGCGTTCAGCGCTGCCTTGGAGTCTTCGTACTGCTGCGCCGCGATAATGCCCGCTTCAAACAACTTCTGGGTTCGCGCGAAGTCCGTCCGGGCCTTCATATCTGACACTTGTGTCTGCGCCAGTTGGGTGTGAGCCTGATCAATTTTTGCCGTGACCGGTCGCGAATCGATCTCGGCGATCACATCGCCCTGGTTCACATGCGAGCCGACCGTCACATTCAAGCGCCGAACAATTCCTGAGAGTTGCGCTCCCACTCTGACTTCGGCGCCAATCTTGAGCTTCACAGTGCCTGTGGCATTAACGTTGGAAGAAATAATTCGCACCTCCGGCGTGACCCACCGGACATGGGGAGCGCCGGCTTCGACGGTCATCTTTCGATGTTGACTCCACCATGTTGAGCCCACTGCCGCCGCGATTGCGCAGAGCAACAGAAGCAGCACGATGCGCCGTCTGCCAGGTTTGGTGGCACGATTCGAAGTCGTGGTCATGGTCATCGTCGACATCGGCTACCTGGCCCTCGTGAAGACGATGATCATCGGGTCTTTGCCGGGCCGGGCCGATTCGACAAACATTGTCTTCCCGTCTGGAGATAAATATCGAGTTTCAACCCGCCTGACTAATGTCCCAGCGATCGCACCCGCACTTTCCCAATCGGTAATCAAGCGGGTTCCTTCCCAGTGACTCCTTGTGGTCGCCTGACCGGCCATCATTGAGGTATTTGTCTCCGGATTGCCGGTAAGATCGTAAACGGTGTGCTGCGTATCTTTCTGGCCATCGAATTCGGAATTGTCGTCAACCACGATCTTGTACTTCGTCTGGCTGACCGTGGTGTGAATCTTTCCTTGCGCCATCATTCCCACGTTCTTGCTCTGTGCCGGATCGAAAGCCCAGTCACCTGTGAAATTCGCAGGCGCTGAAGCGGCGTAAGCCGTGCCTGCGAGAAGCAAGAAAACGAATTCCATAAGTGTTCTTCTCATCGATCTCCTTTTGGCTACGGCCTGTTGAGGGCGACGTGAACGAAGATGAGCCCGGCCACCAGAGCCATCGTCCAGAAATGCAAACGCCGCAGTGCACGGCGATTGGATTGAATCGGATCGCGCAGCAGCAGACCAACGCCGATCTGCCACAGAATGACGACGAGCGCGACGGTGGCAATCCACACACCGGACAAATTCATCCCGCGCATGCCCCCGCTGCGCATAGCGAACCAGGCGTGCGCAAACGAGACGAAGAGCGCCAGGTATCCGAGCCAGTAGTGAGGCCACATGCGTCGCAGATAAGGCATCTTCGCCCCCGGCAGCCTCCGGAGCAGGTAAGGCATCGCAAGGCCCGACCCAAAGAGCAGAACACCTGCCCATCCGCTGAATGCGCTTTGCAGGTAGTCGCTCAAGGCCTGTTACCTCGCTTTTTGTGACACGCGAACGTAACCGGTAAGGATCACCACCAGATTGGTCTGGAGAATATGATTCGCGTCGATGTTTCCGGAGAGCTGAACAACAGCACCAACCTTAATGTCTTGCGGCTTTCCCATGACTACGGAAGTATCAGGTGTGAGAACAGCAATTACAGCCGGTGCTCTTTCAAATGGCGCCAGGTAGACTGTCTCGCTTTGTTTTTCAAGCAAGGTGCCTTTCAGCTCTTTGCCGTTGACACTATCAAGACGCAGGACCGCTTTCGCTGGAGAACCGGATGCAATTGAGGCAAACATCGAGGCCGATGTGTCCGCAGCGGCCATGCGCTGGGCTCGCACCAGAATGCCGCGGATGGCCCAGGTCGCCGCGCATGCAAGCACCGTTAGAAAAATCATCCATTTGAGTGTTGGCCAGTCAATGCGAAGCTTTCGACCCTGCATGCTTGCTCTCCCAGCCGGGCCGGTTGCGGCCACTGGCCTTCATGAACAAGTCTGGAGCCTGCACCTTGGTATAAGGTCAAGCGCGATTCGAAGTTTTTTTCCTGGGATTCGTAGAAACCGGACAGCTGCCCGATGAGTCGCTGATGAGGGCCGCCACGAGAGCTGTCAAGTCCGCCCGCATCGAGTTGAGGGCCATCAGTTTTTCGTCGATCAGTTCGAGGCGCTCATTTGCCATCGTCACAATTTCTCGAACTGCAGAGGGCTTCATTTTCACAGTTCCTCTATATTCGGTCACGTTCTTATGCAGAATCAGCAGGTGCTGGATTTCGCGGAGTGAGAAACCCAGTCCTTGGCAAAGTCGAATGAAGCGCACCTGCTCAAGGTCGCTGTCTGTGTAGCTCCGGTACCCGGAAACAGTTCGCGCCGGCGGCCTGAGCAGACCTTCTCGCTCATAAAAGCGCAGTGTCTGAATATTCACATCGGCGCGAGTAGCTAGTTCCCCAATTCGCATACCTGTATTGTGAACCATATACGTGGGTATATGGTTATATAAAGTTCGGCGCTCGCCGCCCGTGCCGTGGGCCGTGATCTCCGCATCGAACTTTGCAAGAAGAGCAATGACCCGGCTCGCTGGTGTCGGTAACAACAGAAGAGTTTGCCTATGGCGCTGATAGAAATCGCACGATCTCGTGCATGATCCGAGTTGTCTGGTCCGTTTGAAAGAGAAACTGAGCGTGCGCAGAACCATCTAGAACGATCAGTTCTTTCGGCTGCGGCGCCATTTCATATTGCGCTCGGATGCCGGGTAGGCGTACGCCGCTGCCACTTCGGTCCTCGCGCGCGACGATGAATAGGGACCGTGACTTCAACTTGTCCGCGGAGAGGTTGGGGGCCCCGCCGAGAAAGACGATACGATCAATTTCACCGGGTGATGACTTAATCGATGCGTCGCCAGCAGCCGCCCCACCAAAGCTTCCCCCAACGACCGACACTGATTTAGCACCGTGTCCCTTAAGGTAGCGAACCGCAGCAATCACGTCGTTCTCGAAGGGGGCATGGTCAAAGTCGGCCTGGCCGGGGCCGGTTGAGCAGCCGAATCCGCGAAAATCGATTGCCAGGATTCTAAATCCTTCCGATGCCAGAACCTCGGCCTGCTCCCGCCAACTCTCTTTGTTGAATCTGCCGCCGTGCGCAAGCACAACCGCGCGGGGACCTTGACCATAGAGATCGGCGCAGACTCGTCCTCCGTCTTCGCTCGGAAACGAGATGGTTTGCACTGCCGATGCTGTTGTAAGGGCGAGCATGAGGGGAATAACGCAAAGGCGTAGCATGCGGGAATTATACGCGCGGGAATTTTAGCGGCCTGTCCGCAAAACTTCTATCTCGGATCGACCCGGTTGGGGGATCGAGGATTCGTGTCGGCACCCTCGCCGGGACTTTACGAGGGTGTGTGAGTACTGGCCGAAAAGAACCGCAGGTCCCTTGTATCAAGGTAGGGGCCTGCGTTCTCTTCGGCCACTACCACACACCCTCGTTACAGACGTTCGGACATTTTGTGTTTTGGCTCTCTTCCTTCCAGGAAGGCATTCTGCTGCTCTTGTAAGACCCTCGCTGCAATCTTCAAATACAGGAGATGCCCTTGCCAAATGCCGAACTGCTCTGCCAAAGCATCGGCAGCATCCTTTGTAAGTGTGGATCCTTCTCCGACATGAAATTTCTGAATAATGCCAAGGATACGAGATTCGTCCTCTGAGAGTTGATCCTGATTCTTCAAAAACTCCTCTCCTACACGGTAAATACTGGTGTATCTTTCGGACTCCGCGTAGGGCATGAATGCCAAAGCGCCGGTGACCTGCGCTGTTCTCCAGCCTGTGTCTTCAAGGCCGGTGGTGTTGAAGCTGATATCGAGGTTCAGATTTCGGGAGGAGGGATCACTGGGATTCACCTGCACCTTTCGAACCTTGGCCAAATTGTCCTTTACCTTCTGCTGTTCCTGATCGATATCCGTTAACGCATCCGCCACATTGCTGGAGTTTTTGCGAATTTCTGCAGTCATCGTATCCCGCGCTTCAGAGGCGAGCTCACGATGCTGGTGCCGTTCGACGGCCGCCTCTATACCTACGGCGATCAGAAGACCGACACTAATCGTAAAAAGGTGCAGAAAGAACTCACCTACACCTTCAATTGCCTTATGAGGAGGATGGACGTCAAGCATGTCCATACTTTACTCGTCAGCATTTTCGTGGAAAAGCAGAATCCTCGTTGAGGCGGGAAGAAAAGCGGGTCCCACCCGTGTGGAGCTGTGGGACCCGTCACAGGCTTGAGCGCGTTCGGAATGGGCAGGCGCCGGCCTCCGGCTCGTTGTCGTCAGGAAGCGCGTATTGCTTCCATTCACGGTTACCGACGCTCCCGTAGAACCCTATGTCGGGATGTACCGTCATTCCGTCATAGGTCATCATGCGCTTATGGATGCGTTGCCGGACGGAGGCTGCGATCGGCTGCGACGTTGCCGGATCAATGAAAAGAGATCTGGGCTGGAAGACGAGCACCACGCCTGGACCGAGATTCCTGCTACGGCGGTGCTTGTAGGTGGGAGACGCCCCGACCACAAACATCTCGCAACGCTCAAATGCGAACTCCCAAAGCGGGTGCTCGGGTGTCGCGTCTGTGGCCGGATCGCGGTCGTGGTCATGCAGGAACTGCAAAATCTGCCAAAAGCGCGTGACAAAGGACATGTGATCGGTAATGTACGGATCGGGTTCGAAAAACGCAATCAGACTTGAGCGTTCGTGGGGAGGAGCGCCGATGAGGGTGACAAACTGCTGCATGTTCTTCACGAATTCATGCAAGCCACCCCCCGCAATGAACGTATAGAGCATTTCCCCGCGGGCCTCTCCGGTCTGCCCGAAGAAGCACGGATACTCAGGGGCGTGAAGCCTGGCTTTGTATTGCTCGTACGCCTCCAGCTTCCAGCTCTCTTTGACGGGGATTCCCAGCCTGCCTTGATCAAGTACACGGCCCGTCCAGTTTTGAGAAACGGCCGTGGTCATGCCATCCTCACGGCCGGCGCCTTCTTGCCTCGCCGCGCTAATCGGATCATTCGACGAAAGCCAGCGAGCTGCTGTTCTCCCCAGGATCCGTTTACAAGAGCCGGTTCGGCTCCGGAATCGCCAGTCTCGACGGTGTTGTCGCGGAATCTGGCTGTTCCGAAAGCAATGTCCCAGATGGACAAGGTAGTTCCGAAGTTGCAGCTGCGCCTTCCGGCGGCACGCAACGCGTGATGGGTGCGATGGAATTGGGGGGAGACGAATATGTGCTCCCCGAGCCACCCATAGCCGACCCGCGTGTTCGCGTGGGATATGCTGCCGAGAAACCGGAAGCAAAGAATGAGAAAGGGAAACTGCATGGAGGGCACGCCGATGGCCAGCCCAACAGTGATGAGCCACACATACGTGATGGCGTCTTCAAGAACATGCGACCGGTCATCGGACCAAAACGTTAACTGCTCTTCGGCGTGATGCAGTGAGTGAATCCCGTACCACCAGCCAATCCTGTGAGACACGCGGTGACGCCAGTAGTCAGCGAGATCGAGAATGGCGAAGTTGGCAATGAAGACGAATGCAGGCCACGAAGCGAGCACAGGGATCACTTCTGAGAGCGACGGAGGGGTAATGGCGTGGGCGCGGAGGAAGCCATCCAGACTCTGGCGCAGCCAATTGAATTCAAAGTAGGCGATGAGCGGAAACAGGACGATGCGAACGAAAAATGCGTAGGTTACATCGGCAGCGATGGAGTTTCGTTTCGGCCAACTGGTCAGAGGCCAAAATCGCTCGAGAGGCGTACAGACTAGAAAGCTGATGGCTAGTTCGGTGACTCCGCATGCGGCAAAGAACACCCACAAGGAAGCAGCTTGGCTGAATTGCCCGAGGCCAAGCCGTGCTAGAAACGACTGAAGAGAACCAAGCACGGAGTCAACGTTCGCCGCGTGCAAGAGACTGGTGTGCGGTATCCACATCCTGCCTCCTCCATTTTTTTGAAATTCAGTTGCGGCTCTGGCTCAAGCGCAGCGAGGAGTTTTCGACCTGAGCGCTCTGGTCACTCCAGAAATTGTGAATCACTCGTACCCAGGGAAAAATGTGACTTGCTGCCGGCTTTTGAGCGCGTGCAGCTTGGTGCCGGGGTGTCACCGGTGTCAGATCCCTAGTTGCCCCTCTTCCCTTGATGTTGATAGGTTCGAGGCCAGGCTTCCAGATGTTTGCAGGGAACACTGGCGTTTCTGCAGCGAACAACTGTTCTTGCCTAATGCGCGTGTTTTGGATTTACCAATGGTGCCGGGGGGTTCCATTGATTGGATTGGGAAGGGCCCAATTTTTGCAGCCGCAGTGCCAACCCCAACATGCAGATTGCGTTGAATCCGAAGTAAACGCAAAGCCACAGAAAAAGTGAAGGGTGAAAAAGCCGGTGTTCGAGGTGAATCCAGTGATTCGCCAAAGCGAGAAGCGCCAAAGCAAAGCATACAGACGCCGCCCCAGCCAAGCCAAAAAGCCACTCGTCCGCAACAAGACGCTGTAGGGTTCGCGCGATTGCCAATGCGAGAATACCGAAGGTCATTGCCACCACTACGAGCAGAAGCGCGAAGAAATCGAAGCGAAGTGGGCCGTGCCAGAAGAGCGGCATCGATCCGTATACGCTCAGCGTGAGGCCATTCAGTAGCAGTAGCCAGGATTTGCCACTCGCGGACCTCCAGATGCCGGCTGCGATGGTGCAAGCGCCTGCCGCCAGGGCGAGCTTATTTACAAACATCTCAATCGCAACCCCCCCGAGGACGTCCGGGGTAGTTTCGTAAATGATCAAGTAGATGACCGACATTATCGCGAAAAGAATTCCACACAACCCCAGTAACCACCAGTTCTTCGTCAACGTTTGGATCATTGTGCACCTCCCAGATCGTGATGCTGAATACCCCAGGGGCTAAAAGCCCGACGTATTAATGAATCAATTTACGGCCCGACTAAAGTCGTTCCCTGATTCAACACCGAGTTCTTCCGCAACCTGTAAAGCCCCTGCCGATGGCAACATTTCAGTCCTCACCAGGGCTAAAGCCCGGTCGCAAGGTAAAGCGTTTCCGCGGGTTTGAAAACCCGCTCCCCCGGACTGAAGTCCGGGGCTGGCACCGATACAGCGGCCCGACTACGGTCATGCCCTGATACCTGTAAAGCCGTACTGATTCCAGGTTGATATGTGTGGCCTAGAGCTCGCTGCGGCGAGCCAGGCCGTACCTATCAAAAGCCCGCGTTTTTCAGCAGCCTGTTTAGCCCTTTGCGGTTCATCCCCGCACCTCGGCTGCGAGTATAGTCCTTTCTTGCTGGCGATGATTTCGGGGTAAGTAAGTTGGTCGAGACCCGAAGCGGAGTGGTCATATCAGGCTCCCCTTATGTGGATATTGTCGTTAGACCAGTTCCAGTACTAACCTCGTGTAGCAATACTGGCGCCAAAGGACAAGCCATGAGGAATAAAATCGGAATCACCGCAGCTCTCTTTGTCTCGTTATTGTTGTTGGCGTGTATCCCTTCACCGGGCGACTCTCAGAATCAGCCTTCATCGCAAGGCAAGAGCAATGTTGTGTATGTCTGCGCGTGCCTGAAAACAAAGTCCTGCTCTTGCATGACCGAGGCAAAGACGGAAGGGCCTTGCGCCTGCGGGACACAGGGCGGGCCACCACTGAAAGCAGTGCCGCGAGATAGCGCCTGGGCAAAAGAGAACCGCGATTCGCTGGCAAAGTGATGGCGAGCAGATTCCTCGATCGCAGAGTTTGTCGAATCCTGGCATCTATGTGTATGGAGCGGGTTCCATCGCGCTCGGCGTCAGCGAGTTGGTGCGGACCGACTTAGTAGCCGTCAGCTAAACACTGGTTCCGCTGGGAAGGTTACGGCGAAAGCCTCATGCCAGATGCCAAAGATTTTGGCATCCGGCATGAGAAGGTGCATGGCGCTAAAGTCTTCCTCTTTAACTGGGTGCAATCAGGGACAGTTTGGGAAAGTAGGTGCGATAGCGGCCTGCATCGCGCGTCAGCAAGCGATATCCGGCGATTGACGCATGAGCACCGATGAAGAAGTCTGGCAGCGGAGATCGCCTCGTCCCCCTATGTTGCCGGTAAACGAGAAAAGCCTTCCCGGCGAGAAACGCGGCCTCGTACGGGATTGCCTCCCGCGCCACGAGCGTCGACTGCAGCGCATCGTTGAGATCTTCGATTCGCGAATACCTAACAGAGACTTCGGCAAAGATGATTGGGTTAATCACCAATCGGAAGGTTTCGGCCGCAGTGGCGAGCGCCCTGGCTGACCATGCGAACCATTGCCGGTCTTCGGTCATGACGTCGAGCAGAACATTACTGTCGACGAGTACGGCGCTCACTTATTTGCCACGGGTCAGGGCCATGATGGCATCGGTACTCATCGCGACGTCTCCCCGGCCACGCAACTGGGCGATGAGCCGCGAACCTCGGCCATCGTTCTTACGGTTGTGGGCACGGACAATCCGCACGGCTTTGCCGTCGAACTCGAAATCTACCTCGGTATGGGGAAGAAGCCCGGCCTGCTCACGGATTTCGGCCGGAATCGTCACCTGGCCCTTGGAAGTGATCCGCATTGATTCTCCTTACTCTTACATGTAAGAGTAAGACTGGTGGATGACAAAGGCAAGCGGAGGCGGCATCTTTTTATCAGCGCAGAAGAGAATTCAGAGGATGGAAAACCGTACCTCAGCGGCTAAAGCCGGCTATGGCAGTGTCATTTACGGCACGGCTGAACCCGTGCCGTTCCAGGACCCAGTTCTCACGCAGACTCTTTAGCCCGACATATTTGCACAGAGTTTTCGGCAGCCTGCAAAGGTCGAGGCCCTGCGCAAGCTTGCTTCTTTTAGCAGCCGCCAGAAATCCCCCGATTTTACTGTGGGCGCTTCACTGCATCGCCTACCTTCGGGGCTCCGGCACCATCGAATTTCCCTACCGCAGATCCGCTGTCGACGCTGGTGATTGTGAGCATTCCCACTGGCGAATCAATCGTGCGCAAAACCTTGCCGGTCACCGGGTCCTTCACGGTGCGAACAACTCGCGTCACGGCTAGCTTGTCGCCCACGTGCACACCTGCGGTCGAGCCTACGTTGATGATGATGTCTCCGCCGGTAGCGTCCGCTACCAGGCCGTCGATCGGGGCCGCGGGCGGAGGTGCGTTGACGGGAAGGCTGGCGGCATGCGAATCCAGTCCCTTGGCGGTATCGTCCACGGCCTGCTTGACGGCCTGGCCAAGAATGCTCTGGCTAAAGTTGGTGCTGCCCATGTCGAGCTGGCCGCCACCACCCTTCCAGCCGGAGTACCCAGAGCCACTGCTGGTGAGTCCGTTTCGCTGCGACTCACCATGACCCGTTACCGACGCCAGGATCTCCCCGGTATTTACGTCGACCATGCGTGCCGTCACTTCTACAACAGCCTTCGCTTTGCTAATGCCCAGACCGCCGGCGCCGCCGGTCCAGATACTGCCGCCCCCGCCCCCACCACCGTAGTGCTTGTCATCCCGTCCGAATTGGGTGACGTCGCCGATGATGATGGTGTCCACTCCGAGCAGGCCGCCGATTTTGGCCGCAGTCGCGCTGTTGACCCGATCGCTGTTGGAGAAATTTTGTTCCTTGAGAATCTTGTCGATGGCGCTGCGTTCGATTACGCGGAAGCGGCCATCGTTTACCAATTGATTGATGAGCAGGTCTGAAATGCCTTTGCCGACATCCTGGTTCGAGCCAAAGATCGCCTGAACACTGGTCATCACGGTTCCGTATCCAAAGTCGAGCACGGCTACCCGGTGTTTATCCTGCGCCACACCCGGCAGCGCGACCGAAAGAACGAGGGCCAATCCCAGAAGAGCCTTCCGCATTTTCCTTCTCTCCTATTTGCCTAAAAAGCTTTCCAAAGTTGAGATTTCTTTGTCCGCCTGGTCCATATGATTGCGCGCCGCGGTGATGTTCCCGCTCGCTAAATCGGCGCCTGCTGAGCTGAGAAAACCATTCATGCGGGCATACGCAACCGCCATATCACGCCGCAAACCGACACCATCTGCTTCCTGCTGGCGCTTCAAACCTTCCAGGCTGGCGGAAACAGCACCCGCGCGGGCATCGAGCGCCGTCTTCTGCTCCCGCGCCTGATTGATTTCTTCTGCTGTAGGCCCAGCATTTTGAGGTTGATTCCCCTCCAGCGGGGTCACCGTATTCGCCTGGACATTCGGTTGATATTCGGGCCGGGGCGGTTTTGAGGCTTTTCCGAGCTTGCTGGGCGTCGCCGGGGTATCGGTTGGTTTCGCCGGTGCCGGCTCCGATGGTGCGGGAACTGGTGCGGAAACCTGGGGCGAAGGAGTCACCTGTGCGTCGGGAACAGGCGCGGGGTTGGATGGCAAGGGCGCTGCCTGCGACGGGCTTGCAGGTTGATCGACGGTGCTCTCAACCTTGGCACTGGTGTGGAACAGCCGTGGAAGGCCAACGGCGGCAGCCGCGACCACGGCCAGAACGGCAAACGCGCCCAGAGCAATCCAGGCCCCGCGATGCGCCGAAGATGGAGGCGCCACAGGCGGGGGAATACCAGGCATGACCACAGGGGTAAACGGAACTTCTTGTGCTTTGCCGATGGGATCCTGCGCCGCAGCGACGTGCCGTAGCGCGTTACTCACCGCCTGCGCATTCTGAAAGCGGTTTGCCGGATCTTTGGCCATCGCACACAAAATGAGGTCGCTCAGTGCGGGAGGTAACAGCGGATTGACTTCAATCGGAGGCATCGGTGCATCGTTGCACTGCTGGTTCAGGATGCCGTAGGCAGAATCTGCCTGGAATGGACGGCGACCGGTAAACAGCTCATACATCATGACGCCGGTGGAGTAGATATCAGAGCGCGCATCGACTGTGCCTGCACGCACCTGCTCCGGAGACATGTAGCTGAGCGAACCCATGCTCGTGCCGGGACGGGTGAGGTCACTTTCTACGCCCGACCTGGCAATGCCAAAATCCATGAGTTTGACCACGCCATCGGGTGTAACCATGACGTTGCCTGGCTTGATGTCGCGATGGACAACGCCGCGGCCATGGGCATAGCTCAAGGCGGAAAGCACCTGCTGCATGTAACTGATGATGTCGGCCTGTGGAATCGCGCCTTGCCCGGTACGCTCCGCGAGGGTAAGGCCTTCCACGAACTCCATCACCATAACTAACTGGTTATCCGCCTGGAGTGCAGTATGCAGTTGAGCGATGTTGGGATGATCGAAACTGGCAAGCATACGGATTTCGCTGATGAACCGCGTCGCGAGATCGGGTTCCGCAACCAGGTTAGGCAGAAGCACCTTCATGGCCTCAGTGCGGTCAGAAATTACGTTGCGAACGCGGTAGACCTGCCCCATGCCGCCTGCTCCGAGCATGCTGACAATCTCGTAATCGCCTACCCGCTGACCTATTTCAAATGGCACAAGGTCACCTCCGGTCTTCCGGCTTCGAATTACTGTTGGGGAGGATCGTAGAGATCCATTCACCCTTGAATGGGGGTGGCAAAGTCACAGGTACTATAAGCGCCCCAGTCACCAATAAACAAGACATTCCTTGATAAATGAGTCGAAATTGATAACCCGGCGCCCCACCGAAAGATTAGCATTCAGTTATTACTGTAGTTATAACTGTCTATTCGTGGGTTCTTTCAATACGTGGATGGTGACGTAAAGGCGTTTTCCGTTTCACCATCAAGTGCTGGAACCGCAGAGCCGCATCTGGTGGGTCAAAGGGCTTAGGAAGAATTGCGCGAATGCTCTCCTTGACAGCTTAGGGGAAAGCGGGCTACTCTCCTTATTAGCTTAGGGGTGCGTGTGACGGAACAAGCTCAACTACTTCCAGGAACTCTCGATCTACTGATTCTGAAGGCTGTTTCTCTCGGGCCTCTTCATGGCTACGGCGTGCTCCTGCGCATTGGACAGATTACAGACAGTGCGCTGTTGATCGAACAAGGCGCCCTCTATCCGGCACTGTTTCGCCTGGTCCGTCAGGGACTGCTGAAGGCCAGCTGGGGAGTTTCAGACAATAACCGCCGGGCCAAGTTTTATGAGCTCACGACTGCCGGCCGCAAGCGATTTCGAGAAGAAACCGAGGGCTGGAATCGCCTGGCAACCGCCATGACCGCCGCTCTCGCCGCTCAAGCGGAGGAAATATGAATTTCTTTCATCGTTCACAGATTGCGAATGAAACAGAAGCGGAGCTTTTCTCCCATGTCCAGCTTCGGGCCGACGATCTGGAACGCTCAGGCCTCGATCGGGCCGAGGCTCAACGCCAGGCACGGATCGAGCTTGGCGGTCGCGAACGGTACAAAGAGGAATGCTATGAAGCAATGGGCAGTCACTTTTTCGAATCGCTGGTGAATGATGTCCGGTTCGCCATGCGTGTGTTGCGCAAGTCTCCCGGTTTCACTTTCGCAGCAGTAATCACACTGGCGCTGGCCATCGGCGCAAACGCAGTTGTCTTCGGCATCCTGGATAGCCTTCTCCTACGTCCGCTGAACGTGCCTCAGTGGGACAGCCTTTTAGGAACGATGTACGGACAAAATACCGTGTGGCAGTCGTACCCAAACTATATCGACCTGCGCGATCGTAACCACAGCTTTGAGGACCTGGCAGCTTTCAATATGGTGTTTGTTGGGCTGGATACGGGCAAGGATCCGTCCGTGTTCAACGGATACGCAACCAGTGGGAACTACTTCGACGTGCTGAGGATTCAACCTTACCTGGGCAAGTTCTTCCACGCTTCCGATGAGCACGGCCGCAACAGCGCTCCCTATGTCGTGCTCAGCTACGGATATTGGCACAGCCGCTTCCACGAAGATCAGAGCGTAATCGGCAAGGTGGTCGGCCTAAACAAACATCCCTTCACCATCATTGGCGTCGCACCGCGGACGTTCCAGGGTACGTTGATGTTTGTCTCTCCCGACTTCTATATGCCAATCGTCAATGAGGAGCAGGTGACCACGGAGGGGTTGCTGAGCGCGCGAGGCAGCGACAGCGCGGTTTTCGAGGCGATGGGCCACCTCAAACCGGGAGTAACGCCTGCTCAAGCAGCCGCTGATGTGAACGCCGTGGGGACTTATCTTGAAAAGACCTATCCCAAGGAAGTCGCTCGTGGCAACACTTCCCTGGCACACGAAGGCCTCACTTCGTTTGGTCCGGGGTTGAAGGGATTCCTCGCCGGACTGATGGTGCTGGCCGGCTTGATCCTGCTAGCCGCGTGCGCCAACCTGGGCAGTTTGTTTGCCGCTCATACTGCCGATCGCTCTCGCGAAGTTGCTCTGCGGCTCGCGCTTGGTTCGAGCCGGCGGCGCATCCTGCGACAGCTACTGACTGAAGCCGTGCTGATTTCGCTGGCCGGCGGCGCCGCCGGCCTGTGGGCCAGCGTTGTTTTGTTGAGCCGGATAAGCACGTGGCGACCCTTTCCCGGGACTGCTGTCCAAATACCGGTAAGTCCGGATGCAAGACTCTACGTGGTCTCCCTGCTTTTGGCTTTGCTCAGCGGAGTCCTGTTCGGGATTGTTCCTATCCGCCAGGTGCTTCGGGCCAATCCCTATGAAGTCGTCAAAGCGGGATCGAGCGGCAGGCTGGGGAGGCGGTTGACTTTGCGGGACGCGCTGCTGGTGGTCCAGATTGCAATTTGTGCTGTGCTGGTCACTTCTTCGCTGGTCGCCGTTCGCGGGCTGGTGCGCTCGCTGCATGGCAACTACGGAATTGATCCGAGGAACACGATGCTGGCCAATGTAAACCTGGGTATGGCTGGTTACAGCATCGACAAAGTGTCCGCGATGCAAGAGAGCATGATCCATGCAATGGAGAGCATTCCTGGAGTCGAACATGCCGGGTTGGTGAATGGCTATCCGCCGTTGGTCTACACCGCTGGTACGCGGGAGAATGTCTTCAAGGCTGAAACCAGCGATCTGAGAAATTCGAATGCCGCCGCCAATCCATACAGGTATGAGATTTCTCCGGGATACTTCGGCGCAGCCGGCACCAGCTTGTTGGCGGGCAGGAGCTTCAACTGGCATGACGGCAAAGACGCGCCACCCGTCGCCGTAGTGAACAGAGATTTTGCCGGCAAGATGTTTGGCTCTGTAGATCATGCGGTTGGCAGCTTCTACAAGCTGGTGGACGGAAAGCGCGTTCAGGTAGTCGGCGTAGTCGAAGACGGAAAATATCAGAACATTACTCAGGATCAACAACCAGCGATGTTTCTGCCATCCATGCAGTCGCCGGCGAGTTCCTCGTTCCTTATCGTGAGGTCGCACAGGGATCCACAGCAACTTGCCACGGCCATGCGGACGAAACTGCATCAGTTGGATTCCGGACTACCGGTGGACCCCAAGACGTGGGATGAATTGCTGGCCGTGGTCCTATTTCCCTCGCGGGTTGCAACAATGTCTCTGGGAGTGATGGGCATGATGGGTGCGATGCTATCCGTCACGGGGATTTTTGGCATGGCCGCGTACTCTGTCAGCAAGCGGTTGCGGGAATTGGGCATTCGCGTGGCGCTTGGCGCACAGAGGACACAAGTGCTGCAGGCGGTGTTGGGTCGCACGGTCAAGCTGCTGGCAGTTGGCTCAGGAATCGGCTTGCTGATGGGAATTCTGGCTACCAAGGTGTTGGCCTCTATCGTCTACCAGGCGACACCCCGCGATCCGCTGGTGCTGTCAGGAGTGGTGCTCGCCATGGCGCTATTGGGATTAGTGGCCACGTGGATCCCGGCACAACGGGCTCTGTCGGTGGATCCCATGCTGCTGCTGCGCGAAGAGTGAGCTGCGTCCCCTTCCAGGGCATGCTTAGTACCTTCTCGGCTGGCTACGAGCCTTGTGTATTACATGGGTGCCAAAGCCAGCGCCAAGGGTGATTGCACGGACGCGACCCTTAGTGAATCCTCCCTAAACAGTAGTGCTGGGGAGCGACTTGGAATTTCGAGTGATTTGGGAAATTGAGATCGAGGCGGACAGCCCAAAGCAAGCAGCCGAGCAGGCACGCGCGCTGCAAATGAACCCGGCAATGCCGGCCACCATCTTTGAGGTGTGGGAACATGCACGGCAAGGAATGCACCGGGTCGACCTGTCGGCGGCCGAAGATCGATTGGACAAGGCGGAAATGGCTCACTTCCGCGCTACGCTGCGCCGCTTGCAGTGCTCGCCGGCACCTCGGCGTGACATTAAATACATGGTGACGGTCATGCTTATTTTCCTGGATGCGGACGAAGCACATTCCAGGAGAATCCGCACGCGCGGTTATAATCGAGCACCATGAAGGCGCATGTATACGTCACGCTGAAGCGCACCGTCCTCGATCCCCAGGGCCAGACCATCCATGGGGCACTCAAACGCATGCAATACACCGGCATCGAGGAAGTGCGCCAGGGAAAATATTTTCAACTCACGCTCCGCGCCATGGACGCCGCCGAGGCGCGGACGGAAGTGGAACGCATAGCCCGCGAGGTTCTGACCAATCCGGTGATCGAAGAGTTTACCTACCGTCTGGAAGAATAGGCAGTTCCGCACGTGCCGACCGTACAATGAAAATCTATGTGCGGAATCGTAGGATACGTCGGTCCGAAGGATGTTGTTTCTGTCATTCTGGAAGGTTTGCGGCGGCTGGAATACCGCGGGTATGACTCCGCTGGTATCGCTGTAGGATCGGCGGGGCACGGCCTTGAACTGCGCCGCGCATCGGGTAAATTGCGCAACCTGGAGGAAGTGCTCCGG
>CAZSUK010000190.1:0-13183 GCA_964609355.1 uncultured Acidobacteriaceae bacterium | reverse complement strand
TCCTCGCGGGTGCTGCGGGTGTCGAGAAGGCGGCCAAGGATGCCGGTATCGCGACCACCGTGCCCTTCGTCGCCGGCCGCACAGACGCCTCGCAGCAACAAACGGACGTTGAGTCCTTCGAGCCGCTCGAGCCGAAGGTCGACGGTTTCCGCTCCTACGGCTACAAGAACTCGGAGTCTGCCGAGGTCGCCCTGCTGGACAAGGCTCAGCTACTGCGCTTGACCGCGCCGGAGCTGACCGTGCTGATCGGCGGTCTGCGCATGCTCAACACGAACTTCGGGGGCACGAAGTTTGGCGTCTTCACCGAGCGTCCGGAGACACTAACCAACGACTTCTTTGTGAACCTGCTGGACATGAAGTACGAGTGGAAGCCCACTACGGACTCGAAGGACACCTTTGAGGGCCGCGACCGTAAGACCGGTGCGGTGAAGTGGAAGGCTACCCGCGCCGACCTCATCTTCGGCGCCAACTCCCAGCTACGCGGCACGGCGGAGGTCTACGCCTGTGCCGATTCACACCAGAAGTTCGTCAAGGATTTCGTCGCCGCCTGGAACAAGGTGATGAATCTGGATCGCTACGACCGCTTGCCCTCCGTCGTTTAACTTAACGTTCGTTCGCACCGCCGGCCTAGCCTAAGATCTCTTGGGCTAGGCCGGGCTGTGGCTTTCGGAATTAAAGGCGTAATGTCCTGGCATGCAAGCTGAACGTAACCTTTACAGTTACCACCAGCATGTTCTGTCGAAACGTGGTAAACATTCAGTCTGTCCCCGTCGGAGCTCGTGGGGGGAGTGCGGCCCTGGCGGCAAGCACGATCTATCCGTCAAAGGCACTAAAACTGGGCTTTGTATCAGGCCACGACTTTAGTCGGGCCGCAAACCCATTGAAAATATGTTGGGCTTTAGCCCCTGCGGGAGAACTTGGGTCTTATGGAAGGGCACAGTTTCAGCCGTGCCGTAATCCGCTCAAAGCTTCCGGGCTAGAGACCCTGCGTGAGAACTCAACTTCCCTCAGAGAGCAACTTCACGGGTTGCGCAAAAGCTCTGTTTTGTATCAGGGCACGACTTCAGTCGGGCCGAAAAATGCTTGAAAAACTCTGGGCTTTAGCCCCTGCCTCTCTTGCCCGCTCCCGAAGTTCTCCGCCATGATGCCTGATTTTCGAGACCCGCTATCAAATTCCTTCGGCAGCCTGTTGTCATTCCTGAAGCGCCATGGACAACAGATCGACGAAACGGGCGACGGGTGACTGACGAAACGTACTCCGTCGTTCGGGAGCCCTTCCGTCTAAAATTGGGCTACGTTTCGTCTCTCCCGCGCCGCCGATGCAGGCTTTGAAGTGTAACTGCGGGTCCGGGTAGGCGGGGCAGGCGGGAAATTTTGTGCGTGATAGGATCTTCGACCACGGCTGAGCGATACCCTCGCATAGCGGGTCCACACATGTTGCCTTCGACGATGTCCACGGCCTCAGACTCAGCGGCATAGTATCTTTCGCGGCTCAATAGCCTACCCCACACAATCGTTGTGTACGCTTCGCAGTGGTCGTCACCTTCCACCACGCAACACTCACTACCAGGCGGCAGCTCCGCCTACCTGGGCCGGACTCTTGCGATATCAAGACTGGGTGACGATCGGCGACGTTTCGTCCGTCACCCCGCCCCTTGTCCAGCCTCCGCTCGAACACCAGCGTCCCGGAACTTGAATTTATTTTCGATTACGTTTCGAACCAACTCCGTCACGCTTCAACGAATCCGGCAAGCTTCAGTGCCTTGCGATCGAATGTCGCGGTGGCGCGGCAGCCTAATCGGCGGTGGCGCGCGTTGATCAGGCAGTCGGCAAATTCGGCGCGCGAGTCCTTCCACACGTAAATGGCGTGCTCCACCGAGGGCTCATCCTCAAAAACGACTTCCGCAGTCTGCAGTAAAGAAGAAAATGCGGCGACGATGTCGGGCTTTGTCAACCCGTACCGGCTGCGCAATACCCACTCCATCTCCAACAACACCAATAGACTCACCAACACCGGCTCGCCGATGTCTTCTTCGCGATGGATCAATCGCCGGGCTCGTTCATACTGGGACCGGTCATCACTGACCAGGTAGCGAACGAGGACGTTCGTATCAACGCCGAGCATCAGCGCGACAGCAGCGCAATGGGCACAGCCTTCCTGCCCTTCTTATGCAGAAGTCCAGCTAGGTCGGACAGGTGCTTGTTCTTCACTCGCATGACCACAACCCCGTCCGGCAGCAACGTGAACGTCATTCTGTCTCCGGCCTTGATCCCAAGACCGTCGCGAATCGGCTTGGGAATTGTCGTCTGCCCTTTGCTGGTGAGTGTTGCCTCGGTGCTCATCGCAATTTCCATAATCCTTACCTTAATCATTCTAGTAAGGAACAGATACCTATGCAAATCGAAAGGAAAGTGAGAGATCCAGAGAGATCCAGGACGAAGTAATCACCGCGTTGAGGACCGGGATTACTTCGTCCTGAATCATCCGAAAGCCCAAAATATTGGCATACGTGGCGACTCGGATTCGCTCCGGAATTTATAAGAATAGGCGGTTCAGGAGCGTCACCTTCCACGAGGGTGTTGGGAGGGTGCTGAACAGCGAAAACACAGATTTACCGCCTAAATTATATCTTCCGACGCGTCGGATACTTTTTGTACATTGGTCAGTAGGGGAGTTGACCGCCATGATTGAAAACCTGACTCCATCGGAAGCCGCGGTTGTAGCCGGCGTCTCTGTGCGCGATGTCCATCGCATGATCGACGAGCACATCCTGCCGGAAGCGCTTTACACCGCCACCCAGACCCGATCGTTTAAGAGCCGGGCCTGTGTCCTTATCTCGTTCTACTTTCGCGCGGCGAACCGGCTGACCTCGGAAGAACGGCAGAGGACGATCACACGGGCGAGCGCATCGACACCAGGACCTGACACCATTCAGGATGAGTTCCTGACCATCGACCTGACCGCTTTCCACAAGGAAGTGGAGGAACGGCTCGACCGTCTTCATGCTGCTCGGGACATCGTGGTCGTGGACCCGGAGATCTTGAGCGGAACCCCGGTCATCCGTGGAACGCGGGTGCCAGTCTACGACGTCGCTGCATCCGTCGCCTCTGGCATCCCCATGGAGCGAATACTTTCCGCTCACCCGAGTCTCAAGCGGAAGCAGGTCGAGCTTGCTGCACTTTATGTAGAGGCAAATCCGCAACGAGGGAGGCCGCGCCAGAAGAGCTCCCTTCCCCCGAACGTGAAAGTGATCTCAAGACGTACGGGGGCAATCTCAAAGCGTCGATGACCAAACTCCTCATCGACGAGTGCCTCAGCGCTGAACTTGCACTGGTGGCACGCGAACGCGGTCACCCTCAGGCGTCTCACGTGGTCTGGATAGGCAAGTCAGGCTGGAAGGATTGGGAGTTGAAACAGGTCCTGCTCGATGAGGATTGGGTTCTCGTCACTCGGAATTGCAAGGATTTCATCGTCCGTTATAAATTGCCGCCTGAGGTCTAGGCTGCTTGCCGGAGGGTCACTTCGGCATCTGGGACAGACCTGGCGGGGGCGACCTGGTTTGGACAGACGGAACGTTACCCTTGCTTCAACGATCCTACTTAGTTAGTGGCGGCCCGGCAAAGGAGGAACCTAGGGACGTTCACCACGTTGAGAGCACTCTCAGAAAGTTGAAGTAAACTCCGCGAAAATGCCCTTGACTTGGAATGCCTGGACGAAGGGGCTCGACCAAGAACAAATGATTGACTAAGGAGAGTCCCTAAGCCACCTTAGCCACCCAAATACCATCGAGCCTTAAAGAAGAGGATTGCGTCCTCCCCGTTGAGGAACCCGGGGACTTTCACCACTTGAAAGCAACTTCAACAGACGGAGTAAACTCCGTCTCAAATGCCCCGCACCTGCGATGCCGGCTCCGTCTACGGATTTGGGTAAGTACGGCGCCACATGGGCAATCAATTCTCCGGGTGACGATGAACGAACAGAAAACCGTCATGGTTACCAAAGATATCTTCTTAATCTATTGTAGCTTTGCAGAAACCGTACTATTTTGTACCTAGGAACTTAACGTCGGCGCCGATTACCATAGCTGCGCTGCTTGGCCATGCCCCGGTGTTTTATGCCCGTGCATCCGCCGCCCCACTCCGGGATCCATCAGCCCTTGCCGGCATGGTGACTCGGGTGCAGCCATAATAAATGACATCGAACTGAGGGACTACGCCTGTCCGCAGCATGCCTGCGCCCCGCGAGGCGGGCCTGCTGAGCGGCGTAATCAGGGGATGCTCAGGCGTCCTCGTGGTTGAGCGGTCTTTGACAACTTAACATTAGATCACCGGAAAACTCAGGCCAACCGAGGCCAGAGGGCCGCGGATGCCGCATTCCGCGCATTCCGAATGACAAGCGGGACCATCGCTGTTACGAGCGAGTAGGCAGCCGTATTGTTCCGTTTGTCACCGGAAAAACGGACCGGCCTGCGCCTGGAGAAGCGGGCTTTTCACGCTTAACGCGCACCATTCCCGGAACCCCGTCACTATTTGGACCGGCCTCAAACGGCGATTGCACACCGTGACAGCTTCTTAATAAGGATAACAAGCACGCTCCCACCTTACTTAGTGCAATTAGTGCGCTTAGTGCACATGTTTTTTGCACGGATTTGACGCGGGACAGGACTTGATGCGGCACAGACGGAACTACACAGGCGGCAGACTCAGCCACTCGAGGCCGGGGGAAACCGCCGGTGATAAGCCTGTGCTGACCGCAGGAGTGATCACGGAGGAGGCAAGGTGGCCAAATTAATTAATAAAAAAGTTGGCCACCTTCATGAAACAAAGGACTTAGCTCAGAGAGCCGCAGAACCGGTCTCAATCAGCAGCGTGGTTGATTCGGCACAGAGCGCTCGAGAGCACGTACCATCGGCTCCAGCGAGCGTCTCACCCCCATAACGCGCACACTTTCCGGACAAGGAGGTCGATTGCATGCTTAGCCAGGGTTGATCGAGGCCGCGACAAGCGTCCGCGCTCCGTTGTGAATTAATTTCGAGGAACTCCGCCGCCGGCACGATCTTGCAACCCTGATACGGCCCGACCTATAGGAGGAGGCAAGATGCTCAAATTAATTAATTCGAAAATTTGAGCATCTTCATAAAACAAAGGACTTAGCTGTCAAGGTTGAGCACCTTCGATAAAACAAAGAACTTAGCTCAGAGAGCCACAATCCCGGCACCGCATGATCCTTTGCCGTCAATTTTCGGTGGGCTTTTCTTCTATGTGATCAATAACCAACACTGGCACTGAACGCCTCTGCTTCTCCAATTTCAGCCCGAGCTGTTTGCTAACCGCATCGAAGAGTGAAAGAGCGCCATTGGGGTCGGTTGCTGTCGGTGCAGCGGTGGCCGATGCGCCCGGTGGCGGACCACCGTTCCCCATTCCGCCACCTTTAATCAGACCGAGGGAACTAAAGCTCAGCGTGAAATTCCACCTGCCTTGAATGCCCGTACCATCCAGGACCGGGCTATAGATATACCCCGCTGCGACTCTTTGCAGCTCATCTCCAATTTGCGCCATGTCCATGTTCTGGCACCAAACCAGCCGATTGAGCACCGGGTTCGCGATCCTCGGATCCTTGCCGTCGGGCCCCGGACCCTCTTTGCATCGCGTACGGCTCAAGGGATCAGCTTTGATGAGTTTGGGATTTACCGCGATCAAGGTATAGGCGGTTCCGGGCCGTTCTTCCATGTGGGTTTGCAACTTGAAGCGATCGGCCAGCAGAGTTTTTAACATCTGGCGAAGGTCGTCAATGTCTATGCGCAGGGCCGGCCCGGTGCTTGCCGGGGCATCGCTAACGACCTTCGCCCGGATATCGAAGCGATCCGAATCCAGCCATTTGGGCGCGCCCACCAGCGCCTCGTCATTGCCTGGGCTGAAATCCCAGGCAAACGTCATGAGAAATTTGAGCGTGGCGCCCTCCGCATTCATCTGGCCACCATTGAATCCGACGTTAAGCATCCGGTCCGATTTGCTGGGCGTGATCACCGCGACGTCAAATTGCGGCGGCGGCAGCGAGGGGAGGATTTTTTCCAGGCCGGGCGCGTTCGGGGTGGGTTTCTCATTCACGCTGTCAACGATGAGCACGGGCCGGGGAGCAGTGAGGTGCTCCAGCTTGAGCCCGAGCTGCTTGTCCACAGCGTCGAAGATAGAGATACCGACGGGGCCGGCGTTCTGCAGCACTTGCCGCGGGGTCCACTTGATATCGAAATCCCACGAGCCTTTGAGGCCGGTGGAGTCTACGACCGGGTCAGTCAGATAGCCGCCCGCCCAATTGTGCAGGTTACGCGCAAATTCCTCCATGGTCGTGTGGTGACAGGAAAATGCGATGGAGGGCAACGTACCGGGTGTTGGATTCTGTGGCGGTTCCTGGAACCTGCAATCGCCATCCCCCGAAGCCTCTGCCGGCTTCAACTTCGGCGGCCCCTTTCCGATGGTGAGCGCGAACGTGGGGAGAGGCTGACTGCCATTGTGAAAGACGAGTTTGAATCGATCAGACAGCAAAGATTGGAGCATCAGGTTGACTGTCGCCGGCGGAGTGGTGGCAGGAGCTTTGGCGATGACTTCGAAGCGGTCGCTTTCGAGCCAGATGGGCCCTCCCTGCACGGTGCTGGCGTCCACGCCATAAGCGGTGGCGATCAGATCCACCATGGTGGCCTGGTGCAACACATACCGGTCGCCACGAAGCACATTCCCATTCATGAACGGCACCCTGCGAAATGGACTGACATGGACATCTGCGGCGTCAAATGCGGGAGGTTTGTCGTTGGATGTGTCGTGGGACTGTGCGGGGACCGGGCCGGAGAGAACGGCGAGGAGGATCATACTCGCGGATGCTCGTATCATCATTCGAACCTCCATCAAAAGCAGGACGGGGCGGGTGATGGTTCACTTACGAACAATTCATTCCCGGTTTCGAATACAAGAAGTATTTTGCCCTCTCCGTTTTGTAAAATCGAATGAAAAGAGCCAGTGTTGCTCTTACTCAATGAACCAAGCGAGGACTTGACCCGCTTGGCTTAGGTTTGCAGTTCTTCCTGACGAGCTAGTTGTCCTGTGGAGCTTTCGATTGATCCCTCCAGCTTCACAACGACCCATCCGTAGCAGAGTTACAGGGTCCTACGCTGGTCGCTCTCTTGCCTCAATCATCTTGCTGGTCATACTCTTTTCTCCGTTTTCTGCCTTCTCCAACCAGGCAGACAAGGCAAAGGCCGACGCCACAGAACCTGCGGGAGACGCAGCCTGCCTCGCCTGCCACAAACAGCAGGCGCTCCCCTACCTGCACACCTCGCATCATCTGACATCGCAATTGGTGACTCGTGCTTCGATGAGTTTCTCTCTGCCTGGCGGAGCGAAGACCCTGATGATTGTCGACCCGGCCAAGACGGGCGACGAACCATACCTCTTCTTCCAAATCAAAGCGAGCGATGACCGCTATTATCAAAGCGCGGTGACGGGCTGGGGATCGAGGCGTCAGACAAGAACCGAGCCGATGGATATTGTGATTGGTTCGGGCAAGCGTGGACAGACCTTTCTCTATTGGGATGCCAACCGCTTATTCGAGCTTCCAATCAGCTACTGGACCGCGGGCCATGAGTGGATCAACAGTCCAGGTTATGGCGACGGGACGGCAGACTTCAGCAGGCCGGTAAACCCCGGATGCCTGGAATGTCATGCGACGTCTATCCGAGCGCTTTCCTCAGATCCTTTTACCAACAGTTATGAAAAAAACACCCTGGTCACCGGGATATCCTGTGAAACCTGTCACGGTCCAGGCCGGGACCACATCGCGAAGCAAAGCACAGCGTCATCGAGGGGAATCCGCGCGGAGGACGACCTCATCCTGAATCCTAAGCGCTTCTCGCGCGACCGGCAGGTTGACCTCTGCGCACTCTGTCACAGCGGCATCGAGCGGCAGGAGGTTGCCCCGGCTTTCTCCTTTGTGCCAGGAGAGCCGCTTGGCAATTACTTTCGACCTCTTGCGTCCGTGGATGTCGAGCGTCCGGACGTTCATGGCAACCAGGTTGGCCTGCTGCGCCGGAGTCGTTGTTTCCTGGCATCGCCTACGATGAGCTGTTCGACGTGTCATGACGTCCATGCTGCAGAGCGACCGGCTGCAGCCTACTCCGCCCGCTGCCTCACCTGCCATCAATGGCAAAGCTGCGGCGTCGCTAAGAAGATAGGGCCCAGGATCGCGGAAAACTGCATCGATTGCCATATGCCTGTCCAGGCCACGAACGTAGTCGTGGCCGAGACGGCGGGCAAGGTCACGCGCGCAACCATGCGCAATCACTGGATCAAGGTCTATTCGGGCCCAGCCTCGCCGGCAAACTAGTCCTGGTTCGCTAGAGGTACACTGTAGCTGGTCGATACCTGTTTCCGGGGAGGACCGCCATGTTGATCGTGAAACCTTTCGCTCGACTCACATTGGCAGGAATGACGGCACTTGCGGCCTTTGGGACGTTCGCTGTGGCCCAGGGAAGCAAGTCACAGGTAGTCATGCTGCCGGATCCCACTCCGCGGCAACCTGATCTGGAGCAGAAGTACAGTCAACCTGCAGTAAGCGGCACGGCAGCAGACCACGCCGCGATGGTGCTGAACGAACAGCGCCAGGCGCTCATCATTCGAGCTTCCAGCCAACTGGCCTCGCTGGCCGCGGTGTTGAACGACGGCATTCAGAAACATGAGAAGGGCACATCGCTTGCTCCTGAGGTGCAAATCGCCGAACTCATGGAGAAGCTGGCTAAGAACGTGAATACTTCCATTAAACTCGCCGGCGAACCGGCCGCCGCGGGCCGCGCATCGAAGTCTGACCCGGCAAAGACAAGCAATCCAGCAACCTCCGTTGCCGGGGACACGCCTGAGGCGCAACTCAAGCAGCAGGCCGGGCAGCTTGTTGTGATGGTTCAGGAACTGCAGGCAGAAGTTGGTAAGACCAATCGAGATACGCTTTCAGTAGGTGTGCTGGCGAAATCCGCGGAAGTCGAACGTGCGGCCAAGAGTCTTAAGGAACGAATGAAGAAGCGTTCCAGCGGCTGATAACCTCACCGCAGGCCGCGCCTGATCAATTCTTATGGAGTGAAAGCGGACGGAGTCTGGGGAAGTTTGTGCACCAATGACTCATTTGCTTCCTTCTTCATCGAGCTCACTTTCGCGAACTCGGCCGCCGCTTCTTCCTTCTTCCCCATGGATTGATAAAGCCTGGCAAGCCGCCAATGGGGCGCTGAATCCCTGGGATCTAGCGCAATCGCGCGCAATAACTCCGTAGCGGCGTCCTCTTTCTTGCCCTCGCTTGCATACACGATACCCAGGTCTCGATGGACCATGGCAGAAGACGGATCTCTGGCTAACACTCCTTCCAATGCCGGCTGGGCGTTGGCGTAATCCGTCAGATTGACATACGAATCACCCAAGTACTCCCTCGCCTGCAGGTTCTGCGGGTCATTGCCGAGTTCGGCCTCAAATTCCTTCACCGACTCTGTGTAGTGGCTTTGCGTCCATAAGAGGTAACCCAGACAGAAATGTACATTCGGCTCCTTCGGATTGGCGGCCGCGGCCGCCTGGAAATGCTCCATCGCTCCTGCGTCATCGCCGGTTTCATCCAGCGCCTCACCTACAATCAGTTCGGCTTCCGCCGAGGACGGGTTCAGATTCAGGATCTCCTTATAAGTGGCAAGTACACAGTCGTACTGCTTGCTCCACAGGCAGCTGTGCGCGAGGGCCAGACGTAAAGGTAGATTCTGCGGCTGTTTTTCAGACGCCTGCTGCAGGAATGGAACGGCGACAAGATAGTCGCCCATCCCATAATGGGCCATTCCCAGCAGAATAATCAGGCGCTGATCGCCAGGATGCTTGTGCAACTCAAGAGTGAATGGTTTGATGGATCCCCTGTAGAGTGCACTCTTGAAATACGCCAAACCCAGATTCATCTGGAGACCAGGAAAGGCTGGATCAATAGCTTCTGCCTGGCGATAAAACGCAATGGCTTGGGGGTAATGCTCCTGCCGCGCTTCCATTAAACCCTGGCGGGCAAAGGCTTCGGCATTGCCGGGATCACGCTCTGCTATGGAATGCCACAGCTGCTCTGCTTCAACATTGTGGCCGCTTGCTTCCAGGGCGAGAGCGTCCGTACGACTCGCCTGCGCTAGTGCTGCCGGGGAAATTACAGAAGCCAGCGCCAGCAGGAGGGCTATCCACAGAACTCTAAAAACGCTACTCACCATACTCATCCACGCACCCGGCACACCGAAGTACAAGCGCCCTTTAACTCGCCTTCCCTTCGCACTTAGCGCAGGCGCTGCCCGCAAGAAAAAGTCCAGAGCAGGTGGTTCCTGCCCTGGACTCCTCTTGAGAGATGATAAATCTAAAACATCAGCCTGCCCCCTAGCTCCAGCACGCGTGGATCCTGGGTACTGGTGACCTGGCCGAAGTTGCTGGTGATCTTGCCTGCCGAGTTGGCATTGAAACTATAGCCTATATTGTTGAATTCAGTGTGGTTGAAGGTGTTGAACGACTCAGCGCGGAACTGGAAGTGAACGCGCTCTGATATGTCGAACGTTTTATAGAGCGAAGTGGTAAAGTTCAAACGGCCTGGCCCCAACACCGAGTCTTTGCCTGCACTGCCAAAACCGTTGCTTGTACTGCCGGCCCAGGCTGGAAGAGGCGCCGCGAAAGCATTGGGGTTGAACCACTCGCCCTGCTTCTTGGGATAACTCACTTTGCCAACGAGATTGGGACGGCTCGTATAGCCACCATCCAAACCGACCGGGTCGTAATTCAAGCCGAGTGTTGGTCCCTGATTATTGATAAGGGCTCCCGACTCGAAAATCGCTGTTCCCGCCACTTCCCAACCGCCTATGGCCATGCGAGTAAAGTAGTTAGTCTGCCCAAAGTCGGGCAGCTTGTAAATGTAGTTGGCGTTGAGGATGTGGCGGCGGTCAAGCGCTCCAGAACCACGATCGTAATTTGGATCGAAGGGATTGCTGATCGTATTCAGGTCATACGTCGTGAGATCGATCTCATGTGACCAGGTGTAATCAACTTCGCCGCTGAGACCATGTTTGCCCTGTGCACGAAGGCCCGTCTGGAAGCTGTTGTACGTGCCTCGAGTCGAGTTTTCCTGCTGCAAAATGCCCGCGAAGCCTCGATAGGTCCGGTAAATATCGGTGATAGGCAAAGAAGTTCCCGGGCAAGGATTCTGAATGCCTTGAGTGATCTCGCCGACTTGCGCAGGATTCGTACAGCCGGGAATGGGTGCGTTGGTCCCGGAGTGGTTACTGGAATCACCAACATCCGCCCGCACGGCCATTGGAGTAGAGAGTGGAAAAGTGTTTATATTCCGCTCGATGTTCTGAGCCCAGGCAACGTTACCCACGTATTGGGTGATGAAGATCAAGGACGGCGCCAGTTCACGCTGGACGCCAAGGCTGTATTGCGCGACTCCCGGCGCGGGGTAGTTCAGCGCCAGGGTCGTCAAACCCTGAGCAAATACCGGACTTTTAGCTGTCTGTCCGTTTATCCAAGTGGTAGACGGGTTGGAGAAGTACACGTTGCTGGCACTGGGATCATTAAAGAAGGGTTCGTTGGTGGCAGCGTTGTAAATATCGTTACCTTGCAAACGCTCGTAGAATGTTCCGAAACCTCCACGAATTACGGTCCTCCCGTTGCCGGTGAGGTCGTAGGAGAAGCCGACGCGCGGCTGCCACGTGCCGTAGTCATTCTTTACCAAACCCCGGGGCAGACCATCCTGGCCGGCAATCTGCATACCATTCAAATAGAAAGGCTGTGTGAATCCCGCTGGCTGGGAGAACCCAGGGCCCGTGTTATCCTGCGTGCCATTCGATTCCCACAGTGGCACCGCACTCTGCTGAAAGGCGCCGGGATTGAAGTTAGCAACCTGGTTGGCCCGTTCAAATGCATGGGGCAAAGCGTCATAGCGGATCCCCAATTGAATACTCAGCTGCGGGATCGCGCGCCAGTTATCCATCACATAAAAAGATGTTGTTTGGTTGACATAGTGGCGGACTGGGAGCGCCTGCGCCTGGTCGAAGTTACTGGAGAGACCCAGCACCAGATCCATTGCCGAATCTCCGGTGAGCGCACCGAATTTGAAGGTACCCCCGGGGTCGCCAAAGAGTTGCTGGTTCTTGGTGTAGCGATTGTAGCCAAAGCCGTACTTCATCGTGTGCCTGCCCCTGGTATACGAAACGTCCAATTTGGGGTCGTAATCCTGGGCGGCATTGTGCCAGGGTGCAGAACCGACGTTCTCCTGTGTGTTATACGGCGCTCCCAACTGCACGCCCGGCAAATTTTTAGAGCCATTGGCGAAGTACTTATTTACCTGCAGGGACGCCGGAGTCAATGAATTAGGGCTGTTGACGATATTAATGATATTACCGTCGTAATTCATACTTGCTTCAAGGAGCAGGTTCGGGGATATGGTGCCGGTCAATTTGATTGCCGCGCTATAGGAAGGGTTGGAAAGAGTACTGGTGATGGTGTTATAGTTTGCGGTCGCCCAACCAAGCATCGGAGATGCATACGCCTGCGTAACTGCGTCGTGCAGGTAGTGCCCGAGGATCTGCCACTTATCTGTGATGCGGTGGTCGACGCGCAGGACGTCGTCACGCACGGTGATGGGCTGGCTGGCGGATCCGAGATTGTTGCCGTTGGCCAGGTTCGCCGCAGGCAGAACCCCCGTGGCCAGGTAGGCTACAGCGTTGGGATCAAACAGTGAAGCCGGGATGGTGTTATTTGGGAACGGCTGACCGGGGACGAGGCCCAGGGCGTTCAACTTGGCCTGAAACGCGGGATCCCCGACGACCTTTGGAACGGTCAGAATCTGTCCCGCATCAAAGGCGGGAGCGACATAATGCAGGTCAGAGCCCGCTACGGGAAAATCTGCCGCGGGAATGGCCTGTGATTCGTCCGGGTTGCTGGCCTGAACCAGCCTGCGCCATTCTTCATTCACGAAGAAGAAGGTTCTTTGGTGACTGTTGTTATAGATATGCGGGATGAAGACCGGACCCCCGAGATTGCCACCGAAAATGTTGTAGTTCAGCTTCAGCCTGGGGGTGATTGGATCGGTTTGCTTGTTGAGATAGCTATTGGCGTCGAATACCGTGTTGCGGTTGAACTCAAAAAG
>CAZSUK010000189.1:0-16887 GCA_964609355.1 uncultured Acidobacteriaceae bacterium | reverse complement strand
GACAGGTGGTGCAGTTGCTATAGACCAGCGGAGCAATCTGGTGCGACCAGGTAGGCGCGGTGCTCTGGGCCACACAACGAGTAGCCACCAGAATCAACCACGGGACCCAAAACGCATTCTTCATGGATGCAAAGTCACAATCGAACAGCCAACCGGCGGACCTCCGGGCTGCGGAACAAGCTTACCAGCAAGCACGGCGCGGATGGCCTCCTCGAGGTCGTGGTGTGTGGCTTGCGGCCGCTCCGTGCCGAGGGATAAATAACGGTCGTCGATCCGCCCACGATATACCTCGCGCAGCGCTCCATTGCGGGGAACAAAAACCGCCGCCTCCGGGGTGGTGGTTACCTGGGCCATCCGGGTGAGACTCTGCGTGTTATCTAATGCGGTGCTGGCGGTAATGGAGTATTCCCGGTCGTGGGCGCGAACGACGTTGGGATTGTCTCCCGGGTTCGGATAAACAAACCACACCTTGACCCCGAGGGGTTCGAACTGCTTTGTCAGTCGTTCTATCTCAGGGATATAGCGGTTGGATACAGGGCAATCGGACGCTGCGAAGAAGAGAACAACGGCCCGCGCTCCGGGAGGCGCGAGCTCCGTGACTGGACGCCCATTCAGATCGACAGCCAATGCCGTCATCGCCAGCAAGAGTGCATGAATGAGGACGGCCATCGCAGTACCCTCCGCTACAAGCCGGGGCTGTTCTGCATCATACCGCCGTCAGTTACAATGGTGGTGGCCGTGATGTAGCTGGCGGCGTCGGAAGCAAGGAAAGCCACCACGGTGGCTATTTCTTCCGGCTTTGCCATCCGGCCGAGCGGGATGGCAGCATTTAATTTCTGCAAAAGCGCGGGATCCGTCATGGTGGAGAGATTGATTGGTGTCGCGACCGCGCCCGGCGCAACCCCCACTACCAGGATGTTGTGCGAAGCAAGCTCAACGGCCGCTGTGCGGGTCAACATGCGCATACCGCCCTTGGAGAGACAATACGCGGTGTTCCCCGGCATCGGCCAGTCTTCGTGGATCGAAGTCATGTTGATGATCCGCCCACCGCCTCCCTGCTTGATCATCTGCTTCGCGGCCAACTGGGTACCGAAGAAGGCGCTCTTCAAATTGATGTCGAGCACCTTGTCGTATTGGTCTTCGGTCGTATCCAGAATCGAAGTACGGGTTTCCACGCCGGCATTGTTCACCATGATGTCGATATGGGAAAACTTGTCTACCGCGGCGGCAAAGAGGCGCTGCAAATCTTGCAGTTTGCTCACATCGGCCTGGACGCCGATGACCTCCACCCCCAGAGCGGTGATCTGCGCCTCGAGCGCGTCTGTCGCCTCAGGATGAGAGACGTAGTCGATGACCACACTTGCGCCCTGCTTTGCGAACTCAAGCGCGACCGCCTTGCCAATCCCACTGTTGCCTCCGGTAACGATGGCAACCTTGTTCGCGAGTGACATTTCAATCCCTTTCGATTGCGCGGAACTATCTCCAGCGAAAGATCCGCAGCGCGATGGCAAATGCCACTATCAGCCAGGTCAGCAAGATAGCCATCTGGATAAGCTGCTGCCCCAGGTTCATCCCCTGCAGCATATTCCCACGCAACGCATCAATCGCCGCCGTCAGCGGAAGAGCCCGCACTACAGGTTGAAGTATCGCCGGGAAACGGGTGGCGGAAAAAAATATCCCGGACAAAATCCACATAGGCAGCATGACCAGGTTCATCAGCCCCGATGCGGCTTCCATGGTCGTGGCTCGCGAAGCCACCAAAAGTCCCAACGAACAAAATGACAGCGAGGTCAGCACACACAACAATCCCAATTGCCAAAGCGAACCCCGAAACGGCACTCCAAACACCAGCCGAGCAAACCCCAGAAAGCCCACGACCTCGATGACCAGCATCGACAGCCGCGAAAGCAAATACGACGCCAGGTACTGCCAGCGCGGCATCGGGGACGCCACCAGCCGCTTCAGTAGCTTCTTCTGCCGGGACTCCACAATCGAAAAACCCATCCCCCAGATCGCGGACCCCATAAGGTTCATCCCCAGCAGACCGGGCACCAAAAAATCGATGTAACGCGAACCTGTCTCGTGCACCAGTTGATTCTGAACATGCACCGACTCGCGCCGCCCGGACGCCGTTTGGATCGCACGATCCGCTACCATCCGTGCCGTCCGCGCGTCGGGATTGGTCTCGTCGAATTTGTACGAGACGCCGTCTGGCGTTTGGATAGCCAGCAGCAGGATGGTGCCCGTTGCCAAGGCATGCGTGCCTTCGGCCTCGCTCATCGTGGCCGCCGCAAGACCTTTGTCGACCGCGAGGGCATGGGTCAATTGCGCTGTAGTTGCGCCCACCTGCAAAACATCCGCCGGGCGATTGCGGAAGGCAATTCCCAGGCCGACTGCCAGCAGAATAGGAAAAACGAAGATCCAGAAAATCGCTTCCGGCTCACGCCAGAAAAGGCGAAAACGCACGATCGTCAGCTGAAAGAGGCTGCTCATCGCGAGCTTACTCATCGCGCAAATTCCTCCCCGTAAGCCCTACAAAAACGTCTTCAAGGGTTGCCGAATGCGTGCGGAATTCGCTCAGGTGCAACCCGTGTGCAGAGAGCGAGGCAAAAATCAGCGGCACAGTAGTGTGCAGCTCGCGAACAGAAAGCTGGTGTACACCGGCATCCACCCGGTGAGACTCCACCCCAGCGATTGCCGTCAGCAGGGCGGGGTCGACCACACCGTCGCTCCCGTTTTTGTCAGTGATAGCGAACTCCACAATATGTTCCCCACCAATCGAGGCGATCAGTTTTTCGGGACTATCGAGTGCGATGATTCGGCCGTGATCCATAATCGCCACCCGATCACACAACCGCTCTGCTTCATCCATATAGTGCGTCGTCAGGATGATGGTACGGCCGGCTTGCTTGAGGCCGTCGACCAGGTCCCACAGGTGGCGACGCGCCTGCGGGTCAAGACCGGTGGTCGGCTCGTCGAGAAATAACAGCTCAGGATCGCCTACCAGCGCGCATGCCATGGCTAGCCGCTGCTTCTGACCGCCGGACAGCGTGCCTACACGCGCATGGCGCTTTTCCTCGAGCTGCGCCGTGCGGATCGATTCTTCTACGGAAATGCCGTGGTGAAAAAAACTGCGAAAGAGGCACAGGGTTTCGTCGACCGTCAGCTTGTCAGGAAACTGCGTCTCCTGCAATTGGATGCCGATACGCTGGCGCAATTGATTTTCGCCGGTGGACCAGGTGAGGCCCAGCAGCTCGACTGTTCCCGCATCCGGAGCGGTCAGTCCCTCGCAGATCTCGATTGTGGTTGTCTTCCCTGCCCCGTTTGGCCCCAGCAACCCGAAACATTCGCCCCGGGTCACTTCGAGATCGAGACCATCGACGGCCACCACGTCGGCAAAGGATTTGCGTAGGCCGCACAGCAAAAGTGAAGGGCCATTGCTCTGCGTTGGCCGACCGTTGGCCTGCACGTCAGCGACTCCTGAAGTGGTCATAAATCCTGACTGTTACGTGGTTATTGTGGTCCGGCTTTTGAGCGTTTAGGCTTCTTAAAAAGTATATGCTGAGTTTTCATGATGCGCCGTTGTGACAAGCAAGACTTCGAATCGATTTGGACCATCATCAATGATGGCGCGCAAGTCTACAGGGGCGTTATCCCTGAAGATCGTTGGACCGACCCCTACATGTCGGGCGAAAAACTACAGCATGAAATCAATGACGGCGTTGTGTTTTGGGGCTACCAGGATAACGGGATACTCGTGGGAGTGATGGGCCTTCAACACGTGCAGGACGTGACCCTGATCCGTCATGCCTACGTACGCAGCGACAGCCAAAAGCAAGGTATCGGATCGAGGTTGCTCTCTCACTTGCGCGAGCTGACGAACGACCCTGTGTTGATTGGTACCTGGGCCGATGCTAGTTGGGCAATCCGCTTCTACAACAGGCACGGCTTTCGCATAGTTTCGAGCGAAGACAAGGATCGGCTGCTCAAGAAATATTGGAACATCCCGGAACGCCAGGTAGAAACCTCAGTCGTTCTGGCAGACGCCAGCTGGTGGGCACTTCGCGCATAACGAAAGTTTCACGCGGCGCGCTCGGCGGCGCGCAGTGTCGGGAGGTAGTAATCGGCGTTGGGAACACTGAGCCCGGGAACTTTTGCCTCGTCGTCCCATTGACGCAACGCAATCGCAGCATGCGCAAATGGGTTGCGCAAAAATTCCGCGGCTTGCTCATCATTCATCGGGCCGCCTTGCAGGGCAAGGCTTTCCACGGAGGACGGCGAGAGCCGCGAGAAGTAATCGCGATCTCGCCAACAGAGAAACCGTTTTGCCGGCACGTGCAGTCGAATAGGCGTGGTGACGTCTTCTCCGAACCAAGGTGCAAGATATTCGGCCGCGATCTCTTCGTGCATTCCATCCAGGCCGCGATGCGCGATCTCCTCGTCAAGACCGTGCAGCATGTGGCCAACGTCGTGCAGCAGCGCCGCAGAAATTGCTGCCGGGGCAGCGCCGGCCACTTCCGCGGAGTGCGCAGCCTGGAGACTGTGTTCCAGAACCGATACAGGCTCGCCGAAATAAGCACTCCCTCCCCTGGTGTTTAGCAAATCAATCAGATCCTCAATGTGCCTGGCCGTCATGGTGCGAACTCCTTCTGCGTGAGAGTACTGCCAGCGAGCTGTAGAGCCCGTCAGCATCCACATAGCAGCCCTGAAGGCGGCGTTCTCCGCCGATAAATGCTGTACGGCCATGGAGGACGCGGGTGTTATCGAACAGGACAAGATCGCCGGGCTGCAACCGGCATACGACTGATCTCGCCGCCTCGTTCAGCAGCCGCGCAAGCTGACCATATGCTGCATAAAACTTCTTGAGCCGAGGCCCCTTGAGCGGCAGCGGTTCAATCGAGCGATCGTTGTAATAGATGGCGCGGAATTGTCCCTGAGTGTCGAGCTCGAGCATGGCCCGTTCGGCCACCAGGTCGACTTCAGCATTCTGAAAACGAAAGAGGATGGGCGTTTGACACAACAAGTTAAAGGCGTCGATATCGTGAGCGCGTAATCGTTCACCAACCGCCATCCCATCTACAAAGATGCTCTCTCCGCCTTCACCGGAGGCGGAAAGGCAGTGCAGGAGTTGGAAACCGGGCACAGGATCACGATAAGGATTGGCGGTATGCACCGGCAGAGCGCGGTTGGTGTAGACGAGATTGTTCGGCTCAGCGACGCTCTGAACATCGAAGATACCGCCGTAGTTGGTCTCGCGAATGAAACCAATGCGCTCGGCAACTTGCATCACGGCCCGGTTTTCGACGGGCACGCCGCGGATGAAGGCTAACCCGTCGCGGCCCGCATAGTAGAGCCAGTCTTCGCGGCTGGCCGGGTTCTCCATCCACTCCGCATAATCGCAACGGGCAAATGCTGTGACGGGCTGTCCCATCCAGGGCATGCGCGTAGGGCGCGAACCGATACGCAGGCTGCGGTCATAGGCGCGCAACCAACTGAGAGCAAAAATGCTGGTCTGGCCGTCCTCCCAGCTAAGGGTGAGATGTCCTGGCGGCTGAGGCTCAGCGGCCTTCAGCCGCGGTTGCTGGGGAAGATCAACCAGACTTATCAGGCGCTGGCCGGTACGCGCATCGCGATGAACAGGATCGTTATCTCGCAGCCACAGCGCGCTGTATACGCTGTAAAAGGAATCGTGCCAGGTAAGGGTGACCTCGCCGGGCGTGCATTCCACCGCGGTTACCTCGAGATCATCTTCTTTCGCGATCATTGTCCCTCCACTGGACGCAGTAGACCGATCGCGAGCGCGCGACGGTGCTGCTGCCAGAGTGCAAGGGCAGCGACCACGCTGGTGACCCCCGCGACGGCGGCCAATACTAGAAACATTGTCTGCCATCCGTAGTTGACTGCCAAATGCGCCATGCCGTTGCCGGAAAGAATGCCTGCGAAATAGCCGATACCGTCGATCAGACCAGAGGCAGTCGCGCTGCCTTGCTTGCCTCCAAAATCCATCGACATGGCACCGGCAAGATAGGAATAGGGGCCTAAAAGACAGAATGCGACGGCCGCGACCAGGGCAAGCGGCATCCATCGCGGAGCATGGATCGACACCGCCGCCAAGCCGAGCAACACCAGGGCGGTGAGACAAAGGCCCGTTAAGAGAATACGGCTCCGGCCCTCGGGCCCGAAGTAATCACTGAGAAACCCTGCCAGCAAAACAGAAACGCCGCCAAAAAACGGAAACAGGGCACTCCCACTCGCGGCTTGCGCACCCGTCATGCGGGCCATCTGGGTGAAGTAGGTGGGGATCCAGAGATTGAAGGTCTCGCGCAGCAACGTGGTGCCAAGAGAAAGACCACACACCAGCCAGAAAGCGTAGGACCTTAGCAGAGTGCGGAAGATCGCAGCGACGCCTGGCGTGGCGATGGTTGTGTCTGAAAACAGGTTCAGCGGATTTTCTTCAGGCGCAGGCAAGTGATAGGACAAAGGAGATTCACGGAGAAAGATCACATTCAATAAAAGAATGATGCTCAGCAGACCGGCACCGGCGGCAAAGATTCCCCTCCAGCCAAAGCCATGCGCCAGGAGCAACGACATAATGGCGCGCGAGACTGCATCGCCAAAAAGGTAACTGAGACTGAGCACTCCCATCACGCTGCCATAGGTGGAGTAAGAAAACCAGCGCGAGGTCACCTTAATCAATCCTGCCCATCCCAGTGACTGCACCAGCCGGTTGCCCAGCCAGGCCAGGGTGAAGATGGGAAAGCCACCTCCCAACATAAAGAGCACGGTGAACAGGATGGAGCCCAACATGCCGCCGAGAAAATTGCGACGGCCACCAAAACGATCGGCCAACCCGCCGCTGGGAAATTTACCCAGGGCATACACCAACACTCCCAGGGATGCGATAGAACCCAGCCGCACCTGGGCGATGTTTGCCGGGGTTCCCTTACGTACTTGCTCGGCAAGAATCAAGGGCAGGGCCACCGAATAGTCGGAGCGACAGAAATAGTAACCGGCGTAGCCAAGAAAAAGCAGAGAAATGGTAAGAATGTGCCAGCGCGTGAGACCACGACCGGAAAGGGCGAGAGACGTTCTCATCGTGGCCGTTCACCGCGCGCGATCCTCTCTGTAATCTCATCCAGGATCGGCAGCACGTGGGCAACGGTTTCCGCAGTGTAATGGGCTCCCGCCGAACGAAGCTCCAGCTCCGCGCAATCGAGCAGCGTTCGTTGTTGTTCGGGATCGAGTTTCGACCAATCACTTTCGGTTAGCCCGACGGCGTTCCCACTGCGGGTCACGCCGATGGTCCACATCCCGGCATTGCGACCCTCAGCGATATCCGATTCGGTGTCGCCGATTTTCACGCAATTGAAGAGAGGATAGATCTGCAGGTCCATCGCCAGCCGGTAACACATCCAGGGAAAGGGCCGGCCCCCGCCCGCATCTTCGGGAGCCAGGGAACGATCGGTGCGATAGCCCTGGGTTGCCGCCATCGTTTCCAGCCGGTCGAGCATGGGCCGCGTGTAGCCGGTGGTGCCTGCGATCTTGATGCCGCGTGCGCGCATTGCTTCCACCGCGTCCACCACGCCTGAGATGACGGTGGCGTATCCGGCAAGAACCTCCATCATCTGGGGCTCGAACCCGGCGTACATCGCCTCGACATCACTCTCTTGCGGGGGCGCATGATGCAGAGCAGTCCATTGTTCCTGCACATATGGTTCTTCGAGCAGCTTGCGGATGTGGTCTTTCTTGGCCAGGCCCATGTGCCTGCGCACCAACGGACGAGGAGCGGTAACACCGTATTCGTGGAAAATATCTTCCAGAGCATGAACTGGAGCAATGCTCCCATGATCGACAGCGGTCCCGGCCCAGTCCAGAAAGACTGCAGGGATTTTGGCATCAGGCATGAATGAATCCTAAGGCTCGTATCGATTGCTCTGCTACACCAAACGATAGCGTCATACCCGAGCCCCCGGGGGACACGACCACCCGGACGCCGTCGTCCGGGTGCATCACCACCAGCGGTTTCTCCGGGTGTTTGGCATAGACGCCGTACCAACGCTCGGTCACGGTGAGATCAGGCGCGCGCAGGAACTGCCGCGTATAGCGCAGGATGATCTGGTCGATCTCTTCCTTGTTGAAAATATCGACGGATAGCCCGTATTCGTGCGAGTCGCCCAGAGTGAGGGCTCCATCGGTGGTTTGCGAAACCAGGGCGTGGATTCCCCAGCGGTCATATTCCGGGGTTTCTTCGGCAATACGCCGGGCGAGTGCGGGAAGGGTCGTACAAACGTGGAAGGAGGGATAAAAGCGCAGGGTGAGCCCAGCGGCAAGCGAGGGTCCGAGCTGCCATCCACCAGGCTGCGCGGCTGTACGCATCATCTGGAGTTTGCAGCGGGTGAGACCACTGGCTGCAAAGTGCCGCGGGTAGAGGGTTTCAAAATCATCCCCGGTGCAAACAATCACTGTTTCTGCATGCCATTGCCCATTTCCGCTGTAGAGAATGGGCGGCTCAATGGCGGTCACCGCGGTCCCGAAGAAAAACTGAACCTTGTAGCGCTCCTGCAGAAAGGCGGGCAACGACTGGATGATCTGACGAGGATCTACGGTGAACTCGGTTTCGCTCCAGAGGCCTCCGAGAAGTCCACCAGGCTCGACGGCGTGGGACCGATCCAGAACTTCAGCGGGCTTCAACCAGGAGCATTGATAGGCGAGCTTTGGGCCAAGTTGGGCAAACTCCTGCGCCACGGCTGCCTCGTCGGCGCGGTAGGTCAGGTGAAGGGATCCCGTTTCCCTTCGAGGCAGTTTGGCCAAGTCGAGAACTTCAAGCCACAATTCGCGGCTGCGTAAGGATAGTTCCAGCATCGTGCCGGCGGGCTGGCCGATCGGCCACACCATGCCGAAATTACGGACAGAAGCGCCTGCCGCGCGCCGGTTCTTCTCAATCACCAATACGGATTTACCGCTTTTGGCGGCGACGTAGGCATGGGCCAGTCCGAGGATGCCAGCACCTACGATCGCAACATCCGCACTGGGATGGGATATCAAGAATTAAGCTCCTGTCCAGCACCGTTTGGCACAGTCGTCTGCTTCGTGACGTGCGATAACGACGCCTGAAGGCCCGTAGGGACGCAACCGTCCCTACGGTACTCACATTAACTTCCAATGCCCAGCGTTATTGTTAAAACCACTTGCCCTAGTGATATTTTCCTGGGGTTTCTAAAAGGATTGCCGTAGCGCAGATCCCTCGTCCGCCAAGATCTGCCGAAAACATCTCCAAGAAAGAGCATCCACACAGAAACCCCGCCACTGCGCTCCCCGATTTCCTGTCGAGATCCGTGGCGCTGATCGACATCGCGAAGTAGGAAGTCCGGGTACGCTCCGGTCGGGATGACAAAGGGTAGTGTGGTTGTGGCCCGCAGTAGAAGTCAAGGGAAGAGAAACCGCAGATCTCTCGCGCGCTTCAATCTGTCGGAAATGACGTTGCAATCTTCAGGCTTCGTCCGCGCCATTTTCTCCAGGGAACCCACGAAACTCCACAGGAAATCGGGGGTAGGGGCACCCTCGATTGTGGCGGGGATAGAACAGAAAGGCGGCCCCTTACCCTAGCGCTAGTGCTGCCACGCCTCCCGCTATGAAAGCGGAGCCAATCAGGCGGCGAACGATGTGGCCCTCGCCCAGAAATCTGGCACCGAAATACATGCCAATCATCATCGACATCTCACGCACCGGAGCCACATGGCTGATGGGAGCCAGACGCATCGCAAACAGCACCAGAATGTAGCCGACCGGCGTAAGCACCGCGATTCCGGATGCTTCTCTCCACCACTGGGAATACTCCACCAGAAGAGTCGACTGGCGGCGATAAGCTCCGCTCGAGAGCACGACGAGACGAAATAGGTTGCCGGCATACTCCACCAACATCGGGGAAACGAGCAGCGTCTTGACCGAGTAGCCGTCCACCAACGTGTAACCAGCTATCGTGCATCCGGTCGCCACTCCCCAGAAGATGCCGGCATGATTGTGACGGTCTCGAACCGCAGAGAAGCCACCCGAAGCAAGCAGGATGCCGAAGCTGATCAGTACGGCCCCGGTCGCGGCCAGCAGGGACAGATGCTCGTGCAGCAAAACCACCGCGCCCAGAAACGACAGCAGCGGCCCCGTTCCACGCGCCAACGGATACACCATGGTGAGGTCGCCGGCCCGGTACCCGCGGAGCAAGCTCTCGGTGTAGAGAAGATGCAGAACTCCTGTCGCCAGCAGGAACAGGGCTGACTTGAGACCCAGAGTCGTCCAAACGTGCTTCAGAATCCACCCGGCGACGGGTGCAAATAATAAAGCTTCGGTGGCCGATGAAAACCAGATGAGATGTTTGCTTTGGGCGGCGCGCTTGGCCAGAAAGTTCCAGGTGGCGTGGGCAATCGCGGCAAGAGTGACAAGAAGAAACGCGGTTAATGGCAAAGGACGGTCTCCAGAGACACGAAGTCGGTGTCGACTTTTCCCTCTGGGATTTTTGCCCTTGGGTGCGGACCGCCCGGTCCTTTGTGGCGCTTGGACCGGTCCGACGACCGGAACCCTAGCCACCTCGTTCCATCGAACAAAAGTAGTTTAACGTAAACTGGTAGAGAACGAGGTAACTGCAATGCCGCAATTGATGCGAACTTCTAATCCTGTATTGAACGAGAAGCGTTTTGAGGGCTATGCCGGCCAGCTCGGCGAAAGGATGACGCTGCAGGGCACGGTGAACAAAACCGGCCTTCTGCTCGTTTGCGCGATCGCTTCCGCAGCATGGACATGGCATCTGTTCATGCAAGACCGCTCTCCACTTGCGGTCATGCCTTATCTTTGGATCGGCACCATCGGCGGATTTATCTGCGCTTTGGTCACTGTCTTCAAGAAGGAATGGTCTCCCGTGACTGCGCCCGCCTACGCGCTGTTGGAAGGCCTGGCGTTGGGCGGCATCTCGGCTGTTTTCGAGCTTCGCTTCCCTGGCATCGCAATTCAATCGGTAAGCCTGACGTTTGGCACCCTTCTGGTTTTATTGCTCGCGTATCGCTCCGGGCTTATCCCGGTGACGCAGAATTTCCGGCTCGGCATTGTCGCCGCGACCGGGGCAATCATGCTGTTTTATGTGCTGCAATTTGTGCTGGGGTTCTTTGGGGTTCACTTTACTTCCATCAACGGTTCAGGGCCTATCGGGATTGGCATCAGCCTGATCATCGTAGCCGTCGCCGCTCTCAACCTGGTGCTCGATTTTGATTTCATCGAGAACGGCGCGCGCATGGGCGCTCCGAAATATATGGAGTGGTACGGCGCGTTTGGGCTTATGGTCACGCTGGTATGGCTGTACCTGGAAATCCTGAGGCTGCTTACCAAGCTTCGCGGTCGAGACTGAGCGAAGTTTCACGCAGCATTCACAGATAAATAATCTGGGCCAGTATCCCGTCATTCACCTAGATTCGGTGGATGTTGCGATAGATTTCGCCGATGTTCACATTTACGTCGTTCTGCAACGGCGGCAACCTTTCAAAATGCGAGTGGCTCTGTTCGCTCATTCGCGCCAGGTAGCCTGCATAGCCGTATCGAACAGGTTGGAATCGGAACCTGGAGCGACGGCGCGAGCCCACGCAGCGCGGTGGTAGGCGAGTTCCAAAATAGACGCCCCAGCCAGGGCGCCCCCCATCAGTACCTGAGAAAGTCGCGGCGCGAGGTGAGACCGTCACCGGCTGCAGCATGGTTGTGCGGATGTGAATGTTCATGGGAATGAGAATGAGAGTGATGGGCGTGGCTAAGATGATCTGCGTTTCGGCTGATGCACGTGTCCTGATCCCTCTGCTATTCAAGTGAGATTGACAATGCGGGAAACATTATGAAACGATCCCGGACGTCACAAAGTCGTGCGCTTGAGAGTACCCGAAATATCAGCTACAGGAGACATATCCAATGAAGAAAGTAGCGTTCTGCGTAGGTTGTTTGGTCGCGTCGCTGAGCATTTTTGCCCAGGCACCGCAGACGTACAAGGGCGAGATCATCGACAGTCAGTGTGCCGCGCTGGGTGGCCACCAGGTGATGGCCAAGCAGGGGGAGAGCGAGAAGGACTGCACCAATCGCTGCGTGAGCATGGGCGGCAGGTACACGCTTTACGATCCCGCCGCCAAGACCGCTTATCAACTCGACGACGCGAAGAAGGCGGCCACCTTCGCCGGCGCGAAAGTCACCGTAACCGGCACGCTGAACGCTACGACCAAGACGATCAAGGTGGCCAGCATCAAGGCTGGGGCGTAACCGACCGCTTCACTTGCCAGGCGCCTGCTTTCTGTAGGCGCCTTTCCAGTTCCGGCTGCGCGTTCTCCGGTGGATCGACCACTCCAACCAGTATCTTTCCCTTTCCCACCTCAGGATCCGAAATCACGCCTTTGAAATTTGGCAGTCGCGCGCCCACCAGCAACACCACCAGCGTGGTGAGAATAGCGCCCAGCATGATCATTTCGTACACGATGATGCCGTTGGTCCACGCCGGCGTCAGGGACATGCCCCCGGTGTGAATGGGATAAGATTTCTGCGAAAGAGTAGTTAGCAAATAGCCGGTGGTACCGCCCACGACGGCACCCAGCACCGCCCACCGGTAAGGGGTCGAAGTGGCCTCGCGGTCAGTAAATTCATAACCCTCGTGCGGCTCGCCGGAAACCACCACGATTTGTTGCGAGCGAAACTTCAGTTCGGAACTCGCCGACCGCAACGAGTCGACCGCCCGCTGTGCCCCTTCAGCATCCATATAAAGACCATAGAGGGCATTCATTGTGGGCCCTCCAACACCGGTCGACTCTCGGCCGGAACAACGACCGGCACGCCACCATGGGACTGCAGCCCAACCTTCATCTCCCAGATGGAAATCATTGGCACGAATTTTGAGAACAGCAGGTAAAGCAGTGCCATCATGCCAAAGCTTGAGGCCATCAACGTGTCTTCCACCCAGGTGGGCCGGTACGTGCCCCAAGAGTAAGGAAGAAATTTATGCTCGAGCGCGGGAACAACAATCAGGAAGCGCTCCAGCCACATGCCGACCACGACGCAGGCTGACGCAATCGCGGTCCCGGTGATAGTGCGCAGGCGCTTGATGGCCAGAATGGGCACCGGGATGATGAAGTTGCAGACCACCATCGTCCAAAACAACGGCGCAAAATTTTTGCGAATGCTTTCCCAGAAAACTGCCATCTCCGGCGGAGAGTTGCCGTACCAGGCGGTAAGCCGTTCGGCGAAGGTAAAGTAGAACCAGAGCAGACTCATGGTCAGCAGCAGCTTGCCCAGATTTTCGAAGTGGATAGGCCGGAGATACTGCTCCAAATGCAGGAACTTGCGCAACAGCGCCATGGCCAGAATCAGGGCGGCGATGCCGCTGAAGATAGCGCCGGCAACAAAGTACGGACCAAAGATGCTGGAGTGCCACATGGGCACCGGGGTCATGGCAAAGTCCCAGGAGACGATGGTGTGCACCGAGACGGCCACCGGAACAATAACCACAGCCATGATGTGCATCGCCACTTCGAGCCGCTGCCATTGCCGCGGCGTGCCCTGCCACCCGAGTGCCAGCACGCGATAAATCTTCTTGCGCAAACCGGTCGATACGTCACGGACAGCAGCAAAGTCCGGGATGGTGGGCAGATAAAGGAAGGTGGTGCTGCCGGTCAGATAAGTGGAGATGGCGAAAAAGTCCCAGGCCAGCGGGGAACGGAAGTTAGGCCAGATGTGGCGTTCGCTGGGGTAAGGAATCATCCAGTAAGCAAGCCACGGACGACCGATATGGCACAACGGGATGATGGCGCCGATCAGCACGGAGAAAACAGTGATAGCCTCAGCGCAGCGAGTGACCGGGCGTCGCCAGGTGGCGTTGGTGAGGCGCAGAATTGCAGAGATGAGTGTGCCCGCGTGGCTGATGCCGATCCAGAAAACAAAATTGGTAATGTCGAAGGCCCAGAACACCGGGGAGTTGAGACCCCACACGCCAATGCCGGAATAGAGCTGATAGCCAAAAGCGGCCACGCCCGCCAGCAGCAGGCTGGTGGCAATCGCCACCGCGATCCAATACTTGCCGCTGCTCTGGAAGAGCGGCCGCAGCAGATCCTGCTCGATTTGTTCAGCCGTGGCTGGCATTGTCCCAGGTGCCTCGTTCCAGGTAGGTGACGTTCGGCTTGGTGCCCAGCTCGCCCAGCAATTTGGTGCCGCGGTTCGAGCTCGACAGGCGCGCCACTTCGCTGGTGGAATCGTTGAGGTCGCCGAAGATGAGAGCCTTGGAGGGGCAGGATTGCGCGCAGGCGGTGGTAAATTCGCCGTCTTTCAGCTCACGCTTCTCCGCTTCGGCCTGGATCTCGGCGGCCTTGATGCGCTGCACGCAGAAGGTGCACTTCTCCATAATGCCCACGCTGCGCACAGAGACATCGGGATTAAGTTGCAGTTGCAGTGGCTTATCCCACTCGGGGTTATAAAAATTAAAAAAGCGCACGTTGTAGGGGCAGGCATTGGCACAAAACCGGGTGCCGATGCAGCGGTTGTATACCTGGGAATTCAGCCCCTCGGGAGTGTGATAGCTGGCGTAGGTGGGGCAGACCGGCTCACAGGGCGCCTCATCGCATTGCTGGCACAGCACCGGTTGAAAACGGACGCGGGGGTTGGGGAAATCACCCTCCCAGTAGCGCTCGACGCGAATCCAGTGCTTGGCACGGCCGCGCGCGGCCTGATCTTCCCCCGCCGTAGGGATATTGTTCTCCGCATGGCAGGCGACCACGCAGGCTTCACATCCCGTGCACCGATCCAGATCCACCACCATTCCCCACTTATGAGCCATCGTCTCTCCTTCGAATCACTAGCGCGGCTGCTCCTCGTGGGGAAAGCCGCTCATTCCTCCCGCGAACAGCACCAGCCTGGCCTGCTCGGGTCCTCCCGTCCGGGCCAGTTTCACCCGGGTCGCGGCCCAGGCGAGCGAACCGGTTTCCTGTTCCGTAAGCGGCGCCAGAATAGAGAGCGGGTTTGCGCCACGGCCACTGGCAAAGCGAGTGAAATTTTCGTGTCCCTGGCCCACCGGCATGGCCACCATGTCAGGTGCGATCCCGGGCGAAAGAACGGCAGCCGCGCGCACGCTCCCCTGCTCGGACGCAATTTCCACCAAGTCGCCTTGCTTGATCCCCAATCGATCCCCAGTCTTCGGATTGATCTCCACCCAACTCGACCACATGGCCGAGGTGAGCACATCTGGGAGTTCCTGCAACCAGGGCAGATGCGCCAGCGAGCCATCCCCAAAGGACTGCGAAACGTAGGGGAGAAAATAAAACGGGAAATCTGCAGCCGCGCCGGCAAACTGCGGCGAAACCGCGGACAGGGGCGCACGCTTTACCGCGGGTACTGGTGGAGATATTGAGGGTGAGCTCCACCAGCCACCCTGCGTCTGGGCCGCGTCCCAAAAGTCGTCGTCCGTCTTGACGTCGATAGAGCCGGGACGGGTGCGGAGGGGAACTAGCGCGGCGCGAAGCATGGCGTCATACGTAGCCCAGGGAAGGGCCTTGGCAACCTCGCCGCCTACCTGGCGCCCCAGGCCAAGCAGCACGTCGGGCATGGGGCGCGTGTCATGCAGCGGCAGGACCGCAGGAGGCGCCAGACTGACAACAGCGCGGGAGGAGCCCGACTCTGCCACGCTGTCCATCCAGCTCTCAAGTGCGGCGTGGTCGGGCAAGATCAGATCTGCCTGGGCGCTGGTCTCGTCGATAAAGCTGCCGAAACTGACGATGTACGGAATCTTCGCCAAAGCCTCGCGGACGTGTAGAGCGGGAGGTGCTGAGAAAAGAGGATTGGCCTCGTACAGGAACAACATCTGCGGCGGCTGGGCAGACAGCCCGTGGAGCGCCGCCAGACTGGCCTGCACCGGCGCTACATCACCAACTTGAGGAGTGAAACTGAGAACTGAGTTTTTATCGACCAGCGATTCCAGAGCATTGACGGCGAGCGCGTTGAATAGCCCGTTGGTGTGCGCCAGCGGCGGTCCGCCAATCATCGCGACGGCCGATCCGCTTTGTGTCAGCTCGTGCGCCAGACGCTTGATGACAGCGGCGCTCACGCCGGTCTGCTTCTCTACTGCTTCTGGCGTGTACCCGGGTAAGCCTTCCTGCCATCCGGCAATCAGCGAGCCGGTTCTCGCAGCTGCGGCTTGCGGCGCGAGCTTCTCCGCCAGGATGACATGAGCGATGCCGAGCGCGAGCACCCCTTCCATTCCGGGACGGCACGCGATCCACTCGTCGGCGTTGGCGCCCGTTTGCGACATACGCGCTTCAACCTGCGCCAACTTCGCCCGCCGGCCGGGCCGCCCCTGGCGCATTTCTCCGTAGCCTATCGACTGTGCCACGGGAGAGTTCCACGTACCCAGAAAATCCGCGCCGAAGCAGATGACATAGTCGGCCCGGGCCAGATCAAACGTGGGAAGCGCAGCGTGGCTGAAGCTCAATAGATTCGCCTGCCGCAGCACGGCTTCATCAAAAGGCTGATACCAGATTGGGGGCGGCGCCCCGTAGGCTTTGAGGAACTTCGCCAGCAGCTCGCTTCGCTGGCCGCTCAAGGGCCGTGACAGAAAGGCCAGCGAGTTAGCCGAACCCGGTTGGAGCGTGCGCAAATGGGCAGAGACTTCCTTCAGCGCATCGTCCCAACTTATTGCCTGGAACTCGCCCGAACCGCGTGCACCGGTGCGCCTGATGGGATGGGTGATGCGATCGGGATGGTACAGCAGCTGCAGGCTTGCCTGGCCGCGGGCACATAGCTTTCCCTGGTTCACGGGATGCTGCGGGTTGCCTTCGAGCTTCTTGGCCAGGCCCATCTTGATGAGGCCTTGTTGACCGCGACGCACCACCT
>CAZSUK010000188.1:0-10330 GCA_964609355.1 uncultured Acidobacteriaceae bacterium | reverse complement strand
GAGTTCAAAGCCGCGGTGACAGGTGCGGGAGCGGTGGAGCACGCAGCAAACTGGGGAAATGACGACCTGACCTACGATGATGCCAGTTATCTGGGCGGTGCGGCCCCGTGGCAAAATCCCGCCATTTACCAGAGTGAAGCCGCGCTCTTCCAAATGGACAAAGTGAAAACCCCAACGCACATTGTGGCGGGGAATGCGGATGTCCGCGTTAGCTACCTGGAAGATATTCTTCTCGAACGAGCTCTGCAGCAACTGCAGGTACCGCATAGCTTGTTGGTATTTCCCGGTGAGGGACACTCACTCGAGAAAGATCCCTGGCACGGATATATCAAGGTACGCGAAGAGCTGCAGTGGCTGGAAAAATACGGCGGGGCGGACGACGGCAAGGTACCTAACTGAGCCGGCAGGTGGACGGGGCCACTTCCTTGATTGATCGCCGGCGTTGCGGTGCGGAAAAGGGTGCTTTTTGTGCTCATCATGCTTCTCAAGGGGGTACATCGACACCGTTTGAGACTTGGCCATAGGCAGCAAAGCGACAGAACCTCGAAACTGAGGGAGGATGGCTGCTATAATCGGTTGACGAAATAATCGGAATTATTTCCATTTACTCCGTAAACCGAGGTGCTCGGAATGTCTTCTCATACGGCTAGACCTTCTTCCCTGGAAGAAGTGCAAGAGGTGGTGAGCCAATGGATAGACAAGCTCCCCAAACCAGCGCCCGCCCAATTCCGCTTCTCTCGCTCTTCCAAAACCTCAAAGCGCCTGCGTTTGTCTGCTCCGTTTCAAAAGCATGTTAAATTTCGGATGGCTCACGACGTCTTTACCTGCGAGTTTCGTAGTCGAAAGCTCTCGTTGGAACTGGATGGCTTCGACGTCTGGACCCAGGTGGACGGTGAAGCCTTTCTGGTCGAGTTCAAGGTCAAACAAACACCGAAGCTACGTGCGCTCGCCAAGACTCTTCATTCCGTCGCGACTACAGAACATCCAGTCTTTTTCTCTCGTGCCCTGAATGCACTTTCGGAGATCACGAAAGGACTTTCAGACCGATGGATTGAAGAAGTGACGGCGGCCCCGACTGACTATCAGGTGCTGGTGGAGGCTCTGTCAGCCTCTCCTATTCTCAGCGAACTAAGAGAAGCAGGCCCACTGGCAAAAGCGAAACTACGCGGGCTAGTGGGAAGGAAACGGGTTATCGAGCAGATGGGCGGAACTCTTACTGCGGAGGAAGCTGCAGATTTGCTGGGCATCACTCGTCAGGCAGTTGATAAGCGCCGCAATCAGCAACAACTTATCGGTCTCACGCAGGGCAGACGGGGATACGCGTATCCCAGCTTTCAGTTCGAAGATGGCAAGACGATCGCGGGGCTGGCCGAGGTCCTGCGGGCTCTTGAAGAGCATGATCCGTGGATGCAACTAATGTTCTTCGCGAACGGGAATAGCCGACTGGACGGAGCGACGCCACTCGAGGCACTGCGCCAGGGCAAACTTGATTCAGTGATCCGCGTTGCCGAGATATATGGAGAGCAGGGAGCGGCGTGACAGATTACCCCGGCGAACATCCGGAACCGCCGGCTGACCTTGCGACACGAGATCCACTCATTTCTCATCTGACGATTGGAACTATGCTCTATCGGTTGCATGCGCGCCACAGGCAGCCGCTTTTCTTCGGACGAACGATGACGAACCGATTCGATTCTCCAGCCGGGAAGTATGGTGTGCTATATGCCGGTCTCGACGTGCATTGCTGTTTTATTGAAAGCTTTGGACAAGAAACCGGAATCCGGTTGATCACTGAAACTGAGCTTGGGGTACGCCACCTAGCCCAGTTGAATGTGACACGGCCGCTGAATTTCATCGATCTATCGACTTCTGGCGGACTCGCCCGCATCGCCGCTGATTCACGGCTGTTTAGCGGTTCGCATGCAGTTGCGCAGCGCTGGTCGGCCAAACTTCGCGATCACCCGAGTAAGCCAGATGGCATAGTCTATCCTGCACGGCATGATCCCGCGCGGATTGCCTGCGCCGTCTTTGATTGCCTGCCTTCGGTATTCAAGGTCATCGGGAAAGGCTCGCTGCTAGAGGCATACCACTCGACGATCCTTGGAGAGATCCTCGATTGCTATGGCTTCGGCCTCATTCCTTAGTATCGGATCACGCGCTGGCTTGAATTAATTCCTGAAAATTAGAAAAAGTTGTACGCTAATAGTTAACACGTCGCTATATCTCGTCCAATCGCCGCAGGGGAACACGGGACAGATATCATCAGAGAGGAGCGCTCTGAAGTGATCGCCAAGAGCGTTATCAGCCAGTACAGACTCTCTCGAGGGCTCTTGCTTTTTGCTGTGTGGTGTATTTTTTTCGCGGCCAATGGGGCAGGTCAGCTTGTCCCAGCAATCGAAACCCCCGCAACAACGAACAAGGACACCGCAGTTGATCTTGCTCTGCTTGCCGTCGCTACAATCAAGCAAGTTGCGTTTGCCGACAGCGATCCGATGACCACCCAATTCTCAGATGACGGAGTTTCCTTCCGAGGTGTTCGTATCGCGTGGATCGTTTCCCAGGCATTCCTCCCGCAGGTACTACTACCTAGTGAAGATGATCGAATCGTCGGTTTGCCAAGCTGGACAAAATCCGAGCGATATGATGTCGAAGCTAAGGTTGATTACGAAGACGTCCCTAAGTGGAAGGCGTTGTCCCTGACGCAAAAGAGTTTGGCGCTTCAACCATTCCTTGTAAAGCGGTTCAATCTACAGTTCCATCACGAAACCCGCGAGCGCCCGACCTATTCTCTGGTTGTTGCGAAGAATGGTCCGAAACTCCAGAAGGCACAACATGTCGAAACCAACCCAAGTGGTACTAGCAGCCCGGACGGCACGGGTGATACGGACCAATCAACGGTGACACCGGGTAAGATCGTCCTTAAAGGATCTAGCCTTTCAGTTCTGGCGAACCTTCTTTCGTCACAGGGACTTAGCCATCCCGTTGTTGACAAAACTGGGCTAACGGACCTATATGACATCACACTCCGGTGGTCACCGGCTGACGTTGGCTCGTCAGACGCTTCACTACCATCTCTTTTCACCGCACTTCGGGAACAGCTTGGGTTGAAATTGGAATACAACAAGAACCCGATTGACGTGATCGTGATCGACCACATTGAGAAACCTTCGGCGAATTAAGCAACGGTAGAAAGCCGGAGAAACTCGTAGCCGGCCGCGTTCGCCTCCAGGTATGCTTCGACCCCCGGTGTTATACTCGCGTTTTCTAACGCATCTTTTGTAGGGAAAACATCTGCTGACTCGCCGGAATTTTCAAATTGCCGCGCTGCAATGTTCTGCCGCACTGTTATTTTCTCCGTCCCGTCTGGTTGGGGCAGCGGCCGTTTCCCCCAGCGCCGCGGGACTCTATCGCAGGGCCATCGTCATCGATTCGCTCTGCTGCCCGTTCGTCGATTCGGAAGCAATGCCCGATCCTGACCTGGTCAGAGTCATTCGCCATTCCGGCATAACCGCCGTCAACTGCACGGTCTCCGAGCGGGATTTTGAAGGCACGATCCGAAGCATCGCCTCGCTGCAGGCACTGGTCGACAAGTACCCTGACACGTTCACCATCATCCGGCGGCAGCCGGAGATTGCTCTCGCCAAATCTTCCAACATGGTCGGTGTAATCCCGGGATTTCAGTACACAGCGTTTCTTGAAGAGAATCCCGAGCGCATCGCCATGTTCCGCGATCTTGGTGTACGCATCATGCAGCTTACCTACAATGGGCGCAGCCTCTTCGGCGACGGCTGCCTCGAGCCGGGAAATGCCGGGCTCAGCACCGCGGGAATCGCAGCGGTTAAGAAGATGAACCAACTCGGAGTCGCGGTCGATCTCAGCCACAGCGGATACCGGACGAGCTCCGAGGCCATCGTCGCATCCTCTAAACCGGTGCTCATCTCCCACTCCGGCTGCGCGGCGGTGTATGCCCACCCCCGCAACAAGCCCGACGATGTTCTGAAGTCCCTTGCCGATCGCGGCGGCTACTTCGGTGTCTACCTCATGCCTTACCTGGTTGCCTCTCCCACCGTTCCTACTCGCCAGCATGTGCTCGATCACCTGGTACACGCGATGAACGTGTGCGGCGCCGATCACGTGGGCATCGGCTCCGATGGATCGATTCAAGCAGTTACCCTCACCCCGGCTCAGAAAGCGGCGTTTGACGCGGACATTGCCCAACGCAAGCAACTCGGCATCGGAGCGCCTGGCGAGGATCGTTATCCCTGGGTACCAGATCTGAATGGACCGAGCCACATGGAAGTGATTGCCGATGAGCTTTCCGGTCGCGGCCAACCTTCTTCCGTCATCGAAAAGGTCTTGGGCGCGAATTTCCAGCGCGTACTCGGCGATATCTGGGGAACAGCGTAGAAGATGATGTGAGCTTCCGCAGGGATCGATGATCAGCGTGCCCGTAGTGCCGCAACAATGGGCTCCGCGGCTGCGTCACTGTCGGAAGATGGATTTATGGCTTCCTCGATTCTATTCAGTGCTTCCTGGAAGAGACTCTGGACATCGTCAAGGTGTGTCGCAGGATCATTGTTGTAGTCCATGAGGTGGTGATGGTAGTTGCGCGCCGCAGTGCGTTCTTCGACAATCTCGCGGACGACTTCCGCGACGGGGCGTCGATGATGAATTCCACCCAGTTACATCGAACGTGGCTTTCTCCAACGCACAGTAAATGCTCCATGTCGTCGCGTTGGCCGGACATTTGCGGTTGTCGGCGCGATTCCACGCCGCTTCGGTCGAAAGAATGGCCACCGCCTCGCGCACGATCTTTTGGTCCAGTGCGTTTGGATTCACTTCGCGGGAGGGAGGCGTCAAGATCGAAGCTTAGAGTTGAGGACACTGCGAATTGGGTGACTGCGAACCAGCCGTATACCGTCCGCAGAACACCCCAGCCCCCCGTATAGATCTCAATCTCGAGCGGAGCATTTGGGTACCCCTGGTCGGTCATATCGCCGGCCCAAACCGACGCAGGGTGGAGATCGTCACGCCAAACTCCGGTGGTGATGCCCGTGGCAGGCGAAAGCGTCATCGCCGGCGTCTGATCGAAGAGCGCTCCGCAAGATCCGCCGAAGTGATCGTCTACACGATGAAACACACAGTGCGAAGGAGAGGGTGAGGTTGCAGCATACGCAACGGATGCCGGCACGATCCAAAACATGAGCAAAACCGCATATTTCAATGTGCGACCCGCTGTCATGGCATGCAAACCTCTGGCCAGAATGATAGCCGCCCAGAGTCCGTTACCGGTGGAGACGAAAACTGCCCACGGCATTATGGACGGACCTTTGTTTGGCAGGTTGTCAACCTTCGGAAATAATTCTTGAGACCGGCTGTGGTGTCAGCATTCGTGCGCTCTTTCGCACCCTTGCGATTTGACTTCATGAAAGCAGCGAGCTACCCTAAAACTAGTTTGACTAGTCAGGATGCTCCCTAAATGCGAACCAGAATTCCGACGAAGCGTGAACCCGGCACGAAACAAGAAGTGCCCTCCTCCAAGGCCTGGCAGCTACAGACCGCGAAGGCGCAGTTTAGCGAAGTATTCCGGAGAGCCCGGGAGCGCGCTCCTCAGATAGTGACAAGACAAGGCAAGGAAGCCGTCGTCGTCCTTGCCTTGGAAGAATTCGAGCGGTTAACGAAACGAGACAAACAGCCGAAGAGTCTGTCAAAATTCTTTGCCGAATCACCGCTGGCCAAGGTGTCCATCGACCTCAAACGCAAATCCGATTATGGCCGGGACGTCGAACTGTGAGTGGGTTCTTGCTGGATACGAATGTCATTTCCGAACTCATCAAGCCGAGACCTGAGCCGAAGGTGACGGTGTGGATCGATGCGACCCATGAGGAGCTTTTGTTTTTGAGTGTTCTCACTTTGGGGGAGATCCGTAAGGGTGTCGTGCTCCTACCCCGCAGCGCGCGCCGCACCGCGCTGGAGGCCTGGCTCAGTAAAGAGCTACCGTTGCGGTTTTCCGACCGGATCCTAAGCGTCGGCCAAGAGGTTGCAGATCGTTGGGGGCATCTTTCTGGTTTGGCAGGAGCCAGAGGTGTGCAGGTGAGTGTGTTCGACGGATTGTTGGCTGCGACCGCCATCCAACATAACCTCACCCTGGTGACCCGCGATACCAGGGATGTCGCCGCCACTGGTGTATCCCTGTTCAATCCTTGGACAGATGCATAAATTATCGGCCCGAAGTTGACCGCGGGACAAACCATCTCCTTCTCGAGAATAAGATAAGCTACTGCGCAATGGAGAATGCGTTCAAACGCGATCTGCGAAACTATCCACTGTATTTTTTGCTCTGGACAGTGTTGGGCCTCTTCTACTTCAGCCAGGGTTTGACGCAGAGGCTTGTCTCGCACGATCCGACCCCGTGGTGGCATTACTTAGTGGCATGGCTGTCCGGAATTTATATCTGGGCCCTATTCACCCCGGCCATACTATTCTTAGGGCGCCAGTTTCCTATCGATCGCCGGCCCCGGCTGCAGCCGATCGCTCTCCATCTTTTACTAGGCGCAGGGTTCTCAGCCTTCGAACTAAGCCTTGAAAGCGTGCTGTATTCACGCCTCAACCTGGTTCCCATTGCGATGAAGGGCTTTCGTGAAACTCTTGTGCAGCTGCTGGTCAAGGGGTTCCACGGCGGTGTTTTGGAGTACTGGATGGTGCTTGGGGTACAGTGGGGAGTCCTCTACTATCGCAGGTATCAGGAACGCTCAAAGGAAGTGCTGAAGTTCGAGCTGCGGGCGTCCGAGCTGGAGTCTCAACTGGTGCGCGCTCAATTGAGTGCGCTGAAGATGCAACTCCAGCCGCATTTCCTGTTCAACACCCTGAATGCCATCACGGTACTGGTCCGCCAGCAGAAAAGCAAAGACGCAGAACAGATGCTTGGTCACCTGAGCGATCTGCTACGAGGCGTGTTGGATGACGTGGACGCCCAGGAGGTTTCTTTGCGTCGCGAACTGGAGTATTTGCAGCTTTACCTGGCTATTGAACAGGTGCGGTTCCCGGACCGGTTGCGAGTAGAGATCTCAGCAGATTCGGCGACGCAGGAAGCGTGTGTGCCGCAATTCATATTGCAGCCAATCGTGGAAAACGCTATTCGCCACGGCATAGGGCGAAGCTCCTCTGCCGGCCTGATTCAGATTAGAGCATCGAAAATCAATGCCACGGTGGAACTCCAGGTCGAGGATGATGGACCCGGACTTTCACCCATCGACTCGCGAGACGAGGGTGTTGGCCTGGCGAACACGCGCGCACGTCTGCAACAACTTTATGGCAATGATGCGAGACTGGAAATCGAAGATTGCTGCCGGGGTGGGGTAATCGTAACGATGAGTATTCCATTCCATGATTCCCATGCTGAACGGTGAGAAGCCCATGCCTCTGACAACCCTGATCGTGGATGACGAACCGCTGGCGCGGGAGGGCTTACGACTGCTGCTCTCTAAAGACCCTGATGTTTCGGCAATTCGCGAAGCCAAAGACGGACGTGAGGCAGTAGCGGCGATTCAAGAATCCAGCCCTGATCTCTTGTTCCTCGATGTGCAGATGCCGGAAATGGATGGATTCGCGGTTGTTCGTAACATCGGTGCCGAACATATGCCCGCGGTGGTGTTCGTCACCGCCCACGACCAGTATGCCATTCGGGCCTTTGAAATCAATGCGCTCGACTACCTGCTCAAACCGGTCATTGAAGAACGTTTTGTCAAGACACTCATGCGGGCCAAAAGCCGTATCAGCACAAGGGTAGCCGCGGATTCAAGTCAACAAATCATCAGCCTGCTCGAGACCATAGCGTCGCCTCGGAGCTACCTGAAGCGCTTGGCGGTGCGATCGGCAGGCAAAACGGAGTTTGTGGATGTGGACGACATAGACTGGATAGAGGCCGCAGAGAATTACGCAGAAGTGCATGCAGGACGGGCGACTCACCTGGTCCATGTAACCATGAACAATCTCGAGAAGTCTCTCGATCCGGAGAATTTCGTTCGCATACACCGTTCGATCATCGTGAATCTTGCCCGGATCAAACACTTGCAGCCTGATGCACATGGGGAGTACGTCATCACTCTGCGAGACGGAGTACGCCTGCAATCCGGGCGAACGTATTCAGGCCGGTTGAGAGCCTTGATTAACAACCCGTTCTGACCGTTTTGTCCGTCCAGTTTGTCACAGCATTTCCCCCGCTGGTCAAAAAGCCGTTTCTCGCATCATTGGGTAGAGCACAGACTTCCTTCATGCGAATGCCTATCGACCTCCGCCTGGCCCGTCATGGTGCAATTTTGCTTTTATTGGGCATGCTCACAGGCTTCGTTATCGTCAAGTTCCATAACCGGAGCGCTGGCAACGCCGCCCATTTGACAGGGTTGATCGGCGGCTATGGCTTGATTGCTCTCGGTCTCCTTTGGCCGAAGCTGAACCTTGGGCATTTTTGGTCCGGCGCAGGCGCTTGGATAACCGCCGCATCTCTGTATCTGAACTGGCTTGGCCTCGTTGTCCAGGGTGGCTTCGGGAGCGGACCCAGGACTACGAATTCACCGCTCGCGAGCTCTACCCTGCTGTGGGACCGGGTAGGCGGAGTGGTTCTGATGATCGCTGTCCTTCTGTCGCTGGTATCGGTGCTCATCATTCTGATCGGACTACGTAAGCTCGAAGCGACGGCCGATCCACTGGAGCCAGTGAGTGCAACGATCAGAACGAGATAATAAGATCGCGCAACGGAGGCGTGTCAGCGATTCATCCCCAAGGAGGCGCTCGATGAGCGCGTTGGCCTGGGGGATAGTCAGCTGGTCGTTCTGCCCTGATCAAGTTGACCACGCCTATTTTGTTGGCATGCAGAAGCACAAAGCGTTACCGTCTGGATCAGTCACGGCAAATTCACGGAGTCCCCACTACTCGAGTTAGTCCGTATTTCCCGACTGATGAGGGGCTCGTTCAACCAAGATTGTCGCTCAATGCTGTGGCGGCGGTGCAGCCGGTGTTTGCGGGGAGACCGGATCAGGAGATTTTTCTTCAGGTGCCGTGTTGAAGCCGGGCAACATGTGCGAATCCGCGCGGAACATATGGAAGGAATCAAAGGTGATATCGTTCAGCATCGTCGCATAGGGTCCGTAAGTTCTGAAGGTTTCGTACCACTGGGTTTTCTCTCGGCCATTCAGGGTCTCAGATAGAACTGCCACCGACCGCCCTCTCGCAATGGATAAGCTTCTCACCGGGCAGATATAGGATTTCCCTGCGATCTCCACAGGGCCATATTCGATCATGACCTCTGACCGGATATCCGGCGTAGTCGATTTTAGGTCGAAGATCAGTTCCAGTCGAAGGATGGCTCCCGTCGTAGGATCGATCGCGATCTCCCCGTGATAGCCCGCACGGTGGCGGAAAGCAATTGTTCCGTCGCCGTCTGGCAAGCAGCAGCCGCCTGTGCGATAAGAAGATTTCTCCTCCGGCATCACATAGCCGAAGACTGCGAGGGATTTGCCTGCGCCCTTCTCCCAGCGCCTCCATGAGAGACTAGCGGGGGCAACGAAAATCGTGTCGATAGCCCCACGCAAAATGGGACCAAACGTTCCCCAGGTCACCAGGTATGGTTCGTCAGCTTTTCGCTGCTTATGTTTCCCGGTATCTGGCTCCAGAACTTCGTCACCATCGCGGTAGAGCACCGTGTCCTTTACCGTGTCGGCGATGTGCAATGGCTGATAGGTTATCTTCGCATCGCCCTTCTCAAAGGGAGGAGTTTCTTGATAATGAACCGTGGTTCTCGTGGCATAGAAGTTCGGCAAATTTGGCAACGTCTTGTTCAGATACTCCAGGGCCAGTGTGGTCATGCGCTGCTGCGCCTTGCGATCGGGAGGCGCATCGGTTGAAATCTCGCCCGCAGGGGGATTGAGAAAGGTCGACGCATCGGCCAAAGTAACGAGCGCCTGCCGGGCCTTTCCACCACGCAGTCCTGCCAGACACGCTAAGAGCCTGGTACTACTCAGTCGTTCGGTGAGCGTCAAGTCCGAAAGTTGCCGCGCGACTTCTGCGTCCGGCTTGTCGTGGACGGCGCTAAGCAGTTGCTCCAGTTGCTCAACCGTGACCGGTCTGGCCGCAGGGCTCGGTTGATCGGAATAATAGGGCTCGTCGTAATACCCGGTGGTCGTGCGGGCGGTGAGCCCTGGCCTGTTGATTCGCACTTTCAGGTCGTGATACTCGTCTGGATGGTTGGCAGGGGAAGGATCGAACGACAACGTGTAGTATGTGCCGGCCTCCTGAACGCAGGAATTGATCTGTTGAACCAGGTCCGAGTTCG
>CAZSUK010000187.1:0-4263 GCA_964609355.1 uncultured Acidobacteriaceae bacterium | reverse complement strand
AGTGATGGAATACGACGGCGGTTTGCTGCGATTTGTTGATACTGCCGGGATCCGCCGTAAGGGCAAAACCAAAATGATGGCGGAGAAGCTATCAGTGGTCATGGCACGGCGGCATCTCGAGGCAGCCGACGTCGCATTGCTTGTGATTGATGCTACCGAGGGGGTCACTTCTAACGACGCCACCATCGGCGGGTACGCCCACGAGAGCGGCCGGTCCGTAATCCTGGTTGTCAATAAATGGGACCTGGTGACTACCGGACGAACGGATGGAAAGCCGTCAGCCGACAAGGTGATCTTTGAAGAGCAGGTACGCAATGTGCTGAAGTACCTGGCCTACGCGCCGGTGGTGTTCGTCTCTGCGGCTGAGGGAAAGAACATCCATACCGTGCTCAAGCTGGTGAAGGAAGTAGCAGCGGAACGGCGTAAGCGCGTTTCTACCGGCCAGATGAACCGGTTCCTGGAGAAAATCGATTTCCAGCGAGCAACGGTACCCGCCGCCAACAAGATGCGGATCTTTTATATGACCCAGGCGGCGGTGGCTCCTCCCACCTTCATCCTGTTCACCAACAGGCAGGTCAAGTTGCACTTTGCCTTCCAGCGATTCCTGGAAAATCAGATTCGCGCGGCTTTCGGTTTCCGGGGTTCTCCAATCTGGTTCAAGGTGCGCGCCAGAGAAAAGTAGTGCACCTTTCTTGCTATTCCCTCCTCCTTTTTTTCTTGAGATCGTCGATGGATTCGGTAAGGAGCACTGCTATGTGGAACTCCATTGGTTCTTGGTTCTGTATTATGGGCTTGATCGTTGGGCCTTTCGCCGTCGGTATTGCCTTTGAAGACAAGCTGCAACGGGCCAACCGCGAATTAGGCTCACGGCTGCTCCGCCGCTATTAGACCGGCTTCTCCTTAATGTTCGTAGTCGGGTGCTCCAGGTCTCGCTTTGAGACTTGCTACCCAGACGCGTGCGGGACCGGATCGCGGTTTCTCTCGACATGACCGGCGCGTCGGTCCTATAGTTCGGTTGCATATGCGAAAGATTGCGTGTGTGCTCTCCTGCGCCCTTTTGTCTTGCGGGGGTGCCTGGAGCCAAACCCCGCCTGCAAAGTACCCTGACTTCCCCAGCGAAACACCAGCCAAGGTAGACTTGCCTACTGCAGACTTTGATTACACACGGCGGGTGGTCATGATCCCTATGCGTGATGGGGTCAGGCTGCATACGGTCATCCTGATTCCGAAGGGCGCTTCGGGCGCGCCGATTCTGCTTACCCGCACTCCCTACGATGCGGACGCTCTTACTACGCATGAATCCAGCGCCCACCTGGGCGCTGCACTTCAGGGCTATGACAACGCGCTCGAAACCATCGTTGAGGGTGGTTACATTCGGGTGATCCAGGACGTGCGCGGCAAGTATGGCTCGGAGGGCGATTACGTGATGAACCGCCCGCTGCATGGTCCACTGAATCCTACGCCGGTCGATCATTCCACGGACACTTACGACACCATCGACTGGCTGGTGAAGAATATCCCCGAGAGCAACGGCAAGGTTGGCATCCTGGGGATCTCTTATGACGGTTTTTTGACCTTGGCGGCCTTGGTCAATCCTCATCCGGCTCTCAAGGTGGCCGTACCCATGAATCCGATGGTCGACGGCTGGATGGGCGATGACTGGTTTCACAATGGCGCGTTCCGCGAAGTCAACATGCCCTACATCTTTAACCAGGAGGTAACGCGCGACGGCAAAGCCCAGTGGTGGACCGCATACCTCGACGATTACGACGTCTACATGCAAGCCGGAAACGCGGGGGAACTGGGGCGTCGTCACGGACTGGAACAAGCCGGGTTCTGGCGCAAAGTGCTCGCGCATCCCAGTTACGACTCGTTTTGGAGCGGCCAGGCAATGGATAAATTGCTGGCCGACCAGCCGCTCAAGGTACCTACCATGCTGGTAGACAGCTTGTGGGATCAGGAAGACATCTACGGCGCCATGGCCGTGTATAAGGCCATCAAGCCCAACGACAAGGACAATGACAAGGTTTTTCTGGTGATTGGCCCCTGGCATCACGGCCAGGAAATAGAAGACGGCAGCACCTTGGGCGCTTTGAATTTCTCGAGCGATACCGGTCTCTACTTTCGGCGGCAGATTCTTCGCCCTTTCCTTGATCGCTATCTGAAGGATGAAGCGCCTAAAGAAGAAATTGCTCCTGTCACTGTGTTCGAGACCGGAACCAATGTGTGGCGGCAGTTAAAATCGTGGCCGGGCGAGAACGAAGCTAAACCGCTCTACCTGGCCGCGCAAGGAAAACTCAGCTTTAACGCGCCCCAGCCAGGCGACACCGCTTTCGATGAATACATTTCTGATCCCGCCAAACCCGTGCCCTACCGCGCACGGCCTATCCAGCCGATGGGCTACGCAGCCGGAATGACCTGGTCGGAATGGCTGGTCGACGACCAGCGGGAGCAATCGGGGCGTCCGGATGTCGCGGTTTTCGTTACGGACCGCTTGACCGCGCCGTTAAAGATCAGCGGTCAACCGATCGCTAACCTGGTTGCCTCTACCAGTGGCACGGATTCGGATTGGGTGGTGAAGCTCATCGATGTTTACCCTGACGAAGTCGCCAGCCAGCCAAGTCTGGGTGGATATCAACTCATGATCTCCGCGGACATCTTCCGCGGACGTTATCGCGAAAGTCTGGAGAAAGCTAAACCCATCGCAGCCGATCAGCCGCTGACCTATCATTTCGCACTGCCCACTGCGAATCACGTGTTCCTTCCCGGGCATCGAATTATGGTGCAGGTACAGTCCAGTTGGTTTCCGTTATATGACCGAAACCCGCAGACGTTTGTCCCGGACATCTTCTGGGCTAAGCCAGCGGACTATCAAAGAGCCGCGCAGCATATCTATCACGCGCCTGGCCAGGCAAGTTTTGTCGAGTTGCCGGTCGTGACCACAGGAAATTGAGAGAGGACCTATGAGCGCAGCAAAGTGTACCCACGTGAAGGATCATGTCAAAAATGTAAAACCGCACACCAAGGGCTGTGAGGAATGCCTCAAGATGGGCGACAGCTGGGTTCACCTGCGGATGTGCATGGAGTGCGGCAAGGTGGGCTGCTGCGATTCATCCAAAAACCGCCACGCCACGGCTCACTTCCACGCAGACGGACATCCGATTATGCGATCGGTCGAACCCGGGGAAGACTGGCGTTGGTGCTACATCGACGAAATTTTTCTCAACTAGCGTTCGCTTTGTGCGTCCGTTTTATCTTTGATGAGGATGAGCGCCACGCTCGAAACAATGAGCGCGGTGCCGAGAAGCATGCGCGTGGTGATGACCTCTCCGGCGAAGAAGTAGCCCAGAGCCACGGCTACTACGGGATTGATATAGGCATGGCTGGCCACGCGCGTGGCAGGCATGCGGCCAAGCAGCCACACGAATGCGCTGAAGCCTAAGAGCGAGCCGGCAATGACCAGGTAGAGGAGCGCGCCGGCGGCCTTTGCGGAGACTTGCGGGAAGGGGTGCATCTCTCCAGCCAAAGCGGAGAGTATGAGCAAAATTGCGCCGCCAAACATCATCTCCGCCCCGGCAGTAATTCCCTTGGATTTTGGCAGCGGCAAAGAGCGCGTGAGTACCGCGCCCAACGACCAGGCGGCGCCTCCACCCAGAACGGCGGCACAAGGCAGAATGGCGATGTGTTGCGGGTTGCGCAGCAGCAACAAAAGCACACCGACGAACCCGACGGCGATGGTGATCAGGAGTGTCCAGCGGAAGCGCTGTTGGCGAAAGACAAAGACCTCGAGGGCAATGGTCATGAGCGGCAGGGTGGCCTCGAGCACAGAAGTTAAGCCCGACGGCACATATTTTTCTGCCCAGAAGATCGCGCCATACGTCACCACGAACATCAACGAGCCAAGCGCCAACAGGCTGGTCCACTCTTTTCCCGTGGGACGAGGGCGACCACATAAGCGCATGACTGCGTAGAGCAAGGTGCCGGCAAAAAAGAAGCGCACACCGGCGGCGAACAAGGGCGGCACCAGTTGCACCGCAATCCGAATCGCCAGGTAGGTCGATCCCCATAGGACGTAAATGGCTGCAAACGCCAGGAACACACGGAGATCGAACCCGCTTTTTTGTTTCTCCGGAATAACCGTTGTGGTCGCCATGACTGGTTACATTGTAACCCGGTGGCCGGTAACCCTTGAAACTATTTTTGAGAGTTATAATGGGGACGTGCGCGTCGCTCCCAAAGCGTTTAAATTGTTTGCCGGACACC
>CAZSUK010000186.1:0-2985 GCA_964609355.1 uncultured Acidobacteriaceae bacterium | reverse complement strand
CCCCCGTGGGTCCGCCTCCGATAATGACGAAGTTGAGCTCCGGATGGGCGCCGGTTTCTACCATCTCGCGCTCCGCCAGTTCAAAGGCGAGCAGGACGCGGCGGCGAATTTCGGTCGCATCCTCCACGGTTTTTAGCCCCGGGGCCCATTGTGCCCACTGATCCTTACCGAAGTAGGAATGGGTTGCGCCGGTGGCCAGGATGAGGTAGTCGTATTCGATTTCTGCGCCGCTGCGCAAATGAACCCGGTTCTGGTCGCAATTGATTTCTTCGACCTCGTCCATCAGGACTTCGATATTTCTGTCTTTGGAGAAGATGTGGCGAATGGGTTGGGCAATGTCGGCTGGGGAAAGAACAGCCAGGGCGACCTGGTAAAGAAGTGGCTGGAAGGTGTGATGATTGCGGCGATCGATCAGCGTGACGTCCACCGCCATATCCGCCAGCGCCATGCCGGCGCTCAAGCCCGCGAAACCGCCGCCGACGACCACTACCCGCGGGCGCACAGTTTTCAGTGCAGCGATCTCTGCCATTCGATCATCCTCCCTCTTTAAGATACAGAGGGAAGGCAAAAGGATCCGCTTAGATCTCGGGGTAGAAGTCGAAGAAGGCTTCGATGCTCTGGCGCAACTGGTTTTCGATCTGTTCCCTGCTGCCCTCGAGCACGTGCATCGTCACGTGTGCCTGCTTGCCGTTTTTGAGCGTCACCACAGCGTCGCCCACCTCAATTGCCTCCTCGGAGGGAAGCAGTCTCATGCCGTAGATCAATGTCAGGTTTGCCATCCCGACATCTTACTTCGGCAGGCTCGCTCGCATCGTTCGCGAGCCGCGTAGAATCTAAGATTCAACCTCTATGTCTGACAACGTACGCGATACCGTTATCCTCGGCACCGGCTGCGCCGGTCTTACCGCCGCTATTTATGCCGCTCGCGCCAACCTTAAACCGCTGGTGCTGGAGGGTCATGAGCCGGGTGGACAGCTTTCGATCACTACCCTGGTGGAGAATTTCCCCGGTTGGCCGGAGGGCATCCAGGGCCCCGAGCTGATCGAGCGAATGAAGCTGCAGGCGACTCGTTTCGGAGCCGAGATTCAGATGGGTCACCTGGCTTCGGTGGATCTATCGAAACACCCTTTCAGCTTGAACCTGGGGAAAGAAACCGTGCATACGCGGACGCTGATTATTGCCAGCGGCGCTTCTGCGCGTTGGCTGGGGCTGCCCAGCGAACAGGCCCTGATTGGGCATGGGGTGAGTTCCTGCGCTACGTGTGACGGGTTCTTCTTTTCCGGCAAGGAGATCGCGGTGGTGGGCGGCGGCGACTCGGCGATGGAGGAGGCGCTGTTCCTCACCCGCTTTGCTACCAAGGTCACGCTGATTCATCGGCGGGAGCAGTTCCGCTCTTCGCACATTATGCTGGAACGCGCGATGGCTCACGACAAGATCAAGTTTCTTACCAATACCGCGGTGCTGGAAGTGATGGGGGTGGAGCGGAAGGAAGTGAGCGGTTTGCGCCTGCGGAACACGCTGAACAATGACGAGTCGACTCTGCCGGTCAGCGCGATGTTTCTGGGGATTGGGCATGATCCGAATGCCAAGATGTTTCGCGGGCAGATCGACCTGGATGATGACGGATACATTCGCACCACGGACCAGGTGTTTACCAAGGTGGCTGGGGTGTTTGCCTGCGGGGACGTGCAGGACCGGCGTTACCGGCAGGCGATTACGGCTGCCGGCTCGGGATGCGCGGCCGCGCTCGAGGTAGAGAAATATCTTGAAGAGCACGGTCATTGAGCAGGATTCAGTGACCGAAATTCTGGCTGAAAACTTCGAGCGCATCGAAGCGCAGATCGCTGCGGCGTGCCGGGAGGCGGGGCGGCCACCGGGTGAAGTGGCGCTGATGGCGGTGTCGAAGATGCATCCGGCTTCGGCGATTGTTGCGGCGGAGGGTCTGGGGATCCGGCTCTTTGGGGAAAACAAGGTGCAGGAATTTCAGCAGAAGAGGACACTGCTGGGGCAGAGCTCGGCGGAGTTCCACCTGATTGGGCATTTGCAATCGAATAAGGCGGCGCGGGCGGCGGAGCTGTTTGCTTCTGTGGATACACTTGACTCGGTTTCGCTGGCGGAGCGGCTTAACCAGGCCGCGACGAAGCTGGGACGGCGGCTGGCGGTGATGATCGAGATTAAGTTAAGTGCGGAAGAATCGAAGGCGGGTTTGGAGCCTGAGTCTGCGGAACTTAGGTCGTTGCTGGATCGGCTGCCGGATCTGGCTGCGCTGGACCTTCGCGGGCTGATGACAGTGCCGCCGTATCTAGAGGATCTTTCTGCCGTGCGGCCTTATTTCGCACACTTGCGGGGGCTGCGGGATCGGTTGGCAGCAGCGCATCCGGGGCTTTCCTTTGCTGAGCTTTCGATGGGGATGTCCCATGATTTTCCGGTTGCGATCGCCGAAGGGGCTACCCAGGTGCGGATCGGCACGGCGCTGTTTGGACCTCGGATTTATCCCAAGTGATCGCGGTGAGTGACCATCCTCTGGGCGCGACGTTTCCGGTGCGGGTTCATGCTCGCGCTGGGCGTACGGCGATTACCGGCATGATGGGCGACGCGCTGAAACTTTCGCTCTCGGCGCCGCCGCTCGAGGGCCGGGCAAATGTTGCGCTCACGGAATTCTTTGCTGAGGTGTTCGCTGTTCCACGAGCTGCGGTGCAGGTGGTGGCGGGGGAGCGGTCGCGTAACAAAGTGATCCGCATTGCCGGCCGCTCCGCTGCGGAATTGCAGCAGAGGTTGCGTGAACACTTTACGGTTTGATCCTCGACTACTAATGAAACAAGGGTAGGGTGTGGAACTGAAGGCTGTCGTGGGGCTTCGCCCATCGTTTTCGTCCCACGTACGCTGGTGCGAACGTGGGGTACCCCTACGGAGCTGTGAGGTCCGCAGCAGGCTTGAGGGCGAGGCCTTTCGTATCCCACATCTCGCGAAAAACGAGCGAGATAT
>CAZSUK010000185.1:0-7361 GCA_964609355.1 uncultured Acidobacteriaceae bacterium | reverse complement strand
GCTTCCTGTCAGACGGGGGACGCGTTAGGCTGACCCTATGACGAAAGCGAAGCTGGCCGAAAGCAACTTCGCATCTCTTGCCGAGATGATGAGCGCCTACGCCGAAGAAGCCGTGCACGCGGCCTGGAATGACCATCGCCAACGCCTGGACCGCAGTGAATCTTCGGTCGATGTGCTGGAGCAGATCCTCGACGGCCAGGCGGCCGAAGACCTGGAGTTCCAGACGCGCCTGTGGGGCAGCTACTTCGGCGAGATTATCCGCGGGCGCTTCGGCGGTGAATGGGAACTGACCCAGTATCCCGGGGCGGTTGCCTCGGTGCCGACCCTGGTAGTCCGGGGTGCCCGGCTCTATCCGCTCATGAAGGTTTACCGCCGGCTGACCCTGGGTCCTCAAGAAAACCTGGCAACCTTCTACAAGATGGTCTCGGGCCGCCTGGAGGGCAACGATGCTCAGTCCAAAGAAGGCATCGAAGGCGTAATATGATTGGGCGCGGTAGTGCGTCATCCGGACCCGTGCCTACTGTGCGACAATAGATTGAGCGGAGAAATTCCATGGGCGAACTACTCACACCTACACACCTGATTGTCGTTCTGGTGGTCGCACTTCTGATTTTTGGGCCGCGCAAACTACCCGAGCTTGGCAAGGGTTTGGGTGAAGGAATGCGAGGCTTTAAGGATGCCATCAAGGGCACTCCGGATCCTGTCAAGCAGGACACGCCCGCGCCCAAGTCTGAAGTCCCCACAGAAGTGAAGTAGATCCTTTACAGGGAGACCAGCACTACGGCGCCCAACGCCAGTGCCATTCCCAGCGCTTGACTCGACGTTGTTCGTTCCTTCAAAAACCACGCCGCCAGCAAAATCGTGACCACAGGGTACAGTGAGGCCAGCACCGCCGCCACATCCAGCCGGCCCTCGCGGGCAGACCTCATATAGAGTAAACTCCCTGTTGCCTCGAGCACCCCGGCGGATCCGGCGACCCACAAAAACCGGTTTGCACTCACCTGCTTGCGCCAGCTGGCGCCGCGCCCAGTTGCACCCTGCAACGCCGAGCGTGCCAATACCCACACCACAATCCCGACTGCGAGCGAAGCGCTGGCCATACGGGAATAGATGAGCTGCCAGACCAGCCCATGGGTACTGCCGACCTTCAAAACCACCAGAAACACCCCAAAACCCAGCCCTGATAGAGTGGCCAAACCAAGCGCGAGAGGACGAGGCCGTCCCGCCGGCGCATAGGCGATCAGCGCGATGGCCGCAGCCGCCAGCACAAAGCCTGCAAGCTGGGTCGATTTTGGCCGGCCTTGAGTAAGAAAAGAGTAGGCCACGGGAACCAGCGCCGTGAGTAAACCAGTAAGCGCGGTCGTAAGGCCCATCTCGCCCAACGACAGGGCCTGGTAGTAAAGAATGAGTGCTACGCCGCCAAAGGCTCCGGCACACAGGCCGAGAAGCGCAAAGCGCTCAGGCGGATGCGGAGTGTGGGTTGCCAGGGCGATCAGCAGAAGCAGCACCAGGCTGAGGCTGTGGGCCATGGCAACCACCATGACCACATGTGCTTTTCGGGTGGCGAGGCCGCCGAGAAAATCGCTGGCCCCCCAAAAAGCCGAGGCTGCCAGCCCCAGGCCGATGAAGCTCAGGCCCGGGCCCACGACTCCGCTGGTCATCGCGATAGGTTCGTTGCCGTCGGGTAATACCCCTTCTTGGCGACCACATCGAGATTTGGCCGCAGCACGCGCACGTCGATCGTACGGAATCTTCCATCCATGACTGGAACGTGACTGTAGTAGCCCAGAGTGTATTGGGTTCGCGCCAGGGCAGCCAGTTCGCCAAAGCTTCTCTGAATCCCATTGCTGGAAAATTCGGAGTACAGGTGCCCGCCGGTCGCATCCGTGTACTTGGGCAGAATGTTATCCGGGGAGAGTGGCAGCAGGGGAATCTTATGTTTGTCCAGGTAGCCCAGGCCCCAGGTGGCTGAATCGCCTACCAGCGTCCCGTAAACAGCGATCTGGTTGGCTTCGAGGTAGTGCACCACCTCGTGGAAGTTAGCTTTGCTGCGCGACTCCTTGCCGTCGCTGATGACGTAAATGATCCGCCGGAATTCTTTGGGCCGGGTGGAAAGAGCCTTGCCAGCGGCCAGAAGGGCATCGTTCAGGGTGTGAATTTCTTTTGGATAGACCAGGAAGCCGGAGTTTGCCCGCTGCGGGTCGAGATTCGGATCAACCGATCGGCCGTTGATGCTCGGACCGCCCGCAAGCGGGCCGCCCGTGATGGGGGGACCGTAGGAATCGCCTTCTTTTTTGGACTGCGCCAAAACCGCCGGAACCCGGGCACTCAACGCGGCGGTAAAGTCAGTTGGATTGTTGACTCCGTCAGCATAGGTGAACACCGCAATCTCATCGGAAGCCGTGAAGCCTCCCTGGATCGCACGCAGGCTTTCGTTGACCTTCGCCATGGTGTCACGATCCAGGCTCTGGTCGATGACCAGAGCGACTGAGAGCGGCACGGCATCGGCGCTGAAAAAGGCGATGCGCTGGCGCACGTTGTTCTCGTAGATTTGGAAATCGCGCCAGGTCAACCCGGCCACCTGTTGGTGTTTCTTGTCCAGAACCGTAACCGGCACCACGACGTTATTGACCCGTACGACAAAGATCTGACGATCTTTTACCTCAGGCGCCGTTTCCTGTGGCTGCTGGTCCTGGGTGGGTGGGGCCTGACTAGGCGTCGTCGAGTCAGGTGGCACCTGGCTGGAATTGGTGCCTTGGTCCTGAGTGGGCGCCTGAGCACCTTTCCCTGGAGTCACGCCGGAGGAAAGATTGCCTAAGCTGTCAGGCTGCTGCGGGGTTGGAGCATCCGGCACGCTCGGACCTGGTGTGTTCGGCTGCTGTCCCAGCACGACAGATGAAAACAACAACACGACTGCCAAGACACCCTGCCTCACTGAAAGATCCCCCAGGCGGACGACTCGGTTCATGCTCACCTTCAGTCGTGCACACACTTTGTGACTTACTATTGGAGACATAAGATTACCAGACGCGCCGTCGGCGTTGTAAGGCTTCCGAGGTATCGTTCCACCATGCTTCACCGTCTAACCTCCATGAAATTTCGCCTGCGCTCCCTCCGGGGAGTTCTGTTGTCTACTTTGATGTGCGCCGTGGTCTGCGGTTCTGCGGTACGCGGCGTGGCCCAGGTTGCACCCTCCCCGGACGCCCCGCCTCAGGGGCCGGCCGGAGACCCAAATCAAGACGATCAACAGCAGCCGGTGGCTACCCTCAAGGTCAATGTCAACCTGGTAAGCCTCTACTTCACCGTCCACGATAAGCACGGATTGCTGATCCCACATCTCACCAAAGATGACTTCAACATCCTCGAAGACAAGGCGCCGCAGAAGATCAAGAACTTCACCGCCGAAAACGACCAGCCTTTGACTCTCGGCATCCTGCTCGACACCAGCGGTAGCCAGCAGAACGTTCTGCCTATGGAGCAGCAAACCGGGGGCGCCTTCCTCAGCCGTGTTCTTCGCCCCAAAGATGAAGCTTTTCTCATCTCCTTCGATATCAACGTGGAGCTTCTTTCCGACTACACCAGCAACCCGCACGCGCTGTCCCGGGCCATGGACAAGGCGCAAATCAACACCGGAAGCGGCGGCGGTGGAATGCCCACGGGCACGCCCCGGGGCACGCTTCTTTACGATGCAGTTTTTCTCGCCACCCATGACAAGCTGCAACAGGAGACTGGCCGCAAGGCGATCATCATTCTTTCTGATGGCGAAGATCAGGGAAGCACGGAGAAGCTGCAGGGCGCCATCGAAGCGGCACAGAAAGCCAATACCATCGTCTATGTTCTGCTCATCGCAGATCGCGGATTCTACGGCCGCGGCATGTATGGCATGGGCTACTCGGGCGATGCAGTCATGAGACAACTGGCGGAAGCAACTGGCGGCCGGATGATCGACGTGGGCAATAACGGCAAGAAGATGGAAGATGCTTTTTCCCAGATCGAGGAAGAGCTGCGCACCCAGTACGTCGCCAGTTACACCCCTACTAACGACAAGCTCGACGGGTCGTATCGCAAGATCGATGTCCAGTGCAAGGGAGACGGCCTGAAGGCGCAGGCGCGCAAGGGCTACTACGCAATTCCTCCTGCAGAGTGAGATTTGCTCTAAGATGTCGATCATGAGATCGGATGCTTCTCTGCGCTATCCAATCGGAGGTTTCCGCAAAGCGGAGTCGTTTAGCGCTGAAGAGCGGATCGCTGCCATTGAGGGCATCCGTCAACTTCCCGGAAACCTGCGCTCAGCAGTCGCCGGGTGGTCTGCAGAGCAGCTCGAAACGCCCTACCGATCGGGCGGCTGGACGGTACGGCAGTTGGTGCACCATGTCGCCGACAGCCACATGAATGCCTACAACCGGGTTCGCCATGGACTGACGGAAGACTGGCCGGTGATTTTTGCGTATCAGGAGAACCGTTGGGCAGAACTCGAAGATGCTCGCTCCGCCGCCGTGTCCACCTCGCTTGATCTCTTGGACGCGCTGCATGTTCGCTGGGTGCGGCTCTTCTGCTCACTCCATGAGCAGGACTGGAAGCGCGGCTATACGCACCCCGAGAACGGCCGTCAATCCGTTGAACAAGCGGTCATCCTCTATGACTGGCATGGCCGCCACCACACCGCCCACGTGACCCAACTGGCCGCCCGCATGGGCTGGTCGTGAAGCAAATTGGAAACCCGCGAGAAGCCTGAAGTCTCTCCCGGGGAACTCGCCTGTTTGCTGGAACAATTTTTTGTCGACCACCCTCGTGCGGCCTTGCTGGAGGATGGCCGGGTCATCTTTGAAATGGCTGCCGCCCAGTATTCGATTTCGGCTGAGCATGGCCGTTGCCTGCTGCATGTGTGGTCCGAAGAGCGGAATATGGTCCGCACGGTCACCGGTTTGGAAGCACGGAAAGAGGCTCTGCGCATTCGCGTGCGCCGCCTGGGGACACAGCGTCCGCAATCGATCGAGGTGGTCAAAGATCGCGACCTGAGGACGCCGGCTACCCGCGCCCTTTCGAGGTCGAGGTATTTGCAGTTGTTGGAGCGTCTGATATCTCGCCACTTTCACGAATACAAATTAGAGAGCCTGCGCTCCGCCATGGATCTGGAGCACAGTTTCGGTCCGGCGTACGCCAGAGGTCTGCTGGTGCGTGGGCAACACTGCTGGGCGCTCATTGGGGTCAACGCCGAGGAGAACCAGGCGACCATCGATGGGGTGCTTACCCTGGGAATCCTCTGGCTGGCTTATTGCCGGGAACACACCGCCGGCAAACGAGTATGCCACGGGGTCAAGATCCTGCTGCCTGCAGGTTGCGGCGCCACCACCCGGGCGCGCATGGCCTGGCTCAACCGCGACCTGGCGCAATGGGAGCTCTACGAAGTAGGTGCAGGTAACGACGGGCTGGAGAGCATCGACACCCGAGACCAGGGCAATTTGAAAATGCGCCTGGTGCATGCCTTTAATCCGGAGACAGCACTGGAGCGCGCCCAGGATGGAGTGGCCCACGTCCTGCGCTTACTTCCTCCTGGTATGCGGAGCCGGGTGGCGGTGACGGCACGCCACGCCAATGAAGTGGGTATATCGCTTTACGGTCTCGAGTTTGCTCGCGTGCGCCAGGGTTTTGTCGCCGATTCCTTTGATCGCCAGGCGAACGTGACCTTCGGTGCGGGGGCCAGTGAGACACCGTTGCTGGGTGAGACCGAAGCCGGTTTTGCCGAACTGATGCAGAGACTTTTCGCGAATCGCTTTCCCGAGGGCAGTGCGCGCAACCCGCTGTTTCGTTTGCAGCCGGAATCATGGCTACAGTCGACCCTTGAGGGCGATCTTTCCCGCATCGATGACTGCCTGGGCGGGGATGTCGTCACGTACCATCAGGTGCCGGCGTTTGCCGGAGCGGACCGCGCTATGCTCGATCTGCTTACGGTGACGCGCGCCGGGCGGCTGGCCATCCTTGAACTAAAAGCAGATGAGGATCTGCACTTTCCTCTCCAGGGGCTGGACTATTGGATCCGCGTGCACTGGCTTCAACAACAGCGCGCTGCGAACGGGGTGGGCGAGCTTGAGCAGAATGGATACTTTCCCGGCACTCCCCTACTGCATCAATCGCCGCTGATGTACTACATCGTGCCCGCGCTCCGGGTGCATCCTTCGATGGACACCGTGCTGCAGCACTTCTCACCGGCCATCGCCTGGACCCTGGTTGCCTTGAACGAAGCCTGGCGCAGTGAACCAAAAGTCATCTTCCGCAAGCGCGGCGGCTGCGCGTAGGGCGGACAGAGTTCCACAACGACGAAAATGAAAATGGCGCGGGCCGATATCTCAGGTCTGGAGATTGCAGCTTATTTTCGACCGAGCTACCGGATTTCCTACTTTGCAATTTGGTTCGGAAGACTGGGTTTGCGCTCCCCCGGACTTTAGCACGGGGGAGCGGGTCTTAAACCCGCGGAAAATGCTCTGTCGAAAAACATTTCCAAGAAGGGACCGCTGAACCGCAGATCTCTCCACTGCGCTGCGCTTCGGTCGAGATGACAAAGGGGAGGGTGGCTATGGCCCGCAGCAGAGGTTTAGGGATGGGCGAACCGCAGATCTCTCCACTACGCTGCGCTGCGGTCGAGATGACCCTACAAGCCAGCGAGAGCCGGTTCCGGCTGAGCCGCGAAGAATGCATCCACCGCGGCCAGGACCGCCGCCCCACTCTTCGCTTCATAAATGCTCTTACGCAAGATGGCTCCGCCGGGCACTCCATGCGTAAACCACGACGCAAACTGCTTCATCCTGCCGCTAATCGCGGCCGGCTCCTCGGTTTCTTCCATCAACATGACGAAGTAATCGCGGATCATACGATAACGGTCCATCGGCGTCGGCTGGTCGTAGCAGCCGAAAGCCGTGTATTGCGCGATTTGGCGAAAAATCCAAGGGTTCGCCGGCGCGGCGCGGCCAATCATCACCGCATCGCATCCGGTTTCCGCGACCATCGTGCAGGCATCTTCCGGAGTGCGGATGTCCCCATTGCCGATCACCGGAATCCGGATCGCATCCTTAACGGCTGCGATATATTCCCACCGCGCCTGGCCGGAGTACCCCTGTTCCCGGGTGCGCGCATGCAGTGCGACCGCATTCAACCCACTCTCCTCGGCAAGGCGAGCCAGGGGAACGCACACAATGTGCTGGTCGCTCCAGCCCATGCGGAATTTCACCGTGAACGGAATCCGCACAGCGGCCCGAACCCGTTCAAATATGGTCGCAATATGAGGCAAGTCTCGCAACAAACCACTGCCGCCGTTGCAGCTGACAACCCGCTTCGCTGGGCACCCGAGATTCAGATCAACCATG
>CAZSUK010000184.1:0-10536 GCA_964609355.1 uncultured Acidobacteriaceae bacterium | reverse complement strand
TGGCTTTGATGATCTGCATGCGGCTCTCTCTACGGAGATCCGCACACGGGGTCGTCGCTAGCAGCGCGAAGTGGGAAATGCGGGTTCGCTCCGGTCGAGATGACAAAGGGTAGGGCCGTTATGGCCTGCAGCAAAGCTTAGGGGAACGGAAAACCGCGGATCCGTGGGCCCCGCAGCAGGCTTGAGGGAAGGCCTGTAGTATCCCACATCTCGCGAAAAACGAGCGAGATGTGGGGCACCCGGCTTTTGGCGCGGGGATAGAGCCCTTAGCGTGCTGCCGGGGGATTTGCGCCTAGAATACTGAAATGTCCTCCGAAATTCATGATGCGCTGGCCTGGGCGCATCCTGTGGTGCGTGAGTGGTTCACGGCCAGATTTTGTACTCCTACTTCTCCCCAGGAACTGGGCTGGCCGTCGATCCTCTCCGGCAAACCGACTCTGATTTCGGCTCCTACCGGCTCGGGTAAGACCCTGGCCGCCTTTCTGATCTGTATCGACAAGCTGATCCGCCAGGCAATGGATGGCTCACTTGCACCCACCACTGCGGTGGTCTACGTTTCCCCACTTAAAGCACTCAGCAATGATGTGCAAAAAAACCTTGAACAGCCATTGCGCGAGATTCAGGAACTGGCGATGGCGCGCGGGTATCTGTGCCCTCCAATCCGCACCGCGGTGCGTACCGGTGACACCCTGCCGGCAGAACGGAGGGCAATGCTCAAGCATCCTCCGCACATTCTGGTCACTACGCCTGAATCGCTGTACATCCTGCTGACGGCGGAGAAGAGCCGCAACAATCTTCGTGCAGTGGAGACGGTCATTGTCGACGAAATCCATGCCGTTGCCGACGACAAACGCGGCGCGCACCTGACGCTTACGCTGGAGCGGCTGGACGCGCTGGTTTGCGGAGAAAATCGTCTCAGTCCCGGCTCCCTGATCACCGGACGGTCCCAGTGTCCACTGCGCATCGGACTTTCTGCTACCCAGAACCCGATCGAGCTGGTAGCCAGCTTCCTGGGCGGACGGCGCGGACCCGAGGTCTCCATCGTGCAAGTGGGCCAACACCGCGTCCTCGACCTGAGCATCGAAGTCCCGGGTGAAGAGCTGGGATCGGTGGCGACAAATGCCATCTGGGACGACATCTACGACCGCATGGCGGAGTTGGCCCTCGAGCACCGGTCGACCTTGGTGTTCGTCAATACCCGGGCCATGGTGGAACGGCTGGCCTTTTGCCTGGGAGAGCGGCTGGGAACGGAAAATGTCGCCGCGCACCACGGCAGTCTCTCGCGCAAACTCCGCCTGGAAGCGGAGCGCAAGCTCAAGAACGGTGAGATCCGGCTGCTGGTGGCCACCGCGTCGCTCGAACTGGGTATCGATATCGGCAGTATCGACCTGGTGTGCCAGGTGAATTCGCCGCGGGCGATCGCCGCGGCCATGCAGCGCGTGGGGCGCGCCGGGCACTGGCGCGGCGCTATTCCCAAAGGGCGATTCTTTTCGACGACCCGGGACGACCTGATGGAATCCGCAGCGCTGGTCCGCGCCATGCGTGCCGGAGTGCTGGACAAGCTGGAGATACCCCACTGCCCAATGGATGTGCTCATGCAGCAAGTTGTCGCGGCATGCGCGGCCGAGCCGTGGGAGGAAGATGCACTGTATGAAGTCTTGCGGCGCGCGCATCCCTATCAAAGCCTCACACGCAAAGACTATGACGACATTCTTTGCCTGCTGGCCGAAGGGATCGAAGCCAGCCGCGGGCGTTACGGCTCCTATCTCTTGCGCGACCGGGTGAACGGGCGCATGCAGGCGCGGCGTGGTGCACGGACTATCGCTGTTTCGAATGGTGGAACAATTCCCGACACGGCGCTTTACGCAGTGATCGTGATGCCGGAAGGGATGCAAATTGCCACCCTGGATGAAGACTTCGCGGTCGAGTCATCTGCCGGGGATGTGATTCAGCTGGGCAATACCAGCTGGCGGATCCAGCGCGTGGAGAGCGCAGGACGGGTGTTGGTGGAGGATGCACATGGCCAACCACCCACGGTGCCGTTCTGGCGCGGCGAGGCCCCGCAACGAACCTTTGAGTTGTCGAGCTTCGTCTCGGAGTTGCGCAAAGAAATCAGCGCCCGAACCGGCGACGTGATGCCTGGATACATCAGCCAGACGCACCCGCAGGTAGCGGAGACCGTAGCGTGGCTGAAGCAGCAGTGTTGCGTGGATGACGCGGCCGCAGAGCAAATGATCGGCTACATCGTCGCCGGTCGCGCCGTGCTGGGAGCGGTGCCCACACTTGACACCATCATTGCCGAGCGCTTCTTTGACGAGGGCGGGGGTATGCAGTTGATCCTGCATGCCCCCTTCGGCGGCCGGATTAACAAAGCCTGGGGCCTGGCATTGAGAAAACGCTTCTGCCGCGGTTTCAATTTTGAATTGCAGGCCGCGGCCACCGATAACGGACTTAATATTTCACTGGCCGAACAACACAGCTTCCCCTTGGGCGACGTGTTTGATTTTCTCACCGAGCAAACCGTCACCGAGCTGCTGGAGCAGGCCTCGCTCGACTCGCCCATCTTCCGAGCCCGCTGGCGCTGGGACGCGGGACGCAGTTTGCAATTGTTACGGTTTTATAACGGAAAACGGATCGCACCCCAGGTGCAACGAACCCGCTCCGACGACCTTCTGGCCAGCGTCTTCCCCCAGGTGGCGGCCTGCCAGGAGAACATCCAGGGGGATATCCAGATTCCTGATCACCCGCTTATTCAGGAAGTGATGAAGGATGTATTGAGCGAGGCTATGGATCTGGAGGGGCTGATTGGTTTGCTCGCGGGAATCCGCACAGGCGCCATTCGCTGTCTTGCGGTCGACAGCACGACTCCCTCCGTGTTTGCGCACGAGCTTCTGAACGCCAATCCTTACGCCTTCCTGGACGATGCGCCGCTCGAGGAGCGTCGGGCTCGCGCGGTGAGCATGCGTGGAATGGTCCCCGACAAACTGCTGGGCGAAGCGGGCCGGCTCGATCAAGCCGCCATCGACGAGTTGCGCGACGAGTGCCAGCCCGATGTTCGGGATGAGCATGAGCTGCATGATCTGCTTTGTTCCCTGGTGGTGGCCCCGGTGGAGATGCAGTCGCTCGACTGGGATTTATTTTTTGAGCGGCTCCGGTTGCAGGGCCGCGCGACCCTGGCCGAACACGTTGGACGGCAATACATGGTGGCGGCGGAACGTGTGACCTACCTGCGGCTGTTGTGGCCCGATGTGGTGTTCGAGGAAGCACTCGCGTGTCCTTCCGAAGCAAAGGAGTTGGTCAAAGAGTTGGTCCGGGTCGACGTGGTGCGCAAGTGCGTGCAGGGATGGATGGCGCTGCTGGGCCCGGTCACCTCCCGCGGGCTGGGGGCGAGGCTGGGCCTCGAGCCGGCGGCCATCTGGGCTGCCATGCTGGTCATGGAGATGCAAGGCACCATCCTGCGCGGGGTCTTCGAGGGCGGCCAGCCGGCCGGCGACGAAGACGTGGAATGGTGCGAGCGGCGGCTTTTGCAACGGATTCATAAGCGAACTCTGGCCGGGCTGCGCAAACAAATCGAGCCGGTTACGCCGGCGGTCTACATGCAGTGGCTGTTGCGCTGGCAAAGGGTGACGTCGCGCTCTCAGCTGAGCGGAGAGGCCGGAGTACTGGAGGCGTTGCGCCAACTCGAGGGTTTTGAGGCGCCCGCTATTGAGTGGGAGCGGACGCTGCTTCCGCAGCGGGTGGCCGGCTACGATCCGCGCTGGTTGGATACGTTGTGCCTGGAGGGTGTGGTGGGTTGGGGACGTATCTCGCCGCACCCGGCGTTTGCGACCCATGGCAGCGACTTTTCAGCTCCCAAGCGGGTGGTGCCTACCAGCATGGCGCCGGTGACTTTCTTTGTGCGCGAGGAGGCGTTGTGGATGGACCGCTGCCTGGCCGAGCGCGCCATTCCGGAGCCTGCCTTACAGGCTTGCCTGAGCGAGTTGGCGTGGCAAGTGCGCACCCACTTGTCGCAATATGGAGCGGTTTTCGCCGGTGACCTGATCCGCGCAATGGGAGTACCCGCCGAGCAGATAAATCGTGCTTTGTGGGAACTGGTCGCGGCCGGCCTGGTTACGGCCGATGGATTCGATAGCCTGCGGGTGCTGATCGACCCTCGGCGTAAAGCAATGTTTCAAGGTGGGCTGAAGCGGGCGCGCAATACGGTTGGACGGTGGTGCCTGCTCAACCCTTCTGCCGGAATGGTGGAAAGCGTAGGCGCCCAGGCAGAACGGCGCGAGGCGGAGATTGAATCCGCCTGCTGGATGCTTCTCCGACGTTACGGAGTGGTCTTTCGCGACGTGCTGCAGCGGGAGACGACCATCCCCCGGTGGCGCGAGCTACAGGGCATGTTCCGCCGGCTCGAGGCCAGGGGGAGCGTGCGGGGCGGCCGATTTGTCAGTGGTTTCGGCGGAGAGCAGTTCGCCGTCCCGGAAGCCGTGGGCTCGTTGCGGGAAACGCGGTTGCATATGCCTGGAGAGCCAGTCACCGTAGCCGCTGCCGATCCGCTGAATTTAGCTGGTGCAGTGGTCCCCGGAGAGCGTCCGGCGGCGGTGCCGGGGAAGACAATCACGTTTCTCGGGGGCACGGTGCAGGCGGAAGAGCCCAGCCTGGCAGTTACTGCTATGTGAAACAGTATCGAATCATTTCGTCGGGCTTGCTAATCTAACGCGTAGCTGGTCTAACGCGAAGCAAGGAGAGCGGATATGAACCTGGCGCTAACCGTAATTGCAATCGGCATCTGGAGCTGGTTGGCAGTCATTTGGTTTCGAAGGATCAAGGCGCGCCGCGAGTTTGAGCGGCTCAGCATTACGCCGGAACAACTCCACGAGCTTATCGCCGCAAACAAGGATGTGTTGATCCTGGACGTCCGCCAACCACTCGACCTGCTGGCGGATTCGGAAATCATCGAAGGGTCGCAGAGGATTTCTCCCGAAGAAGTAGCGGCCAACCCGGGTCTTATTCCAATGAATAAGGATCTCATTGTGTACTGTACCTGCCCCAGCGACAAAACCAGCCGCGCCATCGCTATGAAGGCGCAGACTTTGGCGCCGAATATCGATGTGAGCCGGGTGAAGTTCCTCAAAGGCGGCCTGGCTGCCTGGAAGGCGAAGGGCTATCCGGTTGTGCCTTACGAAAAGACGTTTCACCTGGATACGGGCACCTAGGATTTGCCGCGGCTTGAGAGAATGAAGGCATGGCAGATGAAGCGGCCAAGCCGCCGCCGGGACCAGCGGCACTCCAGTTGGGAGAGGATTACTACTACGACGGCCCGTACCTCGTCTTCACGGCCCAGTACCACCTGAAACGAGGGACGTGTTGCCAGTCGGGATGCAGGCATTGCCCCTACCGGAAACCTTCAGAGGCGGAGAATCCCGGCTAGGTGTTATGGGGTGATGACTATCTTCCCTCCCCCACCTTTTTCGGCCAAGGCGTGCGCCTGCCGGATTTCCGCAAGCTTAAACCTTTTGCTAATGGGAAGAGTGAACTCACCGCGGGCGAGCTCTGCTGCCAGCTTTTGCAGCCGTTTCGCGTCAGGCTCTGACCAGACCTCGTGCACCTGGAGATCTTTTCCATCTGCGGATTTCGGTCTTCCGATGACCGTGGCGAGAACTCCGTTCTTCCGGATGTGGGGAATGAGGCGATCAATTACTTCGCGTCCAACCGTATCCGCAACTGCGTCTAATTCAGCCAGGCTGTTCAGCTGCTTTTCGTCGTCCACGGCGACAACTTCATCTGCTCCCAGCTTTTCTGCTTCGGCTCGCTGGTTGGAACGAACCCCTGCAATCACATAGGCACCATGTTGTTTGGCAACGTGCACCGCGGTACGGCCCACACTGCCTAGCGCACCGTTAATCAGCAGCCGGCTGCCGGATCGCGGGGCAACTCCAAGCTCGATCAATTGCGCGCCGGTCTGCAACACGAGCGGGAAAGCACCGGCTTCGTTGGGGTCAAGCCCTGCCGGGATGGGAGCCAGGATCCCGGCTTTGCAGACGACATACTCGGCATAGGTGTGCTCGGCTACTCCCATGACCCACGCATCGAGCTTGACACTGGTGCCGCCTTCTCCCAATGCGACTACCTGGCCTGCAAGGTCGTACCCGGGAATGAAGGGGAGTTGCAGGGGCATGATCGCTTGCATGTCCCCACGTCGGATTTTGTAGTCAATCGGATTGACGCTGGTGGAAGCCATTTTCACCAGCACTTCGCCGGCGCCGGCGAGAGGGATGGGAATCTCCTCGTAAACCAGTTGATCAACGCTTCCGTATCCGTGGAGCAGAACTGCGTTCATTGTGTTCACCCGTCTGCATTATCGCTCAGGGTGAGATGCGGTCTACTGAAGGGACCGTTGGTGTTTTGGCGAACAGGGGCGAGATTTGCATATCCCACCCTTCGCAAAGAGCGCGAAGGATGGGGCACCCATCGGTCAGTGGCGGGGGATGGAGGTTACAAAGCTAATTTGTGTGGGGATAGAGCCCAAACGCCGGTTTGGCTAGGGTGAGGGCGAAGAGGCGGCCCCGGCGCCGGGCGAAGGGTTGGGCGCGGCCGGGGCAGTTGCCGGCACTGGCGCCGCGGCACGGACTAACATCGCCTGGCGCGGGAAACTGAAGGTGCCACCCGAATCGTCGATGACGTTGACCTGGCAGATGTAAAGGCCAGCGTTCAGGCGGTCAAGCGGGACGTCGAAGGCGAAGGCTACGGCACCGCGTCCGGGCACATTCACGCTATTGGCCTCGACCAGCGGGGTCTCAAAAACTTTAGTTGTTCCCTGCAGGAACTCGATGCTGGTCAGCACCTTCACGCCCGGCTTGCCTGCGGTGGTGGAAGCCGGAGTTACTTTGGCTCCGCCGTTTGCAGGATCGTACACCTCGTAAAGCAAGTACATGTGCTGATCGGTGCGGAACACATGGGCTACATTCGGTACCCAGGTAAAGCCACCGTTGGTAAGCGGATTGTCCTCGTCCTTCTTGCCCGCTGCAGAGCGCTGGCTGGAAAGCACAACAGAGCTGAGCTTCAGTGGAAACTTCTTCAGGTCAGGCAAATTGATGTCGGTCTCAAATGACCCCATGCGGCCGGTTTGATTCTCGCGTACGACAAACTTGAGATGGTACTTGCCCAGCGGCAGGGTAAATCCTGTCGTGTACTGGATGTTCTTGCGTGAAACCTGTTGCGAATCATCAATGGCCAGCTTGACGGTCTGGCGAATCTCCGCCATATCCTGCCCAGCGGTGTTTTTGAGTTGCCCGATGATGTCGAGGGTAGCCTTGCTGCGGTCTCCTCCTTTGATGAAGGGGATCTGCGATCCAGGAACGATCAAGGAAACCGGCACGTAAAAGCGAGGAGTTCCGGAGCCGTTGTCGTTGCGGAAGTAATACGCCTGCAGGTAGACCTCGACGTCGGTGGCAGGAAGGTCGCTGGCCAATTGCTCCTGCAACTGGCGCTCGCGCTCATCCTTGTTGGCATGCTTGTAGTCGGCAGGAGCGTAGTAGCCGGGGCGATATTCAATCTTGACGTTGGGCTGGTTGATTTTGATGGTCAGCCGGCGATAGCGGCCATCGCGCACGGGGTTGGTGGAGCGGAATCCGATGACATAGTAGGCGGAAGTATCCTGCTGGATGCGCTGGAAGGCCGGGGAGAAGTCGTTGGAATCGAAGAAGGCCTTTCCGCCAGTGTCAGAGGAAAGGGTGGCCATCACTTCCTGGGTGTTGAAATTGGAGTCAAGGTTGTTCTGCAGCGCTGCGCCGTTGTATCCCGAAGTGCCGCGCAAGCTGCCGGTGCTGGCATCGCCCAAGGGAGAAATGGCCTCGAGCCCGCGGGCGTCGACCGAGTAGATTGACATGTTGGCACGCACCGAAGCATTGATGGCTGCGTGCAGCGAGGCCTGGTTCTCAATACCGTCGCGCTGGATGCCGCCAGAGAAATACAGCAAAGACTTTTTCTCGTTGATATAGGCGAGCGAGTGGGCAATGTCTTCAAACGCGAACAGCTCGCGATCGGTATTGACGTCGTTGTACTCCTGCTCATCGGGAGTGAAGGCAGTGGTGTCTTCCACCTGGTTGGTGGTGCTGGTGGCGCCTGACTGAAAGCCAGCTCCCTGGGTTCCGGAGTATTTGTTGACCGAGTTCAGTAATTGTTGCTTATTGGCGGTGAAATCCTGATCGAGCGACAGGGATTGATCGAGGGAGACGACGGCAACCAGGTCCGCCGGATGCATCTGTTTATTGATGTAATTGCGGGCTGCGTCCTGGGCGCGTTCCAGGTCCTCGGGCTGCATCGAGGTGATGTCGAAGAACATGACGATGAGGCGGTGGTTCCGCAACTGTTCGGAAGTGACGTTGCGATTCATGCTGCCCATGATGGTGTTGGGGGCCTTGCCGTTGATGGTCGCCTCGTTGAGCGGGGCAGCCTGGTCGACGCTTTGGAAGTCAAAGCTGATAATGGATTGCGGTTTGCCATTCTCCAGGACCTGGAAGTCGCTGGCCTTGAGCCCACGAACGACTTCTCCCGTCTTTTTGTCGCGGACGACAACGTTGGTGAGCACCAGGTCGCTGTTTACCTTCAGGGTGTAAGCGGATTGCGCGTCCGGCTGCGTCTGGCTCTGATCCTGCGCCGACAACCCACCTGTTACGCCTAAGGAGAACAAGACCAGGGAGGTGAATCTGCGCAAGTGACCGTTGACGTTCATTCAAATGCCTCTCTAAAACCGGAAACGGGCGAGGAAGGTAAATTGGCGCATGGTACCGGCAGAAGTCACCTGGCCGTAGGTTCCCGATCCTAGTGTCGTATCGACCCCTGAGTATTGGACGGTGTTGAAGACGTTACTGGCAGTTGCACGGGTTTCGAATGTACGTGTTTCATTGAAGCGAACTGTCTTCGAGAGCGATGCATTCACGGAAACCGTGCCCGGTCCGGGGATCGAGTAACGGGAGGCGGTTCCATAGGTGTTTGCGGGGGCAGCGAACGCGCTTTTGTTGAACCAGTTGTCGAGCGAACCACCGCCGGCCGTCAGCGAAGCCCCCGGAACCCGGTCGGGCCGGAGCGATGCCGTGGTGCCGCGAGCTACTTCATCTACGGTCGCCTCATAGTTCGGAGTCAAAGCGCTTCCGCTGGCAAAGGTAAACGTGCCGGAAATGGAAATACCACTTAGCGAATGCCCCAGGACGCCGGAAGTGATGTAGTGCTCATCGGGGCCGAAGGGTAGCTCATAGAGAAAGTTACCACTGACCTTGTTGCGTACGTCGAAGCTGGAATTGGACTCTTCCGCCAGCAGGTTCTGCCAGTTTTGGGCCACCACCGTCCCCGTTCCTCCGTTGCCTCCGATGGAGCTGGCGTTGTCGATTGAGTGGCTATAGGTATAGGTCGCTTGCAAGGCGATGCCGTCGTGCAGCCGATTGCGCACGCTGACAGTCATCGCGTTGTAATTGGAGAAAGCCACCGAGTCCTCGTAGTCGTAAAAAGTTCCGCTCACCGATGCGTTGGCAGTACGGCCGGGTGCGTTGACGATGTCGAGGCGAGTGCCTTTGGAGCCGTTGTAGCCGATGTTGAGCACGATGCCGAGCGGTAGGGTGCGCTGCAAGTTGATGTTCCACACCTGCACGTATGGGAGCCGGTAGTACTTGTTAACGGCGGAGTTGCCGTTTGCTTGCCCCTCGGGGGTAAAGCCGTCGGCCAAGGTGGGAACAAATCCGACGCCGTTGGTGACTTCGTTGGTTTGCACGTTGGCGTAGGGTGGCTGGAAGGCGAAGTCCTGGATAAATTTCGAATATTGGCCAACGGCGTAGTTAATGCCATAGCCTGCGCGCACGACTGTGTCTTTTATCGGGCGCACCGCAATGCCAATGCGGGGGGAAAAGTTGTTGTGCTCAGGGTAGACCAGATCACGAGGATATTTTCCCGTAAAGGGACCAATGCCTCCGGAAACAACCGGAGCCACGGAAGTGAAATCGTTCCCCGTATCGAGGGTCGAAAGGCGGTCGTACTTTTCTGAGTAAGGGGAAAAGTACTCGTAGCGCAGGCCGAACAACAGCGTCAGGTTCGCCTTGGCTCGCCAGCTATCCTGTACAAAGGCATCCCAGGCGTTCTGCCGCAAATAGGATTTCTGGTCTGGAGCCTGAAGCGAAGTCTGCTGCGGCAGACCGAGCAGAAGGTCCGCGAGTGAAGAACCAGTCGAAGAAGTGCCGCCGGTGGTCCCGCTGGTGCCTGGCTCCTCGGTAAAGAAGCCAGTAAAGGTATAAGTACCCATGATATTGCCGGTATTTCCAAAGAGGTCGTTGTGGACGCGACGAAAGTCTCCGCCAAAACGGACATTGTGCTTCTTGTGAATCCACGAGGTAGATTCGGTTGCGGCAATGGTCTGGTTGACCTGGAAGCTGGGCTGCTGCTCGGTCACGCTGGTGAACTGGTTCAGAATGAGGTTCGGCAATCCAAAGAACAGTGGGTTGGCGGGTAGTCCGCTGAGACCGATCTGGCTGGCAACATCTGTGGTACCGGTGAAATTGT
>CAZSUK010000183.1:0-3561 GCA_964609355.1 uncultured Acidobacteriaceae bacterium | reverse complement strand
ATTCAATGGTTCGTAGGCAAGCCGGAAGAGTACCTCAGCTTTGGCTTGCAAGCAGCCGACCGGAATGTCCATGGCCAGCGTCGTGAGTCGCACAGGTTGTATCAGCAAGCCGCGGAGACAGCGCTACGCCGGGGATTCCGGGATATCGCCTCTGAATTCGACGAGGCCGACGCGCGTGCCGGCGCGCTGTCGGGCAATTGCCAGACCGCGCGCCGCCTGGGGCGTCCGGCCCTGGCGCTGGCGATGTGCGGGGATGCGGCCCAGGCGGAGAAGCTCGGCGACGAGACATCGAAGGTTTTTCCCGACGGAACCATCTGGAATTCGGTCCAGCTGCCCGGGATTCGAGCTGCGATCGCGCTCCACCGCGATCGGCCGGCAGAGAGCGTGGACTTGCTGGCATCCGCTTCGCCCTACGAGCGCTCTTACCTCGAGACGGTTTATTTGCGCGGCCTGGCTTATCTTCGTCTGCGCAAGGGCGCGGAGGCGGCGGCTGAGTTTCAGAAAATCGTCGATCATAAGGGCGCCAATTGGGGCGCTACCTGGGTCCACCCGTATTGGGGTCAGTACTACTCGCTTTCGTATCTGGGGATGGCCCGCGGCTTCGCCTACACGGGCGAAACGGCGAAAGCCAGAAAGGCGTTTCAGGACTTCTTCGAACTGTGGAAGGACGCCGACCCCGAAATTCCTGTTCTTCAGCAAGCTAAAACGGAATACGCCGAACTGCGTTGAGAGAACTGCAGAAGATTCATGGTGTCTCTGCTTTTTTGATCGAAGCCGGTGGCCTTCTAAGGACGGGATCGAAGATGGCGAACCCGCCGGAGTGCCTGATGTAGACGCGCCCAAAGCTGTGGCGGTGGGATTTAGGCGCCGTGGGTCTTCCTATGTACGTAGATTGCCAGTAAGAGAATGACAAAGGGCATCGTAATCTCGGTAATAAGGAAGATGCCCGAGTTGTTTGCGGCGTGATCGCCGTTGAGAACCATCTGCCGGATGTGCCCCACTGCGTCTCCCAGCAGCCAGACCGCATTGGCAATCGCGGTTGCCAACCAGAAGTTGCCGCGCAGCACCAGACAAAAAACTCCCAGTACCCCAACCGTTAGATCGGCCATGCCTACTTCATATTCATAGGGACTTGTCGACCAGCCGATAGAGGCTGAGGTTTGCACTGGACGAAACACATGCGCATAAGCCGTCAGTAAGCCCATCAGCCCGACGTAAATTACAAGCAGATACAGCAAATACGTTGTTGCAATTGCCGCTTTGCTGCTTCGCCTGGATGAGGAAACCCCAAGGTGGATCGATGCGGCCACCAATGCAAGCACAGCAAACACTACTTGAAACATTCAGGCTCTCCCGTTCGCACGGCCTATTCTATCGGTTGTGATAGAACCCGTCGCTCCTCAATCGGAGCTAAGCTGGTTTGATGAGTGCATGGTTATGAGTACATGCAGTAGTGCAGACGCGCCGGATTTCATCTGACAGCTAAATGACTACAAAACGCAGGTCGGAGCGGAACTGATACGGCTGCCGGAGACTGACTGAGCGCGGTTCAAAACGCTGCCAAAGTCAGAACCCTGATCTTAATTAGCGAGGCTGTACCGGCAAGGTTGCTAGAGATGAAGGATTAACCGTCCAGCCTCGCGGGGAGGATAGGCAACGGTGGCGGAGTGACGCTGCAATTCCGTGGGGTATTCAAACGGTTAGCGCATTTTCGCCGACGCACGCAGCGACAAAGACTAAACACCACCTGGCACAGGAAATACTAAACCATAATCAACGGCATCATGATGAACAATGGGCGGTTGATTATTTCCCTGCCCTCGCCCCGACCGGCGTGGCGAATATCGAAAATTTAACTTGCCAGCGGACGCTACCAGTCCAGCGAACGCTGATATCCTGTTGCATCCGCCAACAAGGAGGAATCTCGCGATGTTTACGCCAAAAGGAAAGTTCGGCTGGTACGAACTGATGACCAGCGACACGAAAGCCGCCGGCAAGTTTTACTCTGACGTTGTGGGCTGGACGACCCGGGAGATGCCCGGTAACGACGGCCCGCAGTACACCACCTTCAACCTCGGTGAGGTTGGAATGGCGGGGATGTTGAACATTCCCGGACATGTCGCCTGGGTAGGCTACATATCCGTCGACGATGTCGATGCCCACATCGAGAAAATTGTCGAAGCCGGGGGCAAACTATGGAAACCCGCTACCGACGTCCCGGGGATGCTTCGCTTTGCCGTCATGTCGGACCCGCAGGGTGCTGCCATTGTTGTTTTCACGTCCAACCCCAGCATGCCCTCGCCAGAACGCCCGGTCCCACCTGCCAACGGCACCATCGGCTGGCACGAGCTCTACACCACCGACCTCGAAGGCGGATTCAACTTCTACCACAAGCTCTTTGGCTGGAGTAAGGTCAGCGATATGGACATGGGACCGATGGGCGTCTATCGGATCTTCGATGAAGGCGACCACAAGGAAATGGGCGATGGCGGCATGATGACGAAAACGCCGCAAATACCTGTCTCCTGCTGGAACTTCTACTTCCACGTCGACTCGGTCAAGGCAGCCGTCAAACGCGTCGAATCTGGCGGCGGGAAGGTCCTGAACGGTCCGATGCAGGTACCCGGTGGAAGTTGGATCATCCAGGGCCAAGACCCTCAGGGAGCCATGTTTTCTCTCGTCAGTATCAACGAATAAGCAGATCGACCGCAGCGGTCCCAGAAGGCGAGCGATTAACAGATTCGACGTCGCGCAACGTATAGGCTTGTAACCATATTGCGGGTTACGCAGCCGTGGAACTCGTCGCGCGCAACGCGATGCAGCTCCGTAAGTACGGCGTCGCGGTCCGGGCGGATGTTGATGTTGGAATAGGTCGCATAGAGGGCAACAGTTTGATCAGCATCGAGGACGAGCGACCATGCGCTGGTTCGGTGATCGACGCTGTCGAACGCATCGGTCCGCTCCAGTGCCGCCACCCTGGCCTCAGTATCGAGAGCGAAAGGTATTTCGCCGTCACCATCCGAAGGGCTCAAGGGACCTTTGAGAAGTTCTTTGGTTGCTTCGTGGAAGGGATCGGGGCGATTTGAATCGCCGAACACGTTCCAGACCGTTGCCCACCACCCGCCCTGACGAAGCAGTTTGGCCACCTTTGTCAAGGCAACGTCTTCTGTTAACCAATGGAATGCGGTGGCGCTGAGACCGAGATCAAAGCTGGCCTCTTGCAACACAGCCTCTTCGAACGTTGCCGCCACCACGGTGAGAGCCTCATCCTGAATGGTCTCCCTAAGGAAGCCTGCGAGGCGATCATCGGGCTCTACGGCAACGAGTGGTCTGGCACCCAATTCGAGTAAGCGGTGAGTCGCCGTTCCCGTCCCGGCTCCAATCTCGAATGTAACCGTATTGGGTGCGAGACCACAGCGTTCGCATAGGACATCAAACACCCAGCCGGGGTACGCGGGTCGCGCAGAGTGATAGCCGCGGGGATCAAACCCGAAGGCCTGGCGTCCGAACGTTCTGTGGATGGCTTCTCTCATTCGAAAATGGCATCCCTTCGGGCCGGGG
>CAZSUK010000182.1:0-4754 GCA_964609355.1 uncultured Acidobacteriaceae bacterium | reverse complement strand
CGAGCCGCGCCGGCGCCAAGGATTACCGCAGTACGACCCGTGATGTGCAGCGCCTGATCGGCGAGCTGAAGAAGGATGGGATGGACGTGCTGATCATGGATCTGCGGGCCAACGGCGGCGGCTATCTGCCGGAAGCCGAGTCGCTGACCGGGCTGTTCATCGACCGCGGTCCCGTGGTGCAGCTGCGCGATACGACGGGGCGCATCGAGGTCGACGACGATCCCGATCCGGCAATCTTCTACAACGGTCCCTTGATCGTACTGGTCGACCGCTTCAGCGCCTCGGCGTCGGAGATCTTCGCGGGCGCGATTCAGGACTACGGCCGCGGGCTCATCGTCGGTCAGCAAACCTACGGCAAAGGCACGGTGCAGAACGCGCACCCGCTCAACTACACCATTTTCGGGCGCAAGCCCGAGCTCGGACAGCTGAACGTGACCATCGGCAAGTACTACCGCATCACCGGCGAGAGCACGCAGGACCGCGGCGTCACGCCCGACATCGCCCTGCCCTCGCTCATCGACGCGAGCGAGGTGGGCGAGAGTACCCGCGATCGCGCGCTGCCTTGGGATCACATCGAGCCCGCCGCCTTCAAGATCGAAGGCGACCTCAAGCCGCAAACGGCGACGCTGCAGAAGCTGCACGAAGAGCGCACCTCGGACAGCGAGGACTTCAAATATCTGCGCGAGGATATCGCCGCGCTCGACGCCGTCCGCAATCAGAAGACGCTGTCGCTCAATTTGAAGACCCGCGAGGCGGAGCGCAAGCGGCAGGAAAGCGAGCGCCTGGCGCGCGAGAATGAGTTGCGCGCGGCGCACGGCGAACCGCCCTACAAGTCGTTGGAGGAGATCAAGGACGATGCCGCGGCCGGAATCATCCTCGACGAAGCCACGCAGATCGCCGGAGATCTTGCCGTAGCGGCGATACACAAAGCCGGCCCGACTCAGGCGCGGCGTACGGACGTGCACGCGCCCACGAACCCCTGAGGCTAGGGGGTCCCCGCGGCTCAGCGCAACAGCAGGTTGTACAGGTCCCAGTAATCCTCGGCGAGTACGTTCCAGCTCGCCGAGGACGACGCGGCCGCGAGCGAGTCGGCCGTGGGCACGGTGTCGGCGCTGTTACGATATTCGCATTTACCGCGCAACCGTTCGAGCTTCGCTCGCACGCCGGCGGTGATCTGCTTCTGATTGGCGACCGCCGTCTGCGCTTTCTGCACGCGCTGCATGTACCCTTCGCAATCCGCGCGCGAGCCGAAGCTCATCTCGTGCACGCGTCGCGTCACCGCCTCCTTGGCGCGCGCCGCGAGTCCGAATGCATCCACATGCTCGCACAGAGACTCCGCGTAGCTGATGATCGCGAGATTGATGTTGCGCCGCGCGTTCAACGAGATTCCGGGAAATTCCGGCGCGGCCTCATTGTTGATCGCGCTCTTCTCGGCATGCAGATCGCCGACCGCGGCATCCGCGGCGACCACACCCTGGCGCACGGTCTCGAGCGACTTGCGCAGCCGGCGGCGCTTGAAGTAATACCAGAATGCGCTCAGGCGCAGCAGCTCGTCTTGCGAGGCCGCCAGCCGGCGCCGCTGCTGGTCCGCTTCGGCCGCGGCGGCCTGCAGCCGCTCGTCCACGTCGGCAAGCCGGGTATTTTTCTCGGTCTCGCACTCGGCCTTGTGCCGAGCAGTCTCCTTGGCCTCCTGCTGGCGCGTCAGGTCGGTCGTGAACTGCGCGAGCTGCTGATGGCAGATCTTCCATAACCCGCGCAGCTGGAAGAACACCAGTGCGCCGAATCCGGTACGCGGATCGGCGAGCAGATCGCCGAGCGCGTCGAGCTGCTCCTGCACACGGATGGTAGCCCCCTCCTGCTGCTTCAAGCGGTCGCGCAGGAGATGAAACTCGTCCTTGAGATCGGCGTACGCCTTTTTCAGGCCCGCACGGTTCTGAAAGAGCTGCATGAGCCGCTCTTCGTCCGCACTCGTACCGCCCCCGTCGGCTCCCTTGAGAAAACTCAGCTTGTCGATCAAACGTCCCGCCTCGTCAACGAATCTACGCGGGACACCAAGGGGGTTCTACCCTAGAAGCGATGGCCCCGCTCGGCACAATATTCCAACCACTTATTTAACATCATGTTTCGGGTCCATCGCTGATCCAGTTCACGCTTGAGTCCGGAGGTCAGCTTGGCGAGCTCGGGGTGACGCTGGAAGCCGCAAAAACTGCGCACTTCCGCAAGCCGCGCATCGTGATATACGCACACCTCGAGATCCGGGTCGCGGATCCACGCGCCGTCGCAATTGAACTCGTACGTGAGGCGGAACACACTCGTGTAGGGCGCGAGCTCGAGCGGCGTGAGATGCAGATCACAGTCCTCGGCCACCGAGGAGACCGAGCGGGCGACGATCGAGCGCAAGTCGCTCACCAGCCACCCGAGCCGCACGAAATTACTCTCGTACAGCGTCATCAGGCTGACGAAGCTGCCCGGCTTGGCCCGCCATGAGGTCTCACACCACTGATCCGCAATCATGGCTCGACTATACCACGCGTGCGCTTAATGTCAGGACTGCAAGTGCACGCGTGCGCTCTTTGTCACGGCCGCAAGCGTCTCTCTATTCCCATGCGGTCGAGGATCCTGCTCGATATCTCCTCGATCGATACTTCGGTCGTGTCGAGGAACGGAATTCCGTGACGCTCGTACAGAGATTCCGCCGCGCGCACTTCGAATGCCACCTGGCGCGGCGAGGAGTAGCGGCTGTCGGGCCGCCGTTCGTTGCGGATTTGCTGCAGGCGGTCGGCCTTGATGGTCAGGCCGAAGAGCTTCCGCGGGTGCATGTCCAGGCCGCGCGGCAGCTTGCGCGATTCCAGATCGTCCTCCGTGAGCGGATAGTTTGCCGCGAATATGCCGTACTGCATCGCCAGATACAGGCAGGTCGGCGTCTTTCCCGAGCGCGACACGCCGATCAGAATGAGATCGGCGCGCTCGTAGTCGCGCACCACCGAGCCGTCGTCGTTCGCGAGCGCGAAATTGGTGGCGTCGATGCGCATAGCGTAGGAATGAGTATCCGCCATGCGATGACTCCGACGCATGTAATGGGAAGATTGCGTCTTGAGTTCGCTCTCGAGCGGTGCTAGGAATGCGTCGAAGAAGTCGAGAAAAAAGCCCGTGCTGCCGCGGACCACGTTGCGCACATCCTCCTGCACCAAGGTGCTGAACACGATGGGACGCACGCCCTCGTGTTTGTGCACCAGGTCGATCTTGCGCACGGCTTCGATTGCCTTGTCAACCGTGGAGATAAATGGCACAGTCACCTGCCTGAATTCTATGCCGTCGAATTGCGTCATGAGACTGTGGCCCATAGTCTCCGCGGTGATGCCGGTCTGGTCCGAGACAAAAAATACGGTTCGTTTGATCACGGTGTTTCCAGGCGTCTGCGCAAGCATTCCCGCAGTGTTTCACTTAATTCAGAGCCGGACAAGCAGCGAGTCTAGAACCGAATGAATCCCTACATCATTCCATTCGAGAAACTGAAGAGCAGCGACGTCGAGGTGGTAGGCGGCAAGAACGCCTCGCTCGGCGAGATGATATCGCGGCTCTCCGGCATGGGCGTGTCGGTGCCCGGCGGATTCGCGACCACCTCGTACGCCTATCGGGATTTTCTCGCGCAGGACGGCTTGGATGAGCGCATCCGCGTGATACTCTCGACGCTCGACGTGGATGATGTGGACAGGCTCGCCTCCGTCGGCAAGCAGATCCGCGGCTGGATGCTCGCCACGCCGTTCTCGGCGCGGCTGGAGGACGAGGTGCTCGAGTCCTGGCGCAAAATGGGCCACGGCGACGACTTCGCCGTCGCAGTGCGCTCCTCGGCCACCGCCGAGGATCTGCCGGAGGCTTCTTTCGCAGGGCAGCAAGAAACGTTCCTGAACGTGCGCGGCGAGCAGCGCCTGCTCGCGTGCATGCATGAGGTCTACGCCTCCCTGTTCAACGACCGGGCGATCGCCTATCGGGTGCACAACCGCTTCGATCACAACGCCGTCGCCCTGTCGGTCGGCGTGCAGCACATGGTGCGCAGCGATCTGGGTGCGGCCGGCGTGATGTTCACGCTCGACACCGACTCGGGCTTCCGCGACGTGGTCTTCATCACCTCCTCGTACGGTCTCGGCGAAACCGTGGTGCAGGGAGCGGTCAACCCCGACGAGTTCTACGTGTACAAGCCGGCGCTCAGGGCGGGACGGCGCTCGGTGCTGCGCAAGAACCTCGGCCAGAAAGCGATCAAGATGATCTACGGCGATCCCGGTACCCAGGAGCGCGTGAGGACGGTCGACGTCGCCGCCGAGGACCGGCAGCGCTTCTCGATCGACGATGCGGACATCGTCGCGCTCGCCAAGCAGGCGCTCATCATCGAGGAGCACTACGGCACTCCGATGGACATCGAGTGGGGCAAGGACGGCTCCACCGGCAAGATCTACATCCTGCAGGCCCGGCCGGAGACCGTGCAGAGCCGCGCCGGACGCACCATTCAGCGCTTCACGCTCAAGTCGCGCTCGACCCTGCTGGTGAGCGGCCGCAGCATCGGCCAGAAGATCGGCGCCGGACACGCGCGGGTCATCCGCGACGTGAAGGAGATGTCGCGCGTGCGCGCCGGCGACGTGCTGGTCGCCGACATGACCGATCCGGATTGGGAGCCGGTCATGAAGCGAGCCTCGGCGATCGTTACCAATCGCGGCGGCCGCACCTGCCATGCAGCCATCATCGCCCGAGAGCTCGGG
>CAZSUK010000181.1:0-3391 GCA_964609355.1 uncultured Acidobacteriaceae bacterium | reverse complement strand
CGGCGCTGCGGCGGTCACAATGGCAGTTTGGCTCTCGCCGCCAGGAACGAGCTTGAAGTCAACATTTCGTGTCTGACTCACGTCAAGGGTGACGGCGTCGGCGTGTGCGATGGAGAACCCCTGCGCATTGGCGGTCAGGTTGTACTTGCCAACGGGCAGATTGGACAGGGTGAACTCACCCACGCCGCCGGTAACGACCGATTTCGCGACCTGCGTGTCCACGTTGGTGGCGGTGACGGTGGCCCCGGCAACCAGGGCGCCGCTTGGATCCGTCACGGTTCCGATAATAGAACCAACGGCTTGCGACCAAATGGCCGGTGGAGAACAGAACGCGAAAACGAGGAGGCAAGCGACGCCTGGGAAAGCGTTTCCAATCTTGCGACAGAGTGCACTGGCGAAAGCAGCAATATTCATGATTCCCTCCCGATGCGGCTCGCAAAGGACGGTATGCGAGCCGGTGGCTATTTTGTGAGGGGCCCGGAATCTAAGCTGTGGCGCGGGTTTTTACCAAACCGCTTCTTTGCGTATCCGTGACTCTTGCGAAAGCCGGTCTTAGAGCAGCAAGCTTACCTCGCAAATTGCCAAAGGATCTTGCTTCGACGTGGAGAATTGTCCCGAGTGTAAGGACATCGGCATAAATTCTCAACATGAAATAAATCGATGCCGACATATCAATCGATAAGGGTGGTTGGCCCTTAGATATGTTGACGAGCGTGGCAGAGTATGGGAAAGATCCGCGTCTCGGCAACCGGGCGGCCCCGCGATTTCGCGGGGCCGCTGTCCCACGTCCGGGCCGGTGCGGAGGTCGTCATCGAGGACGGCTCATTGACTGTGACAGATGTAATGCGGCGACAGCATCACTAGTGTCCGGTTCGTTTGTTTGGGGATCTCTGTAAGTGCAGTATTGGGTATGGTTTCTGAACATTCGGGGGTGTCCACGATTTGAAACGGCTGATACGGTTTTGCGACGCTGAGTTTTGGTTTTGTTATGGGGGCCCGACTTTAGTCGTGCCCTAAATTGAACTGAAAGAGATTCGGCTTTAGATCCTGCGTAGGAACTCGATTTTGTCTCATGGGACAACTTTACGGGCTGCGGAAAAGCTCTGTTTTGTATCAGGGCACGACTTTAGTCGGGCCATAAAGGTTGCAAACATGCCGGGCTTTAGCCCCTGAGGGCATCTTTTTATCAGCGCAGAAGAGAATTCAGAGGATGGAAAACCGTACCTCAGCGGCTTCTATGAGACGGCTATGGAAGTGTCATTTACGGCACGGCTGAACCCGTACCCTTCCAGGACACCGTGCTCACGCAGACTCTTTAGCCCTGCCATTGCACATCCCACGCGAATGCCCGCTCGCAGGCAATTCTAAGCTGTTCACGGATGCAACCACTGTCGAGCTCTGTCTGAGCCCATCCTCCGAGAACGCGGTCAAGACGCAGATTTGGTGCGCAATCCCACCTATGTCCTGATCGCCATCATCGAGAAAGAACTCCAACTCGACGCCTCGCTCTACACTTGTCTACAGATTCTCTCCGTCTCCATCTTTGAAAAAACACAGATTTCATGCGCCTTGCAGCAAACTATCTCAAACCCCCACCTGCAATGCCACGCTAACCGGCTCATTTTGTTCGATATCTAACCGAACACTAGTGCGACAGCATACCTATTGCAACAAGTGAACAAGCTTGACGGCGAATAGGTATCATGTCTGTCCCTGAGTCGGATGGGCCCGGTGAAGTCGGCTTGTCTTCGATCCGTGCCGGGCAGGGGAGCCACGCCTGGTTCGCAAAATACACGGCAGACCGCGGATGGACGGCAGGCGGCCAACAGAGATCATCGAGAGCATAGGAAGCCAAAGTCGGACGAAGTGTTACCAGACTCGATAGGGGGTGTCAGTGAGCGCGACCGCTGGCTTTCTTACGTTCAAGTGCTCGATCGAACCCGTATTGCTAAGCTTTTCTTATGCACACGAAACTTCAATCGCGGCCGGATTTGTTTCTACTCCTCTCCTTGCTGCTCGCCATCCTGTTGACTCCGGTGTTGGACCGCGATGGTTGGCGTCGGCTGGTGCTCGCGGGAGTGACGTTCATACCAGTCATCATATCCACCGTTAGGTTGTCGCAGATAAAGTCGTGGGTGTGGCCTTCGGTTTCGTTGATGCTGGTCAACATGGCCTTTGTGGTAGCAGGTAACACTTTCCGCAGCCGGGCACTAACCGGGATTCGATGGGCACTTCTGGCTGCGTTCTTCGCGCTCACGGCTGTGGGTCTTTTCTCGTATCTTCGGAGTTCTCGCATCGTCACACAGGCGCACCTCTATACGGCGGTGAACATTTACCTGTTGCTTGGGCTGCTTTGGGCGACGCTTTATTTGGCGATAGATGCGTTCGATCCGGGTTCAATCCAGGTCGGAAGCCACCCAGCCGAGCGTGAGACCAACCTGCTTTATTTCAGCCTCGTCACGCTCTCGACAATCGGGTATGGTGACATAGTGCCCCTTAGCGGGGAATCCCGCATACTGGCGGCACTGGAGGGCGTGACTGGAGTTCTCTACATAGCCATTACCGTGGCGCTCTTAATAAGCAGATTCAGAGTAGAGCCTTCGCCTGACCGACAGGACTGATCATGAGTGACCTCCGTGAGATCAGCGTCCCACAACAACTTCCACCTAGACGAAATCCGACGAGATAGAGTGACAGCATACCTATCTCGGAGAATCGTCGCTTTATGTGCGTTGCCGACCTATCTCTCCCCATACGCGCCGACTTCCTTTTCTTAGCGATGGCGCACAGTGGCCGGCAATTGTTACAGGGTGTATTTGTGATCCGGAGGATATACCTTTGAAAGTTACGGTGCGGACTTTGTCTTTACAGCCATGCAAAACGGACACGTGCTGGCGCAGAAGGATAAAGAGCAGACCTTAAATTCGATTAGCGCTGGAGCGCAGGACAACAGAACGTGGAGTGCCAATGGTAAGCCTGGTCACCACATGCTCGAAGTAAGGGCTTGGCGCGGATTACCCAACGGCGGCGATTGGGTGGTGGCCTGGTCACCGGATATCGTGGACGTCGTCAAGTAAATCATGAGAGGCGCCAGGGAACTCTGGGCTCAATCTCTTTTGTTCCCACGCCTGGTGACCGGATTGCCGGCATGGATCAAGAAAAATTGCTTTCCAGGCATGGGCGGATAAGACCTCCAACCGGTGTTTTTGAAACACGGCAAGGTCTCGTCTGAGGATCGTCCCCGAAACTTCCCGTTGACTTTTACCCATCATGGATGGTCCACGAAACTCCCCGTCAAGAATCGCAATAAAGCAGCGCTTTCGGCACAGAATCCTGGTTTCGTCGCCGGTAATATACTTTAGGCGTATCGTCGCGCCTGAGACCAGCTCCC
>CAZSUK010000180.1:0-7182 GCA_964609355.1 uncultured Acidobacteriaceae bacterium | reverse complement strand
GATCACCGTGGTCTTGATCAGATCGAAGAACAAATGTCCCCGGTAAGTATAGGTGTCGCCGTCGCCGACCTCCACGATCAATCCGGTTCGGCCCGAGTTCTTCGCGGTTTCGATGAGCAGAGGCGCGGCACAGTGACTGGTGATGATATGCGTATGAATCGCATTGCGGAACATAGCAAACCCGCGCTCCAGGCCGGCTTGCCAGAATGTCTTGCCAAATTCGTGCTCCGCGCTTTCAGAAATGTCGTTCACCAGCACGTGCAGATTTCCTTGCTCGGCCCGGATTTCGGCCGTCAATTTCTCGACCTGACTGACGTCCAGGTGGTCGACGACGATTGCAATGCCTTTGCCGCCGCGCGCCGTCACTAGCTCGGCTGTTTCCTCTATTGTTTCCGGCCGGCCGGCGTAATACGCGTCCGGCAAGGCCGTCATCCGATGCTGACCTGACAGCGCCTTGGCGGAGGAAGCGCCCGCCGCGCGCGAGCTGCGCCCGGTGCAGTACACCGTCGCGCCGGCTTCGCCAAACGCCAGAGCGATGCCGCGTCCAACTCCTCGAGTAGCGCCGGCCACGAGTGCCACGCTATCGCGTAAATCTGGGGGCTGATAAGTGGAAGTCTCTGCCATGGGGGCACCTCGCAAGGCGACTGGGCGAATTATTGAATCGCCGTTTATTAATGTCAAGAGGAAAATAAACGGTCATTCAGTTATTCTTCTGGAGCGGGAAGAACCAGGAAACGATGTCGCCTCGACCTCGCCAAACTTCGGACGAAGCCATCCTGATGGCCACTATGCGCGTGATGCAGCGCCGCAGCCCTGTGGACCTTACCTTGGCGGACGTTGCCAAGGAAGCGGGTGTCGTGCCTGCGACGCTGATCCAGCGGTTCGGCACCAAGCGGGGTCTGTTGCTGGCCGCCTGCCGCACCGCTCCTGGTAGTGTTCCGGAGCAATTCAGCGCCGCGCGCGCCAAATTTAGCTCGCCGCTAAAGACGCTCATCGAACTCTATGCCGAGGGCAGTGGCTTTGCTTCGACGCCTGAAGCCGTGGCCAATGGCCTGGCCTACCTGCAGATCGACCTCATCGATCCCGAGTTCCACGCCATCACGTTGGCGCAGTTCACCGTTATCCGCGACGAAACCAGGAAACTCCTTGATGATGTCGTGGCGGCTGGCGAACTCAAGCCTTGCAACACCGCCGAATTGGCCCAGCTGATCCAGCAGGTCCACGGCGGCGCCATGCTCGACTGGGCTGTCTACCGCAAAGGGTCCCTGGCCGCCTGGCTCCGCCGTTCTCTCGAAGGTTTGCTGGCACCCTACCGGCTCGAAGCGGAGCCAGGTCTGCGCAAGGCCCGCACCGGACGAATGCAAAACCGGCGACGGCAGTAGGTTTCTTCCCATCCTGCTAACAATTCCAACCAAGAGTCACCCCTCTCCCCTTGTCATCCCGACCGAAGCGCAGCGTAGTGATGACATGGGGAGAGGAGTGACTCTTGGTTGGAATTGTTAGCAGGATGGGAGAAACAAGCAGGCCCATGCTCGTCCTAAGAATCCACATGGGCCGATGATGCCTGAGGTTAATCACCAGCCAGGGCAACTTCGCCGCGCAGGCTCTGCTCGAACGCTGCCAGTTGCGCTTCGATGTCGCCTTCGATGCCCCGCCGTTTGACGATGTCTTCGCGGTAACGGCGGAGGAAGTAATCGATGGTCTCGACGCGGATACGAATGGAACCGGTAGGCTTGTTCTCATCCAGATCCTTGAAGGAGAAGTAAGGCGTCCCCGATTGCTCGATGATCCCTTCGATGACCCCATAGATCGGAGCATCATGACCACACTTGAAGCTCGAAACTTCAAGCGCCACAAGATTCGGATGGCGCGCCGTGAACTTTGCCGCCCACACCTTGTGATTGGTGCTGGTCGAATACCGGTTCTTCCATACATCCTGAATATCCAGAGGATGGGTAATGAGTCCGGCACGCACTTCATCCCCGAACAGGCGGTCGAGCAAATCCTCATCGATCGGTAGCGTGCTTTGCGAAAACACCGGGTAGCCGAGCTTCTGGAACTCCTCCATAATCTCGTGGTTCAAACCGGGATCATGGTGGTACACGCGGCCCAGCATAACAATGCCGATCCGGTCCTCACGTTCCAACTGATCGAGCGTTTCCCGGGCCTGGCGGCGAATGTCAGCCTCGCAATCGTACAGAGCCTTGAATCCAGCTTCGAGAGCACGTTCATTCTCTTCACGGGAGAGGCCCAGGATCGGCCCCCACGCCTTCCACATCTGGTCGGCGCAAATCTTCTTATCCCGCAGGTTGAGAATGGGATCGACATAAATCATCCCGTTCTCCGTGAAGATGTCGCTCTCCTTGGTGAACGCAGCCTTCACCACCTCTGGCGTCGCAGTCACGGTCGGGCAAGCATTGGAACCGGTCAGATTGACCAGCGAAGTATGCAGCACGTCGTACATCGGGAACCAGATAGCATTCAGCGGCTTCTTATTATGCTTCGTGGCGATCAGGTTATAAACGTGCGCGATGCCGATCTTTGAGGGATAGCAAGGATCGATCGCACCCCGGCTAGCCCCAGCGCGGTAAAGTTCCGGCGTGGTGTAGTCGGAATAAATAATGTTCTCCGACTTGAGCCCCAGACTCGCGAAGTATGCATTGAACAGCGGAGCATATGTATAGGTGTTCAGCAGGCGAGGAATACCGATGCGATAATCCTGCCGCTTCTGCATCAGGGCGACGCGTTCCTTCACCGACTTTGAAATGAATAGTCCCTTGGTGCTGGGAACTGCATCGGCAACAATCTCCACCTGCCGCTGACGAAATACGTCGCGGGCCGCGATATCGACATAGTTCGGGTTCGCCTCTTTAATCTTGTCAATGTCGGCCTTGATGTCCTTCATGTCGGCGAGATCTTCGACCGTGCCTTTTTCGCAGGTAGCGATGATCAGCCGCTGTTCCCCTACGCGCAGAGGCACCTTGGTCTTTTTGATTTGGAAGTCAACCGGTTTCGGAAGCTCTACCACCTTGCTCGAACCGGGCGACATCTGGATTTGAATCAGCGGCTCGATCTTGGCTTTGAAGGATCCCCGCGAACTACCCGTACTGCAGGAGGAACCATGTGCTTCCGCAGCAGGAGCATTCGCCTGGATCTGTTCCAGGCTCGGCAGGTTGCTGACCACCTGGGGCTCGTGCGCATGGTCGTGATCATGATGATGATCCTGGGAAGCGGTCACGTCCACATCGATAAAGGTACGTAGACAGTTGTTCTTGCAGAAATAGCAGCGCGTGTCTTCATTGCGGGTGGTGCGATAGCGAATGTTGCGAACCGCGTCCAACCCGATGAACGTGGTCCGCTTGCCGTTGTTCCACAGACGTAAGGCTTCCTGGGCAGCGCCGATGGCGCCGGACTCGCCACAGTGCTCGTGCACGATAATCTCCGGCACCTTGCCCTTGGCGCGAAAGCTTTGCTTGATGAAATCCACCTCGGCCTTTACCACCGCCAGGTTATTCTGGGTGCCGCCTTGTAGAACAAAACGCGACCCTAACGAAGCCAGGTTCGGAATACTGGCCACGTAGAGGAAGACATTTTTGGGCAGCACGTCGGCGAGTCCGGCAAGAATTTCCTCTGAGCGCCAACCCTGGCGTTGGAAGTTCACGATGTCGGACTGCATAAAGACAGCGCAGCCGTAGCCGAAGGAAGGCATGGACTTCGCGGCGAACGCTATATCCGCGAATTCCTCAACCTTTTTGCCGAAACCCTCCGCAGTCGATTGCAGGAAGTACCCGTTTCCGGCGGAGCACTGGGTATTGAGCTTGAAGTCCTTAACCCGGCCGTCCTTCAGGACGATGAGCTTGATGTCCTGACCGCCGACATCGATGATGACGTGCGGATCGTCGTAAAACTTAAGCGCAGATTCTGTATGCGCAACCGTTTCTACCAAGGCCACGTCGGCGTTCATGACATCCTTCAGGATGTCTTTGGCGTATCCGGTCGTTCCTACACCCAGAACCTCCAGCGTGGCGCCTTGGGTCTCGACCTGTTCCCGTAGCTTCTCAAACATCTCGATCCCATCCTGGATCGGGTTGCCATTTGAAAGCTGGTAGGTCTTGCAAAGGATTTCACCGTCTTTCCCCAGCAAGACCGCCTTGGTGGAAGTGGAACCCCCGTCGATGCCGACGAAACCAGAAACTGTCTGCCCGGGCAGGAATTCCGCGGCGATGAACTTCTTCCTGCGGTATTCCTCCTTGAAGGCCACGAGCTCGGAATCTTCCGCGACAAGGCCTTTGCCGCCGGCACTGGCTTTTTCTTCTGCACGACCGTAGTCGATGTAATAGAGGAGCTTTTCTACGCCCAGATATTGCCCGATCGAGGCCTCTTCGTCTTTGCCAAACTCGACCGCGCCAAGAGCGGCAAAATATTGCGCGTTTTCTGGAACCTTGATCAATTCTTCAGGCTTCATGCCCTCAGGAATTTCGACCTTGCGTTCCTTCCACATGATGGGAATATTCGCTTGCCACGCTTCCCGCATGCCCTTGATGAAGCCGTTGGGGCCGCCCAGTAGCAGAACATGTGGACGCAGGGTGTGTCCGCGCGTAAGCACGCTCAAATTCTGCAGCACGATGGCTTCAAAGAGGGACGCCATCAGCTCGTGGGAGGGTGTGCCGGTTTTCTGCAAACCGTTAATATCGGTTTCCGCAAACACGCCGCACTTGCCCGCAACCTTGTGCAGCTTGACGCCGTGATAGGCCTGGTTGGCCAACTCGGTCGCTGGGATCTTGAGCTTCGCGTTGATCTTGTCGATGACTGCGCCCGTACCCCCGGCGCACTTGTCGTTCATGGAGGGGATTTTCTTCTTGCGCCCCGTCTCTTCATCATCTTTAAAGACGATGATCTTCGCGTCTTGTCCGCCCAGCTCAATCACCGAGTACACCTCGGGATGAAGCTTCTCGACGGCGAGCGAGACAGCGTGCACTTCCTGTACAAACTTGGCGCCTACCATCTCTGCGATGGTGCCGCCGCCCGACCCGGTGATAAAGATGCGGGTATTCTGCGGGCTGATCCCGGTGTCCGCTTCCATGCGGCGCAGAAACTCAAGACACTTTTCCGGCTGCCTTGTTTCGTGGCGTTGATAGTCCTGCCAGATGGTTTTATCTGTCGCCGCGTCCACCACGATCGCTTTCACCGTCGTGGAGCCCACATCCAAACCAACTAAAAATTGCTGCATTTTGTCTCCCGGTAGAAGCCGTTGCAGGGAACGCGCTTTCCGTACCCTTCGCTTTGAAGGGGCGGGGCTTTAGCCCCGCCATTGACCCAAATCAGGTGAGGGCTTCTCAGGCTACCTGCTCGTTGGCTACTGCCGGCCGGGAGCGCCGGTTGTAGGCGCGATCTTTGTTCATTAGATCGCTCACATGCCAGGCAAACTGGGCGGCCGTTCCGGCGAGACCATGCCGGTGAGGGAATTTGTAGAGTGCGTGCCGCAACTCGGGATGCTCAGCGACATACGCCCGAAGTTCTTCAAGCGTCTTTCCAGTCTCGCTCAGCACTCCATCGAACTCCGCACGAGCCTTGGCCTTGGCTTCTGCCAGCGCCATCTGTACCCGGCTGTGGGCGTTGACTTCGCCCTCGCCGGAAGTTTCAACCGGTAGGAAGATCATGTCTTTAAACTTGTTCACAACCCTCGATTGCACACCGTCCGACTGGGTCGAAGGCATGCAGCCGAACGGCTTGAGCGCCAACACCATGTGGCAGAGATGGTTCACGGTGTAGTACACGTTCTTGCCGACTTCCATGAACCCTTCGCCGCCGCGGGCGAGCTGATGGTAGAAGGGATGGGCCAACCGCGACAGTTCCTTCTGCGGAATCAGCCGGTGGGCAGTGTCGCCCATGTGCCGGATGGTGCGGTGGTAGAAGTGATTCCACATCACGCTTCCGGCGCTTAGTCCGCCGGTCTTTTTGAAGACTTTGAACTCATTCGCAAAGCGTTTTTTCACTTCGTACCACTTGGGATCCTGATACGGCGCCTCTGCGCCGGCACGAGCCTTGGCGCCTTCTTTCGCCACGTACATCATGTAGGCGATCCATGTGGCGATTGGTTCCACCAGCACCTGCGCGCCCTCCTTCTCCAAGAACGCGAACATGTTGAAGTTGCCGTCGCCCTCAGTGGTCTGAGCCCAGAATTCGCCCGTGATTTTGATGACCGGTTTCACCCGCAGGCGATCCACCTCAATGGAATTAAGGTTGTCGCGGCAGGCGTGCAGCGCGCCTATGTACTCCTTGCCATAAAGGTTGTGGGCGATCTTTCCCAGGGTGCAACCGAGACCTTCGACCTTCTTGTTCTTGGCGATCCAGGGCCGGGCCCACTCGGGCGCTGCCTCCAGAATGTGCCAGCGCTTGCGATCGCGCAGCGTATCGGTAAGCGTCTTGACCGACTCACGGATCACCCGGTCAGTCTCTCCCTTGTTCACTTCGAAGGGACGAATCTGGTAGGCCAGCTCACTAATCACATCCCCAAGGTTGAGCGCATTCAGCATGCCCATGCCGAAGTCGACCGAAAACTTCAGTCCCGGCTCGCCGCTTGCCGCCTTGATGCCATCCGTCTGCTGGAAGAGCAGTACCCGGAATCCCTCAAAGCCGGCATTCTGCAGCGCAAAACGGTACTCCGCTTCATACATGCCGAACCGGCACGGACCGCAAGAGCCTGCGGTGAAGTAGACATAGTTGTCGATAATTTGCTGGCGCGTCTGTCCTTCTTGTTCCAGCTTTTGCAGGTAGCGGACCAGGTTGCCCACCGTAAAGTAGGTCGGGTTGCACTGGCCGTTGTTGCCGAACTCCTTACCCGCCTGAAAATCATCTACCACAGGAGTAGGGATGTTCTGACAGCGATAGCCGCTGCCGTGGAACACAGCCTTGATCATTTCTTCGTGCTTCCAGGTAAGCCCCCCAAACAGGATGGTTACGTAATCCCGTTCCGGGCCAGTGAACGTGCGCTCGACCGGCTTCTTGAACTCGCGCATGCGCGCTAGTCCAGCTTGTGCGCGGAGGCGCGCTCTTTCGGCATCGATGCGGGCTTGGATCTCTACTTCGGCGTCGGTCTGCACGATCTCATTCACCACTACTGGCATGGGGGGATCTCCTGGTACTCCTATTAGATGACTCGTTTAAATACAGTTCGGCTAG
>CAZSUK010000179.1:0-4118 GCA_964609355.1 uncultured Acidobacteriaceae bacterium | reverse complement strand
ATTGCTTCGAGCTTCATGCCACCATCACCTCAGTTCCTTGAAGTACCCGGGTCGAACACAAGTCGGGCAGTACTGCTGCTGCATCTGCAGGCAGGATGCGCACTCGCTTTACACCCGCCAGCAGGGCTTCCCGGCAAGCGCCCAGTTTCGGAAGCATGCCTCCGCTGATCACCTCATTCTGGGTCAACCCGGCTATCTGATCGACGCTCAACCAACGCATGACTTCGCCATTCGATCCGCGGACACCCGGCACATCGGTGAGAAATACCAGCGCGTCGGCTTTGCAGGCAACTGCGCACGCAGCGGCCATCTCGTCGGCGTTGATGTTGTAGTACTCGCCGTCAAAGCCCAGGGCCAGGCTCGAGATGACCGGCACCGCTCCCATCTTCCAAATGGCATCCAGCCAACGAGTATCAGAGGCCACGATCTCGCCCACAAACCCCAGGTCCGGCGTAGTGCGCTTTTTGCGGGCGCGGAAAATCAATCCATCTCCGCCGGAAAGCCCAACCGCCGCCTGGCCGTGGCCGCCCAGAGCGGCTACCAACTCCTTGTTTACCCGGCCGCCCAGAACCATGAGGGCGGCATCGCGGGTTTCCGCATCGGTGATGCGCAGACCGGCAATGAATTCACTCTGCTTGCCCATCTGCTTCAGGGTGCGGGTCAACGCCGCGCCGCCCCCGTGCACCACGGCCACCTGGTTGCCATCCTGCGCCAGCACAGCGATCGCCCGCGCACAGCCATGAAGCAAGGCTGGATCTTCGAGTGCCGCACCACCTAGTTTGACTACGAATTTCATGCCAGCCCCTCCGCTTCGTCCCACCCGCACATCAAGTTCATATTCTCGATCGCCTGTGCGGCGGCGCCCTTCAGCAGGTTGTCCAAACACGAGACCACTATGCATCGATGACCGTCTTTCGCCAGCTTGAAGCCAATGTCGCAGTAGTTGGTACGCACCGAGTATTGGATCTGCGGCAGGCTGTTAAAGATGCGCACCATCGGGCTCGATGCGTAAAATTCACGAAAGCAGGCGTCCACCTCGGCTGCTTCTTTCTTTTCTCGAAACGTCACATAAGTGGTGGAAAGAATCCCCCGCGGAATTGGTAACAGATGCGGGGTGAAAATGATCTGCGACTCCTTCAGGTTCAGCTGCTCCAGCATCTCGCCCATATGACGGTGGCCAAACACGGCATAGGCGGAGAGGTTGTCCGCGGCATACATAAAGTGGGTTGAGGCGGTGGGCGCCTTGCCTGCGCCTGATACGCCGGATTTCGAATCGCAGATAACGCCCCGATCCAGATCAACCCACCCCGCCGCCACCAGGGGCTTCAGCGCCAGGATGATAGAGGTGGCGTAGCAGCCGGGATTTGCCACCAGCTGAGCATTACGGATGCAGGCCCGATGCAGCTCCGGAAGACCGTAGACGCTGTTGGTCTGGATCCGCTCGGCGTGGGCGGCATCCTCATCGTGAAAATTGTAGACAGCGCGATGTTCGTGTGCCCGCAAGCGCCAGGCTCCGCTCAGGTCTACGACCCGCAATCCATGGCCAAGCGCCTCCGGCACCCAGCTGCGCGATTGCTCGTGCGGAGTGGCCAGGAAAATCAGCTCCACCCCGCGATCTTTCAAGAGCTGCCAGGAAAATGGTTCGACCATCAACGCAGAGCTGCCGTTGTTATCAGCCAGCTGCGGATGCATCTCGGTCAGGCGAACCGACTCCGCACCCCGGCCCACAAATACCGGTGGCTTGCCCTTGAGAGCAGGGTGGTGCAGCAGCAGGCGCGCCAGTTCCAGGCCGGCGTAGCCGCTCACGCCCGCCACCGCGGTTTGTATTGGATGTTTGTGCATTAGCCGATCATTTCTTCCAGGCGATCGCGTAATGCGTTCGCCCGCTTCTGGTCGGGACAGATGATCAGGACGGTATCGTCTCCCGCGATGGTTCCGACGACCTCTGGCCAGTCTTCCCCGTCGATGGCCAAGGCGACTGGCTGTGCACTGCCGCTGGTGGTGATCAGCACCAGCTGATTGATGGCCTGTTTTACCCTCAGGCCGAAGCTGCGCAGCATCTCCGGGGTGCCCGGAAGGTCGTCTTCCTCGTCTTCAAGAACTGTGCCGTTGGGCGCAGCGTAACCGTTGGGACCTTTATAAAGATGCAGTTCGTGAATATCTCGCGAGAGCGTGGCCTGGGTTACTTCAAAACCGCGCTTGACCAGCCGGCGGCGCAGCTCGTCCTGGCTGCCGATGGGCGCGCCTGCGACGAGTTCCCGAATTGCCGTATGCCGATCCTGCTTCATTTTGCCCGTCTTTTACGCCAAAGTCAGAGCGCGGCCATGTGGCCGCGCTCGGTATGCATAAAAATACATTACCATGTATAAATATACAGAGTCCAAATGTCAACGAATGGATGCCTTTTTTAAACAAAAATCATTCGCGGGCCGTTGTCCTTTGTGGTGCAAAAGAAATTTTCTTCACTAGGTGCTTGTCAAGGAAACGGGGATTATAGTTACGTATGGGTTCCTTTGCCTCAAATTCGCCGGAGCGCAGCCTTACCCCCAATCTGCTCGATTCCCGCTTTGATCACGACTCCTGTGGCGTGGGATTCGTGGCTACTCTACGCAACCAGCCTTCGCATGAAATCCTGACCCAGGCCCTGACCGCGCTGTCCCGCCTGGCTCATCGCGGAGCCATTGCCGCCGACGGTAAGAGCAGCGATGGTGTGGGCATCATGACCGGTATTCCGCGCGAATTTCTGCTCGCCGCGACCGGATTTTCGCTCCAGCCGACCCAAGCGCTGGCGGTGGGCGTTATCTTCTTTCCCACTGAAGCCGGTCCCGGCCAACACGCCCTCGAGCAGGCACTGGCCGCGCAAGATCTACAGGTGCTGGGATGGCGCGTAGTACCCACCCGGGAAGACGTCCTGGGTGAGATTGCTCTTTCCAGTATCCCGGTCATCCGCCAGGTGCTGGTGACGGCCGGTGATGCAGCTCTTTTTGAGCGCCGCCTGTATTTAGCACGCAAGGAGTTCGAGCGCGAGGCGAATGACTCTGGCTATGTCTGTTCGCTCTCTTCCTATTCCATGGTCTACAAGGCCATGTGCGCGGGGCGGCTTTTGGCGGATTTCTATCCCGACTTAGCTGACCCAGCCTTTACCACATCGTTTGCCATCTTTCACCAGCGCTACGCCACCAACGTGCTGCCCTCCTGGGATCGGGCGCAGCCGCTGCGCACCCTGGCACACAACGGAGAGATCAACACAGTTTGGGGGAACCGCGGCCGCATGGACGCCCGCGCGGCTACCATTCCCGCAGAGTGCCACCCCATCATCTCTAAGGATGGTTCGGATTCGACCAGCCTGGACGAGGTAGTCGAGTTGCTGGCGCGCAATGGGCGCAGCGTTGCCGAGGCGGTCAGAATGTTGCTGCCTCCGGCCGGCCGGCAGAGGGAATCGGCGTTTCTTCGCTACCACGCGGACTGCGTCGAGCCCTGGGACGGTCCCGCGGCTCTGGCCTTTGCCGACGGACACCTGGTCGGGGTCGCCCTGGACCGGAATGGCCTTCGTCCCTGTCGATTCTTCCTGACCGACGACGCACTGGTGGTGGCCGGGTCTGAAGCCGGCCTGGTGGATCTTGATCCGGAGAAGATTATCCATAGCGGCCGTCTCGGCCCGGGAGAGATGCTGGTAGCGGATCTGGATCAGCACCAGTTGCTTGAGGACGAGCGGTTGCTGAAGGAATTTGACCGCTTTACTGCCTACGGGAACCTGGTGGCGGATACTCCCCTGGAGCCGGCCGCCTTTACTCCCGCGGTCGAGGAACTGACCCAACTGCAGCAGGTGTTTGGCTATACCCGCGAAGACGTGCGTATGGTCCTGGCCCCCATGGCCAGTGACGGCAAGGATGCGGTTTGGTCCATGGGCGACGATACTCCGCTGGCTCCGCTGGCCCGCGCGCCGCGGCCCGTCTATGCCTTCTTTCGTCAGCGATTTGCCCAGGTGACGAATCCGGCGATCGATCCCGTGCGGGAGTCCATCGTCATCGAGTTGCATACCCGTCTCGGCCCCTGGCCGCACCTCCTTAACACCAGCGCGCGGATTCCCGGGCTTTCGCTGCAGTCGCCCTTCCTGT
>CAZSUK010000178.1:0-18712 GCA_964609355.1 uncultured Acidobacteriaceae bacterium | reverse complement strand
ACTGCGTCGCGAAAGCGGTGCAAAGATCCGACGCCAGGATTGCCACCCCAGGAAAACGTCAATTTGGCGGCGCAGCCGGCGCCGATCAACTGGTCGTAGATGAGGTCCGGCGTCATCCGTATAAGGGACAAGCTACGACGTTGCTGGCGAATGATCTCATGGCCGGCCGCAAACGGGATAAGGTGGGTGAATCCCTCCAGGGCGACGGTGTCGCCGTCGTGCACGTTGGCTGCAATCGCTTTCGCCAAAGTGACCCACTCTGCCAATGTGACCTCGATGGAACGACTCCGGCATTATTACGTAAATGCGCAATGGTGTACAAGATGTGCGATAATCGCCCACGCCAGAGGGACGCAGAATGAGAGCGGCTAAATCCGCAGCCCCTCTGCCACAAGCCATTCCGCACGACGAGTTTGCCGCCCAGGCGGGCAATCCTGATTTCGTTCTTTCGCTCGCGAGAGGGCTGCGGGTGATCGAAAGCTTTGAAGGTCATCACGAAGGGCGGAGCATTATCGAAATATCCCGGTCCACCGGTCTTTCGCGGGCATCGATCCGCCGTCTTCTGTTAACACTGCAATTGCTCGGCTACGTTGAGCGCTCTCGACAGGTCTATCGCCTTAAGACGCAGGTTTTGCGCCTCGGCTTCTCCTATCTCTCCTCCTCATCGGTTGTGGAAGCAGCCCGTCCCGTGCTCGAGCGCATCACAGAGCAACTGCACGAATCGTCTTCCATGAGCATGCTCGATGGGGGTGAGATTGTGTATGTTGCGCGATCGGCGGCCAGCCGGGTGCTCGCCGCGGGCCTCTCCGTTGGCAGCCGCCTGCCAGCATTTTGTACCTCGATGGGTCGGGTGCTCCTCGCGGCGTTGCCTGACTCTGATCTTGACGCATACCTGCGCGAGTTGAAACCGCGGGCTTACACCCCTAAAACCATCACCAGGATTCCCCAGCTGAAGAAAGCTATCTTTGACGTGCGGAAGGTGGGCTACGCCCTGGTCGATGAAGAATTGGAGGCAGGTCTACGATCCATCGCCGTCCCTGTTTCTACTCGCAGCAACCGGGTTGTTGCTGCCATCAACGTAGGAACTCACGTATCACGTGTCGATCGTGCGACACTCATAGGCCACTGTTTGCCCGTGCTCCAGGAAGGGGCACGCGCTCTCCGCAACATATTAATCTGAACTCAAGAGGAGCCAATCATGTCTTTGCTGTTTCGCGCCGATCACGTGGGGAGTCTTCTCCGTCCCGCAGAGTTGCTCGATGCGCGGCGCTCGCATGTCTCCCCGGAGGAGATTCACACGCTGGAAGACCGGCAAGTCCTCCGTATTCTTCAACGCCAGAAAGAGCTTGGGCTCGAAATCTTTACCGACGGCGAACTTCGTCGCACCAACTTCATGAGCGACATCACCGAGGCGGTCGAGGGATTCGATTTGGGCGATGCGGTGCAGCGCAATTGGCTGGATAGTGGAAAGGCGGCTCCTCAGCCGGCTGCTGTAAGCAGCATCACTGGTATCGTCACGTCGACACTGAAGCAGAGGCAGCCCTTCACCGGACGCGAACTACCTTTTCTGCGGGAACACGCGCCCGGTCCGATCAAGATTACGTTGCCCAGTGCAACCCAATTTCCCGCCATCTCGTTCAAGTACGGCATCACCGATGCCGTGTATCGTGATCCTTACGCCCTGCTCGTTGCGATCACGGCGCTTATGGTCGAGGACCTGCGAAAGCTTGCGGCCAGCGGCATCTCCTATCTGCAAATCGATGCGCCGCGATACAGCTACTACCTCGATCCGAAGTGGACTGCGTGGATGGAAAAGGAGCTACGCGTTGATCCTGAGCAGATGCTTACCGCCTCTCTCGCTGCCGACAACGCCTGCTTCGCGGCTGCGCGCCATGCCGGCGTTACCTTGGCCATTCACCTCTGCCGCGGCAACAATCGCAGTCATTGGTACGCAGAAGGCGGTTATGACGCCATTGCGGAGCGCTTGTTCCATGAACTCGCGGTGGACCGGTTCCTGCTGGAATACGACGACGAGCGCTCGGGTACGTTCGAACCGCTGCGTTTCGTCCCCAGGAGCAAGACTGTTGTGCTGGGCCTGGTGAGTACAAAACGTGCTGCCCTGGAGCACAAGGAGGATTTGCTCAGACGCATCGATGATGCGGCAAAGTGGGTGGAGCTTGAACAATTGGCGCTAAGCCCTCAATGCGGGTTCGCATCCACCATGGAAGGCAATCTTCTCACTGAAGAGCAGCAGTGGGCCAAGTTGAACCTCGTAGTCGATACTGCCCGGGACGTCTGGGGCTGATAAGCCCCTGCAACTCCTGCCCCTAGATCCACCTTCCGGTCGCTACTTTCTTGAAGCTCAGCTCACGCATTCCTGAGAGGCGCTAACCAATTAACAATTGATTTCATTACGATTACGTTGCGCTGGTTGTATACCGTCGTGCGCGAGCGAATGATCCCGTACCCCGGGCGGCTCACTGACCGGCGAACTTCCAGTACCTCCGACTCGGTGCGGAGTTTGTCTTCGGGACGTACAGGATGAGTCCAGCGTATCTCGTCAACGCCGGCCCCGATCATTCCACCCTTTACATTGATCGATTCCACGCGAAGACGCATCACAATCGCGGCCGTCAGCCATCCAGAAGCGCAAAGACCGCTGAAGAAGGAGTTCTCGCCTGCACCCTCATCGATGTGGAACGGCTGGGGGTCGTAGCTCTCGCCGAAACTGATGATCTCTCGTGCTGTGACGCGGTAATTTCTAAGCGAATCGAACTTCTGGCCCGGATGAAAGTCTTCGAAGCACATCTCCTCTTGCATGGATCCTCCTAGGGATGTCCCTTTTAGCACGTCTATCTCGCGCGAGCAAGGCAACCGCTACTTCTAAGGCTTTTGGCAGCGTTACGACTTGATCAGATGCGTGCGCAGAAAGTCCTCAACCAGGTCGAAACCAAATCCGATCCTGTCGACCCTGGCACCACAGTCGAAGGCTTGGCTTGCCGTACTTCGGAACATGGTGACTGTGCCTGGATCGACGAAGTCAAGCTTGGAGTTGTTGAAGAACCCGTGACCCAGACGTTCGAATGTCAACATGGTCACCTCATTTTCAGCTGCCTGCAAAGCCTCGAAGAGAAGGCGGCTCTGCCCCCAGGGGATCAGGCCGTCGGACAATCCGTGCAATATTAGAAACGGGGGAGCGCCCCTCTGTACATACGTGACCGGATTGGCCAGCTTCACCTGCCCTGGGGAGCCATCAACTGGAACCCCAAGAAAGCGTGACTCAAACGATTCGGGATGTCCGGCCGGGAGCAGGTCGGGGACAACAATTCCTTCCACGTCGACTGCAGCGGCCGTGAACTGCTCGCGCTCTTTATCGATCAGAGAAAAATCCACCGGACCATAGCTGTCTACCACCGCTTGCACTGTGCTCGAATGGCCGAGGTGCTCACTGCCTTGAAACTGTTCTGCCGGAGAGAGCGCCGCAACCGCTGCCAGATGCCCACCGGCAGACGATCCCCATAGACCGACATGGTCGCTGTCGAGCGCAAACGTATCCGCAACAGAGCGTATCCAGCGAATGGCAGTTTTCACATCTTCGATCGGGGCGGGGAACACAGCCTCGTCGCTCAGCCGATAGTCAATGCTTACCATCGCGAAACCGCGCTCAGCGAAAAACCGCGATAGGTCCGGTGCCATGTGCCGGTCCCCGAAGCGCCACCCGCCACCGTGCAGCCAAACGATTACGGGGACCTTTCGCTTCGCGATTTTAGGCAGGTAGAGGTCCGCAGGCCGTGGTTTCCCCCCGGCGTGACTGTAGATCTGATCGCGGACGAGCGAAACCTCGTAGAGCTTCGGCCTTGATCGGAAAGACCGGAACGATCTCAAGCCGCACCTGCGGGCGGACCACCCGGTCTCCCCAGCAAATGCAGATCAAGTTCTCCCATGTGCTGCAACACACGATCAAACCGGAACGGCGGAGGAACAAGCGGGTAAATGTCACCGTCATACGGCTGGCAGAGATAGCGAAAGAAGGCCTCGAAGTTGCCTGGGCTTAAGAAGCCGATGAATCGAGTGTCATTGCGCAACAGCTTGAAGGAATGGATTGCACCTGGGGGAATATGAAGGAAGTCTCCCGGCTCGAGAGTGAGATACCCGTCGTTGACGAACATTTGCAACGCGCCGTGCAAACAGAAAAATGTCTCGGTGACAGTGTCGTGGAAGTGTCTCGGAATTTCCGGCCCGATCGGCCCTTCTGTCAGCAACGAGATAAATAAGTTGTCGCTGTGAGCTTGCGTTCCCTGAAAGGTGTAAAGCTGTTCGGCGGCCAGCATCCTTTCTCCTTCCCAGGGCCCCAACACAAAAGGCTCGCGTCCGTCTGGAAAAGCGCTGAGAGCTTTCCCTGGCTTTGTCTCACTGCGGGTGAGGACTTCAGTATCGACCGCCGCGGTGAGCCTCCCCCAATCCGCAGCCTGGCCGCGGTCCGGATAGACAGTGCCGTCATAGGGACTGCCGATTGCGGCGTACATCTCGTTTGCGTTTCCGCCGAATGTCCAGGCGACGAATTTACTGCGGTGATCCTGGAAGGTGAAGCCATGCGGAGTGCCTGCGGGGATGTTGACGTAAGAGCCTGGAGTGAGCGTGTACTCTTCGTCTCCCAGGACAACGGAAACCATGCCTCCCAGAATGAACCAGGCTTCATGGGTTGCGGCATGCCGGTGCAGCGGGAAAGACGATCCCCGGGCGCCGCTCAGGACTGCGCCTGCCATTGGATGTCCGAGATCTTCAGGGCGTGCGATCACGATAGCCAACTGGGTGCCGAAGCAATAGCGCAGACCCTCGCCGGCCTCCAGTTTGTACGGCGATTTGCTTCCCGGCAGTTTGTTGCTGATCATGATGAACCTTCCTGCGGTACTGAAGCGTACCAAGTGGCTCACGATAGCAAATGGATGAAGGCCTTGTAAAGGCCCAATGGCTACAGAACCCGGAGGGGCAAAGAAGGCCACGATTGACAGTGGCTGGTACGCATAAGTACCATTGCCGCTTTAGGAGCCAGTATGAAGTTTGCCAGTTTTCGCGGTAAGGACAAGGAAACATGGGGCATCATCGACGATGAGAAAGCGTACGACATCGGCGACAGACTCCGGGCTCGCTATCCTAGCCTCAAGGCGCTAATTGCTGCCCACGCCTCTTCGGAAGCGCAAGCGGCAAAGTCGACGGCCACCGCTTACCCGACCGAGGAGATCGACTGGCTACCGGTGATCCCCAATCCTGACAAGATCTTCTGTGTCGGCCTGAACTACGAAACCCATCGCAAGGAGACGGGTCGGGCGGTGGTAACCCATCCCACAATTTTCGGCCGCTTCGCAAACTCACAGACCGCGCATCTGCGGCCTATCGTGCGCCCGCGTGTGTCGACCGATCTTGATTTTGAGGGGGAACTGGCCGTAATCATCGGCCAGCCGGGCCGCTACATCCCGCAAGCGGAAGCTTTCGAACACGTAGCAGGCTATGCATGCTACAACGACGGGAGCATCCGCGACTGGCAGCACCACACCCATCAGTTCACGCCGGGCAAGAACTTCCCGGAAACTGGAAGTTTCGGGCCCTGGATGATGACGCCGGATGAATTGGGTGACTTGCGTGACCTTCGGATCACAACCCGCCTAAACGGCGAGACCGTGCAGGACGCGGTGCTGGGCCAGATGATCTTCGACGTCCCCACCATCGTTGAGTATTGCTCCTCGTTCAGCCGTCTTGAGAGTGGCGATGTGATCCTCACCGGCACTCCTGGAGGTGTGGGAGTGAAGCGGACGCCGCCTCTGTGGATGAAGCCGGGGGATATCGTGGAAGTAGAGATTGAACGCCTCGGTGTTTTGCGCAACCCAATCGCTGATGAGGAATAGCTTCGTCGAGGTACCATATTCCCGTTTACGGCCGTGTTCGTCGCCCGAGGTTCTTCCATGAGCGAGTTCCCGATTGTAGAAATATGCAGCGTGGATATCGCCGTCCCCGATCTCACCTTGGCGGAACGCTTCTACACCACCGCTTGGGGACTCGAAGTGGCCGCACGGCAGGATGACAAAGTTTATCTGCGCGCAACGGGGCGGGATCCTCACGTTCTGGTACTGCATCCGGGCACGGCTGCGGCTGTACTTTCCATCACTTTACGCACCAAGTCTCTGGATGATCTGCCTCGGCTCACTGCAGCCGTCAGCGCGGCGGGTGGTTCTCAAGTTCGCGCAATTGCACCCGTCCTGGAACCGGGTGGGGGAACGGCAGTCACGGTCGAAACTCCGGAAGGCTACGTTCTGCGCTTCCTTCACGGTGACACCGTCAATGCCGCAGGCGGACCCAAACGGGATTTCCCGCTTCGCCTCTCGCACGTCAACCTGAACTGCGCCGACATCGCTGCGACCAGACGCTTCTTCGAAGAGGCACTCGGATTCAAATTGACCGATCGCTCCAAGGCCATGGCTTTCCTGTGCTGCAATGACGATCACCACTCTGTTGTTCTGGCGGACTCGGGAGTAAACGGCCTGAATCACATCGCCTTCATGATGCCCGATCTAGAGTCGGTAATGCGGGGCGCGGGACGAATGATCGATCATGGCTATCCCATTGGTTGGGGTGTAGGCCGCCATGGCCCGGGAAACAACATATTCGCCTATTTCCTTGATCCCTTTGGCATCGTCGTTGAGTACACGGCGGAGGTCCTGCAGGTTGACGACGCTTACGTGGTGCGGGGTCCTGAGGATTGGACCTGGCCTCCAGGTAGAACCGATCATTGGGGGATAGCTCCGCCGAAATCTGCGAAAGTTAAGGATGCTCAACTGGCGGTCCAATTTCGCAAGCCGTCACTATGAATGATGTAGGCACAACTCCGCAATACGAAGTTGCCGTGGTTGGCTTTGGGCCGGCGGGCGCCGTTGCCGGTTGCTGGCTTGGCCAGGCGGCCATTCGCACACTGATTCTCGAGAAGAGCCGCCGCAGCTGGGATATACCCAGAGCAGTCGCAATTGACCACGAGATTCTCCGCATCTTCCAGAATCTGGGCGTAGTCGAAAAAATCCTGCCGTACACAGCGCCCTTCGGCGCTTCTGAGCACTTCGGAGTCGAGGGGCAACTCATCCGCCGCATCGATGTCGTGCCCCCGCCCTATCCCATGGGCTACTTACCCACCATGGTCTTCAGCCAGCCTCCCGTGGAGAAACTATTAAGGGAACATGCAGCACAACATGCAACCGTGGAAGTTCGCCTTGGCGAGGAGGTAATTACTCTTCAACAGGCGCACGATCATGTAAGCCTGGAACTGCGGTCCGAGGATGGGACGAAATCCGTCGTCACCGCCCGTTACGTGATCGGGTGCGACGGCGCGTCCAGTCGCATTCGCCAGTGTCTTGATGTCAAGCTGGATGATCTTGGCTTCGATGAACCGTGGATGGTTGTTGATGTACTGGTGGATGAGGCATCACTTGCGCAGCTGCCGCCTACAGCCGCCCAGTTTTGCAATCCTGCTCGGCCCGTGACATACATTATCGGGCCTGGGAACCACCGGCGTTGGGAGATCATGCTTCTGCCCGGAGAAGAACCTGCGGCGATGGAACCTGAACAGAAAGTATGGGAGCTGCTGTCTCCGTGGTTGAAGCCAGGTCAAGGCAAGCTGTGGCGCGCGAGCAGCTATCGGTTCCATGCCCTGGTGGCACACCAGTGGCGCAAGGGAAGTGTGTTCCTCGCCGGAGATGCGGCACATCAACAGCCGCCCTTTATCGGGCAAGGGATGTGCCAGGGCATACGGGATGTGACCAATCTGGCTTGGAAGCTCAAAGCGGTATTTCGCGAAGGGGCGGCTGATGCTCTCCTCGAGACTTATGCCGAAGAGAGAAACCGCCACGTGTACACTCTGACCTCTCGCATCAAAGAGATAGGCCGGCACATCTGCGAACGCGATCTGCAAGCTGCGCGCTCGCGCGACGCATCGCTCCTCAAGCAGGGCGGTGGGTCGGCGCCCACCGTCACCCGTCAGGAGATCGTGCCTGGGCTGGAAGCCGGGCTCCTTGGCCCACGCAATGGGAATGCAACTGGAACTCTGTTTCCCCAGCCCTGGATCTTATCCCCTGAGATCCTATCCCCTGAAGGGTCTACCCTCCTTGACGATATCGTTGGGAACGGATGGCGGCTCTTTCTAGATGGCCGGCAAGTGGATGCGGCAGATCTCGAACAAGGGCTGGCCACTCCCGTTGTCATCGGTGGACGAGGACTCCCGGAACGGGATGGTGTGGTCGCGAACTGGTTCGATCGTCAGCATTGTGTCGCAGCGCTCGTACGGCCCGACCATTACGTTTATACGGTTCTGAGGTCGCTCGATGAATCGCGTCCCGTTCTGCAGGCTCTCTCCGACAAGCTTCGTTCTTGAGATGGGGCCTCACCCGCCCCTATTCGCTGCAAAATTCTCCGCCTTAAGCGTGCCACACGACTCGCGCACTACCAGCTCGAAGGGAACCAGCAGATCGATTCCAGGCCGCGTCGGATTCTCCATACGATCGAGCATCAGCTCGATGGCGGCTTCGCCGATTTGCTGGCAATTCTGGTGGATCGTGGTGAGCGGTACGGGAAGAAACTTCGCGTAGCTGACATCGTCGAATCCCACCAGTCGCATCTGCTCCGGGATACGCACACTCAGTCCGATCAGAGAGCGCATGAGCCGCGCCGCCGTAAGATCGTTCCCGCAAACGACCGCATCAGGCTTTTCCCGGCGCACGATATGCTGCACAAACTCGGCGTCTTCAGCGTCTCCGAAGAAAACGTTTCCTGAATACTTCGAGCCGCACTCTCTCAACGCGAAATAATAGCCGGAAATGCGCTCTACGATAGTCGTCGCCGAACGCTTCTTGGCCACGAACACAATGCGGCGGGCGCCCTGGTTCCAAAGATGTTCGGTCAACATGAAGCTGGCACGATGATTGTCAATCCCTACCCGGTCGAGATTCGAGCGCAGCGGATAAGTCTTGTAGCAACGGTCCAGTAAAACGATGGGAATGTTTGCCTGGCGAAGCTCGGCGACGATGGTTTGGTTCTTCAGGTCTTTTTCGTCCGCATATTCGAGCGGAGCAAAGAAAACTCCTGAAACCTTTTGAGCAATAAACTGCCGGCAGAGTTCCGCCGCGGTTTCCTGCCGCCCGCTCTCATCCACAATGGCATGACCCCACACCAGAGAATGCGTTCTGGCTTGGGGAGAGCGCATGATGCCCTGACAGATGGGTTCGAAGATTTCTGTGCTGCCCAACTCCGGAATGAGAAGGCCAAACTGGTGGCTGGCGTTCGGCGCGGGCAGGTGGATGTAGGTGCCCGACCCAGCCCTGCGGACGATCAGTCCATCCATCTGCAAGGTCTGGAGAGCCTTTGCAATCGTAATGCGGGAGGCGTGGAACTGCTCGCATAGCATGGCTTCGCTGGGCAGCTTATCCCCATGCTGGTATTGCCGTCCAAGAATGGCAGCCCGCAGTTGCTCGCAAATGGTGCGGTGCAGCGGCGATCGTAAAACCAGAGGCGCAGCACCACGTGGCCCGGATTGTTTCATTGCCCTTCTCCTACTCCACCCTGTTTGAAGGGCTCGACTGACTATGTAACCTGTTGCCGCACGCTACCGGACGGTCGCGATCCAGACAGCATAAGGATTTAACGTGAAACCCCCCAGCGAAGTTGCGGAGGGAGAAGACTTTTCTGTAGAAAGCAGGGTGTCACCCGATGTTCCGGAAACTCCTGCAGGGCCAAGGTCCAGCGAAATATGTTGTGGCCGCCCCGTCATGTTGATGGCAACCACAACCGGTTCGCTCCCGTTGACGCCAGTACGAAGATAGCTCAGCACATCAGGGTTGTCTTTCTGTAGCATCACGAAACCGCCATCGCGAAGCGAAGCGTTGTCGCGCCGCAACGCAATGAGGCGCTTGTACCAGTTCAACAGTGAGTCGGGATTGGCGCTCTCCACCTCGACATTGACCGTCTTATAATCCGGCGGAATGGGAAGCCAGGTGTGCGGATTGGTGGAGAAGCCCGCCTGCGGTCCCGGAGTCCATTGCATCGGGGTGCGCTCCCCGTCACGTCCCTTTTCCTTCGGCCAGCCGGTAATCCCGATGGGATCCTTTACATCTCCGCGGCGCTTCGGAGGCGTAGTCGGCATGCCGATCTCCGCTCCGTAGTAAGTCATCGCCGTTGCCTTGGTAGTAAGCAATGTTGCGGCAATGCCTTTGGCAATCGCGACATTGTGGACGCCGTCGCCAAATCGATCGATGGAGCGAACGTTGTCATGATTGTCGAAAACGAAGAGTGGTTGCGCACCGCCCAGTTCTGTCTCCGCCTCGCCGATATACTTGCGAAAATGTTCGGCCGTGTAGTGCGTGCCGGTTGCGAAGCCGAGCAGCAGATCCATGGGTAGCTGCAGCTCGTCTTGCGCCGCGCCGCCATACCACTTCTGGAGTTCGGCTGTGTTCGGTAAGTAGGTTTCGCCGATCAGCACACGGTCGCCGGGATAGCTCTTCACCATGGCCCGCATATGGCGGATGGTTTCGTGTACCTGGGGAAGATTGCTGGTATAGACATCGTCCAGAACCGGGTCACCGTAAGCGTTGACGCCGCCTTTCTCCGGCTCGTTACGCAGCTGGGGGTCTTCAAACAGGGTTGGGATGGCGTCCAGACGGAACCCGGCGACTCCCCTGTCGAGCCAGAAGCGCATGGTGTCGAACATGGCCTTCTCAACCTCAGGATTTGACCAGTTCAGGTCAGGTTGCTGGCGGTAGAACTTGTGATAGTAAAACTGCTTTCGTGCCGGCACCCACTCCCATGCCGAGCCACCAAACACCGATTCCCAATTGTTGGGCGGCACCATGCCATCGTGTTCGAATCGTGTCTGAAAAGCCGTTACCCCAGGTGAGTTGGCGGCTACCCCGTCGTTCCATACGTACCAGTCCGCCTTGGGGTTTGTTCGCGAGGTCGCGGACTCAATAAACCACTTGTGCTTGTCTGAGGTATGGTTCAAAACCATGTCGAGCACAATGCGGATATGGTGCTGGTTGGCCGCGGCTTGGAGCTCGTCGAAATCTGCCAGGGTACCGTACGTCGGGTCCACCGTCTCGTAATCAGAGATGTCGTATCCGAAATCAACCTGGGGAGAGGGATACATGGGAGCGATCCAGATAGTGTCGACCCCGAGCTGCTGCAGGTAGTCCAAACGGTTGCGGATGCCGTTCAGGTCGCCAAACCCGTCACCGTTTGAGTCCTGAAAGCTACGTGGATAGATCTCATAGACCATCGCGTGCTTCCACCAGGTGGAGTCAGACGCAGGCTGGGCGGTTGCCGACCAGGTTGAAATTGTCGCCCCGGCTATGCAGGCCGCCATTGCTGGCAACCAACTTCTTGGGAACATTGTTTTTCTCCCCAACACGTAGGCCGAAAACCATAGCATGTTGTCATAACAGCTGTCTAAACCTGCCAATGCGGCTTTAGGAATGTTGCGTAGGGCAGTTGGGGGCACCGATCCTGAAAGGGGGTGTAGCCCCGGACTTTTTAGTCCGGGGGCGCGGGTTTTCAAACCCGCGCAGAACGTTCCGGTTACAATCTGAGGGCTTTAGCCTTGGTGGCGGGGGCGTCCGTAACGATCTAATGCTTTGTCGCCGGCATTGGCATAGTTTTTATTACTTTCCCACCCTCTTGCACGACATACAGCGCGTTCGCCGGCAGGTCCTTCAGGTGATCTCGAACTCCAGAAGGCCAAACAATCTCGACAGAAGCCACACGCGCGCTCTGCAAACCGAAATGCAGACGCAAATCGTTTTGCGAAAAATAGCTGCCGCCCGAACGCACTTCATCCACCTGCCGCATCGTCTTGCCCGGCAGATTCTCTGCGGTAACAATGATGCGTGAGCCAATCCCGGTGCGGTTGCTTTTGACCCCCACCAAACGAAGCTTGATCCAATTGCGATTAGCCGCCGGCGCGCTCGCGTCGCAGCGTAGAAGCTGGGGCGGAGCGTTGATGCAATTCACCACCACGTCCACGTCACCATCATTGTCATAGTCGCCGAATGCACATCCGCGAGCCGGTACTGGCTCCACAATCCCCGGGCCCCCCAGCGCGCTTACGTCTTCGAATTGCCCGTTGCGCAAATTCCGGTACAGATATTTGTGCTCAGCGTAAGGCGCTTCGTTGCTCGAACCTTCTACCTCCGGATATACATGTCCATTGCAAATCAGGATGTCCAGCCATCCGTCGTTATCGGGATCGAAGAATCCCACTCCCCAGCCCAGGTAGCGCGTGTTGATACCGAGACCCGCCAGGTACGTCCGGTCTTCGAACTCTCCGTTGCCTGCATTCATGTAAAGCGAATCCGTGTCCCCGGCGAAGTTGGTTTTAACAATGTCCAGCTGCCCGTCGCGGTTGAAGTCGCCGACACTGACTCCCATGCCGGCCTGCGGCTTGCCATCCGGTGAGAAGGCCACTCCGCTTTCGATCGCCTCATCCTTGAAGGTGCCGTCACGCTGGTTGCGGTAAAAGGTGGCTGCGGTCGAATCGTTGGCCACGTAGATGTCGGGCCACCCGTCGTTATCCAGATCGGCTACCGCAACGCTAAGCCCGTAGGTGCCGACCGTATCCAGGATGCCGGCCTTGGCACTGACATCCGTAAATGTGCCATCACCATTGTTGCGATAGAGGATGTTCTTACCACCCTCCAGGCCGGGCGGACCGCAAGCCACCTGGATGCCCTTGTACGAACACGCAGCGGCTTCCGGCAGCGGAGCCGTCTTGATATCGAAATCAATATAGTTGGCGACAAACAAATCGAGATGGCCGTCGCGATCGTAATCGAGGAACGCGCAGCCGGAATTCCACCGCTTCGTGGACTGCAGCAGACCCGCTTTCGCGGTCACATCGGTGAACGTGCCATCACCGTTATTTCGATAGAGCACGTTTTGCCCGTAGTAGCTGACGAACAGATCGTTCCACCCGTCGCCGTTGTAATCTCCAACACAACAACCCTGGCCCCAACCCGTTCGCCCCAGGCCGCTCCGCTGGGTGACATCGGTGAAGGTGCCGTCGCGGTTGTTCTTGAACAGCCGCGAAATCGGCTCCTGCCCTTTGGGGAAACCTTCGAGCCGGGTCCCATTCACCAGAAAGATATCCACCCAGTCGTCCTGATCGAAGTCGAAGAAGGCGACCCCACACCCCGTAGTCTCCAGCAGGTACCGGTTTTTGTGCTCCCCGCCGTAGATCGTTTTGACGTTCAGCCCGCTCTTAGCTGCCACATTCACGTACTGATACCCCAGCGGCGTGCTTGCGACTGGCGAAGGAGCACCGGGAGGAGCGGGACGCGGAGGCGCATTGTAAGGCGTCCTGGAGCCGATCTGCAGAGGAGCAGCAAGAGCCAGCACGTCGTTAAGCGTGAATACCAGTGCCGTTCGCGATAGGGAAGTGAGGAAGCTTCTTCGAGACCAGGCCATCAAATGTTCATGTCCAGTATAGGCTCGGCGCAGCTAGGTTCGGCCTGGGACTTCGTTTCCGTACCTTCTGATTCAGCCTATAACGACCCTAACCTGTGAAACGCCCGGTTCACACCCCTTAGCTATCAAGGCGGCCGGTCGCTGCGACACGCCCATACCATTGGGCCGAATCCTTGACTGTTCGACGTTGGCTTCGGAAATCAACATAAGTGAGCCCGTATCGTTGAGTGTAGCCATCAGCCCATTCAAAATTATCGAGCAACGTCCACGCGTGGTACGAGCGAACCTTGGCTCCATCGCGAATGGCTCTCGCTAATTCCGTAAGATAGCTGCGGAAGAACTCGATCCGCCGCGTATCGGGAACGCGGTTGCCCTGCTCGGCGTAAGGGGCGTCAAGATAACTGCATCCACTCTCCGTAATCTCGATGATAGGGGAATTGTATTCACGGGAAATCTGGGTCACCAGATCGTAGATCCCACGCGGAAAGACCTCCAGTCCAGCGTCGGTAAGAGGCCCTTCCGTGGGCATTTCCGCATGGAACCGGGTGTAGCTGTCGCGCCTGCCTGCCCCTCCACCATCCAACTCAGTCTCTGTTCCAAACTGAGCTCCGGCGGATGAACCCGCGCCAGTGTCGGACACGATGCGCCGCGTGTAGTAGTGAAAGCCCACCCAATCCAACGGCGCCTTCATTATTTTTTCGTCCCCCGGCTGGAAACCCATCGCCTGGTAGGGAAATTCCCCTACGAACGCTTTGGGATATTCACCGGTCATGGCTGCGTTCAGGAAGAAGATGTTGTTCATTGCGTGATAACGCGCGGTTGCGGCCCGGTCGCGCTCGCTATCGGTCTTAGGATAGGCCGGCGCCATCCCATAAGCGCTGCCGACGGTTGCCTGCGAAGAAGAGGCTTTGAGCGCGCGCAGTCCCTGCGATTGAGCCAGGCTGATGGTATGTGCCGCACGCAGGAAAAGTTTGTAGTCCGATTTGCATGGGGGAAACACACCCGCTCCATAGCCTAGATACGCCACGGTCCAGGGCATGTTGAACGGAGCCCAGATGGTGACACGGTCGCCGAACTGTTTGCCCAGAATTCCCGCGTAATCAGCGTAATAGCTGGCAAGATCCCGGTTGGGCCAACCACCTTTGTCTTCGAGCGCCTGGGGAAGGTCCCAATGATAGAGCGTGCAAAAGGGACGAATGCCCGCAGCCAAAATCGTATCGATAAGCCTGGAATAGTGATCGAGACCTTTCTGGTTCGCCGGTCCGGTTCCATTCGGCTGGATTCGTGGCCACGCGACCGAAAAACGATAGCTTTTGAGATTCATTTGTTTAACGATCGCCAGGTCGTCCTGGAAGCGATGGTAGTGATCGCAGGCGACGTCAGCCGTGGCCGCGCCTCGAATTTTGCCCGTCGTATGGCAAAAGCGGTCCCAATTCGACTCACCTTTTCCATCCTCATTCCAGGCGCCTTCCACCTGAAAGGCTGATGTGGCAATGCCAAAAAGAAAATCCTTCGGGAAGTCGGGGATGGAACCTCGGTCAGCCCGAAGCCGATCACCCCAGAGCCGGCCGGGAAGAGCAGCCGAGCCGGCGGCGGCAAGCGAGTAGCTGACAAATTTCCGGCGATCCATCCTGGGCTCCCATACGCCTGCCGCGAGGGCGGGCATGGGAAAAACGTAGACAGATTTGCTGCGCTTAGCAAGTCATCGTCTAAGAGAATTTGCTTCAGTGGTACCTCACGGACACCCGTCCCCGCTTGTGCTAACATCCTCGTCAATAAAAAATCCGTTCCCTTATAGGTTCTGCAGTAGGTCGGTTGCAAATGAGCTCGATGCGGTTGGTTTTGATCCCTGTTCTGAGCCTTTTCGCCGCCGTCTTACTGTTTGCCCAGCAAGACAACAGACCCGTCGGCGTGATCGTCACCAGGACGGTCGAACAATCGGACGCCGTCCTCCTTCAGCTAAAACAGGGGATGAACTTCTCCGTCCTGGCCAAGGAGCACTCCATTGACCCTAGTGCACAGGATGGAGGCTACCTCGGCGTCTCCGGCGCGGAGCATTTGAACGCTCATCTGCGTGACGTAGCAGACCGGCTTCAACCAGGCCAGTATTCCGGCGCCATCTCTGTCCCCTCTGGCTTCGCTGTCCTAACCATCTTCAAGAGGACGCCGGAAACACATGATCTCGAAGCCCAAAAGATTGCCGACATCCCGACGGACAAACCCGTACGCCAAAGCATCAATGTTGCCGGAATGTCTGAAGAAGATTCCATCTTCGAGCAGTACTCCAAGAGGGATGGCTGGAACCTGGATCTGCAGGAACCATGCACGATCCGCAAGGAGTCTCATTTAGCCGCCGTCGCTAAGATGCAGACGCTGCTAGCCGCATCGGAAAGCGGACCCGGACCGAAGCCTGCTCCCATCGAGATCATGCGCAGCCATGTCGCCCTTGCGCAGCTATTTGCCTTCGTAGGCGATCTGGATAGCTCCATCCGCGAGTGGAGCAGCGCCTACCAGATAGCGCAGGCCAGTGTTCCCGGCGCGATTCCATACATGCAGGAGGCTCTCGGTGTCAGCTACCTTCATCGCGCGGGTATCGAGAATGGTGTCATGCGCGATTCGGGAACGATCGACATCTTCCCGCCCGTTGACCCAACCGCTCACTTCACAAAGACAGAAGACTCGCAAAAGGCTATCCAGTACTTCCTCAGCTTCCTCGATGTAGCGCCGACCGACCTGCAGGTTCGTTGGCTTCTGAACCTCGCCTACATGACCCTGGGACAGTACCCCGCCGGCGTCCCCGTTCGCTATCGCATTTCTTCTATCGTGTTTCAATCCAGGCAAAACATAGGCCGCTTCACCGATGTTGCGCGCGAGACCGGCCTCAACGTCTTTGCCGCGGCTGGGGGAGTCATCGTCGACGACTTTGATAACGACGGCTTGCTCGATGTCATCACTTCGAGCGTAGACCTGTGCGATTCCATGCATTACTTCCACAACAACGGCAACGGAACCTTCAGCGACCGAACCGTCGAGGCCGGACTATCCAACCAACTCGGCTCCCTCAACATGATCCAGGCCGACTATAACAATGATGGATGCATGGATATTCTGCTGCTGCGTGGCGGCTGGGAGTTCCCAATCCGCAAATCGCTTCTACGCAACAATTGCAATGGAACCTTCACCGACGTGACTCGGCAAGCCGGGCTCGCCAACGGAAAGCTCGCGCCCACCCAGACTGCTTCCTGGGCAGACATTGATAACGATGGCTTCCTCGACCTCTTTGTCGGTAATGAAAACGCGACAAGCCAGCTCTTTCGTAACAAAGGCGATGGAACCTTCGAAGATATTTCGCACGCTGCAGGCATCGACAAAGTAGCCTTCACTAAGGCTGTTGTCTCCGCCGATTATGACAAGGATGGCTATCCGGACTTCTACGTATCGAACTACGGCGGCGCCCATTTCCTTTATCACAACAATGGCGACCTCACGTTTACCGACGTCGCCCGGCAGGCGGGCGTCCAGGCCCCTTTCTTAAGCTTCTCTACTTGGTTCTTCGACTTTGATAATGATGGCTGGCCCGACCTCTTTGTAACCAGCTATCACAGTTTCACCGTCGACCAGGTGATGCGGAGTTATCTCAAGCTTCCCGTCTCCGCCGAAACTCTCAAACTCTATCGCAACCTTCACGATGGCACATTCGCGGACGTCACTGCCGACGTAGGGCTCGATAGGGTCTTCATGCCCATGGGCTCCAACTTCGGCGACGCCGATAACGACGGCTTCCTCGACATCTATCTCGGCATGGGCCAGCCTTCGTTCGCTGACCTGATGCCTCATGTTCTACTGCGAAACGATGCTGGAAAATCCTTCGTCGACATCACCGCCTCCTCCGGTACGGGTGAACTTCACAAAGGTCATGGCATTGCCTTTGCCGACCTCGACAGGAGTGGGCACGAAGATATAGTCGCCGAGATCGGTGGCTCCGTGCCCGGCGACAAGCATGCCATGCGCGTCTTTCGCAATCGCACCAGCGAAAACGATTGGATCAACCTGCGTCTCATCGGAGTTAAAACAAACCGCGAGGCCCTGGGCGCCGAGATCAAGGTCACCGTGACGGATGACGAAACCGTGCCACGCACTATCTTCCGTACCGTTGGCCAAAGCAGTTCCTTCGGCGCGAATCCCGTCGAGCAGCACATCGGACTGGGCCATCACGCCGTAATCAATAGCATCGATATCTTCTGGCCCACCAGCAAGACACACCAGCACTTCGAGAACGTTGCGGTTGGCCAATACTTGCAGATCAAGGAATTTGCTAGCATCTACCTCAAGCTGGATCGTCCTCCGATCCAGCCCTCATCCCACCATGTGGCCGAAAACAGGTAATCTCGCTTTCATCTTCATCCTCAGCGCGATCTCGCTGCTGGCTGAGACCCACGCCGATTCCGGCCTGGTGATCGAGACGAACGCCAAGTCACATTCCATCCTTGTCTCTTGCGCCGAGATCCCCGGTTACATGGCTCCTATGGAGATGTGGTTCAAGGTACGGCGCCCAGCAGACCTTAATGTGCTTAAGCCCGGGATGCAGATCCGCTTCAATATAGTCACCAGCGGCCATGAGCTTTACGCTGAACAGATCAAGCAGGAGGCCTCTGAAAATTTTGAGTCCGAACCCATGCAGGCCGGTGGGCTTACCGCGATTTCCTCCGCGCTTAACCCTGGGCAGGCCGCGACCATCGTCAAGGTCGGCGAGCCTGTTCCGGACTTCACCCTTACCGATCAATCTGGTGAGCAGATTCACCTCTCGCAGTTCAGAAACAAAGTCGTCGCTCTCACCTTTGGCTACTCCAGGTGCCCCAACCCGAACTACTGCCGGCGCCTGTCGAACAACCTCGCAGGCGTGGAACGCCGCTTCGCAAGCCATGCTGGACGCGACCTCATCCTCCTCACAATCGACATCGATCCCGAACACGACAATGGAAAGACCCTCTCCGACTATGCCCAGGTATGGCACGCCGATCCGTCCAAATGGCACTTCCTGTCGGGATCGAAGCCGGAGGTAAAGCAGGTGGCAGGTCTTTTCGGCATGGATTTCTGGCGCGACGAAGGTCTGCTCACCCACTCACTCCACACCGTCATCATCGACCGCAGCGGTCAGCTGGCCGTGAACCTTGAAGGCAACAATTTCACCGTTCAGCAGGTAGGAGATCTGGTAGAGAGTCAG
>CAZSUK010000177.1:0-5308 GCA_964609355.1 uncultured Acidobacteriaceae bacterium | reverse complement strand
GATCAAAACCCGCTCATCCCCATCTAATAAGTAAACGGAGGATTTATGGAGATCGCAACATTTGGCGCAGGATGCTTTTGGGGGGTCGAGGTTCGCTTTCAACAGGAGCCGGGAGTGACTGAGACCGCCGTCGGCTACGAGGGCGGCAAACTCGACAACCCAACCTACAAGGACGTGTGCACCGATCGCACCGGTCACGCGGAAGTAGTGGAATTGAAGTTCGATCCCGCGAAGGTAAGCTACCAACGCTTACTGGATTTGTTCTTTGAACTGCACGACCCCACTCAGCTCAACCGTCAGGGCCCGGACTGGGGAGCACAATATCGCAGCGTGGTATTTTTTCACTCGCCCGAGCAGGAGGCGGCGGCGAAGGCGACCATTGCCCGCCTGACTGAGCAAAAGGCGTTCAAGAAGCCGATCGTCACCCAGGTGGTGCCGGCCGAGAACTTCTGGCGCGCCGAGGAGTACCACCAGAAGTATCTGGAGAAGCGCGGCGCGGTCTCCTGCCATATCTGACACCCGAACCGGCTCCCATTATGACGTGCTCATTGTGGGAGCCGGAGCCGCCGGCCTTTTCTGTGCCATGCACGCAGGCCGCGGAGGGCGACGGGTTCTGCTGCTGGATCATGCCAGCCGCATCGGCAAAAAGATCCTGATCTCCGGTGGCGGCCGCTGTAACTTTACCAACCTGCACACCACGGCGGAAAATTTCCTCTCCGCCAATCCTCACTTTGCCAAGTCGGCGCTGGCTCGCTACACTCCTGCCGATTTTCTGGAGTTAGTCGAGAAGCACCAAGTCCCCTGGCACGAGAAGACGCTGGGGCAACTCTTCTGCGACCGCACGGCGAGTGACGTTGTTTCCATGCTGGAGCAGGAGTGCGCTGCTGCCGGGGTAACGATTCTTCTCAATGCACGGGTGGCCAGGGTCGAGCAGGGTTTCCATTTGCAAACTGACCGTGGGGAGTTCTTCGCGCCTTCTCTGGTCATCGCCAGCGGAGGTCTCTCTATTCCGAAGATGGGCGCTACCCCGTTTGGCTACCAGGTTGCGCAGCAGTTTGGCTTGAAGATTCAACCGTGCCGGCCGGCACTGGTGCCGCTCACCTTTGCCTCTCACGACCTGAAGAACTACGCCGATCTGGCGGGGGTTTCGACTGAGGTCGTCGCTTCTGCAGGGAGTGGGCGGTTCCGCGAGAAACTTCTTTTTACTCACCGGGGCATCAGTGGGCCGGCGGTGCTGCAGGTTTCTTCTTACTGGCGGCCTGGGGAAAAGGTGGAGATTGATCTTGCTCCGGATCTTTCCTGGACTGCGCCTGTTCGCGCGCAACGTGACTTGACGACTGCCCGAGCAGCGCTGCGCGGTGTTCTGCCTCATCGCCTGGCCGACCGCTGGCTGGCGCTCGAGCCGCCGCCCGCCTGGACCAACGCGGGTCTCGATCAGGCGGAGAGCGGGCTGCACCGCTGGACTGTCTATCCTTCTGGAAGTGAAGGCTACGAAAAGGCCGAAGTCACAGCGGGTGGAGTGGATACGGGAGAGCTAAATGCGCGGACGATGGAATGCCTTAAGGTGCCCGGGCTTTACTTCATCGGAGAGGTGGTTGACGTGACCGGCCACCTGGGCGGTTTTAACTTTCAATGGGCATGGGCGTCAGGTGCCGCGGCCGGGCGTGCGTTGGGGACTCAATCCTAGCGTGCCATTTGTGCTACCGGGCGATAGACGGCTTCGGGTATTTCTGCCAATGTCGATTGCCACACTCTCTCGCCCAGGCCGTAGAAGTGGCAAAAGCTCATGATGAGTGGGCGCCACTTGTCAGGATCAATTCGATTTTCGAATCCGTCCATCAGAAGGCGTTCGTCGATGTGTGTGCGAACGATCCTCACCTCCAACGCGTGGCCGGGCAGGCCTTATCCGGGCGGGTGCCGAATGGGCGTGTGGTCTCGAGCACTGCCTCGAGTTGTACCGGGCATTCAGCGATTCTCTGCGCGTTGACCAGATCGGATGTGGCGGGCGTCAGGCCGGAGACACCGAGCTTATCTTTTTCGTGGCGATAACCCATCGAGAGTTTATGCGGGGGCACTGGATCTGATCCAGTGAGACGCGCGAGCCGATTCACCGCGTTCGCCATCTCGACCGAAGGCAAATTCAGCACGCATTCCTTCTCCCGCAATAGATTCTGTGCCGTATGAGATTTGGCTCCCAGACCCAACATACAATTCCAGCCCAGCCACCACGCGGAGGACATGGGCGCGACGTTGCACGTTCCGTCAAGGTTCCTGCTGCTGATGAGAACAACCGGTGTGCCGAAATAGAGGATCGAGGGTTCGATGTTTCTATGCATGCAACCAGATTGAATCGGCATGGCTCAGCGAACTATCCGGTTCTTGCGTTTGCATGCGAGATTGCTATCCAGCGGGTTCTGCAAGCCAGAGGGTGACTGCCCACCAAAGCAGGATCAGCAGGTAGACAGAGATGCGAAAGAACGAGAAGAAGACGTAGTCGCTCATCTCACGTCCGGTGGTGAAGTACCCTCCGCCGGCCAGCACGGATGCCGAATAGATTCCGAGCCCAAGGCTGATCGCGACCACATGACTGCGCCAGGAAAGACGTAAGGGGCGGAGCAGAAAGGCGAGCATGATCGCCCACTCCACCATCAGCACGGAGAGCAGGAAATGCATCAAGACCAGGAGTGTGCGCAGCGAAGAATGGCCTGCCGGGGCCAGGCGGATCACCATAAGTACGCCGCTGGCCACGAGAAGCAGAGGGAGGGTAAAGCGGCGGATCCCACCCAGCGGTCGCAGCGCGATCCAGGTTAGTTCGGCCAGCACGGCACACTGCAGCGGAACATCCATCAGGTCCAGGATGACGGTGGTGAACTGCCGTACGGGATGGCCGGAAAGACGCAACCCGGCCTCGAGCCCCACCGAGCGCAAAAAATAGAAGAGGATGAGCAGGGTAAACCAGAGAAATCGTGCCATGCGCCTGCGCACAAACAGGACCGCGAGCAACACAAGATGGCCGAAGAGCCCAGCGGCCCAGATGAGATGGTTGGTCATTGATGGAGTTTAGAAGATGAAGTCAAATACCCGGTCATCTTGCCGTCATTGCCATGCCTGGCGGTAAAGTTGTTCGATCTCAGTTGCTGTTGCAAGACGAGGATTATTCGCGGGCGATCCTGAAGCAAGCGCCTGCGTTGCCATCATGCCCAGCAGGGCAAAGTACTGCTCCTCCGGAACGCCCCATTCTCTAGGCGACGGAACCTGGAGTTCCTTGTTTCTGCGGTGTAACGCGCTCACCAAATGATCGACCGCCACTGCATCACTGTCGTGCGCCTGGGCCACACCCATGGCTCGAGCACACTCCGCATAACGATCGACGGCCGATTGCACTGAGAACGCCGTTACGGTGGGCAGGAGCATGGCGTTCGAAAGTCCGTGCGGAATGTGAAAGTGTGCACCCAGAGGCCGGCTCATTCCGTGCACTAGGGCGACACTGGCATTCGAGAATGCTATCCCTGCCTGGGTTGCGGCCAGCATCATCGCTTCACGCGCTTGCAGATTGCCGGGTTCGCGAAAACTGATAGGAAGCTCCCGCCAGATAGTCTTCATGGCAGAGAGCGCAAGCGCGTCGGTGAATGGGTTTGCCTTACGGCTGACAAATGCCTCGATGGCATGTGTGAGCGAGTCGGTGCCGGTATCGGCAGTGAGCCTGGCGGGCATAGTCAGCGTAAGTTCAAAGTCCACCACCGCGGCGGCAGGTTGTAGGTAGTCGCCTGCCAGCAGCATTTTCTCCCCACTCTCCGAGTCGGTGATGACGGTAAAGCGGGTGACTTCTGACCCCGTGCCGGCGGTGGTTGGAATCGCCACATGCGTCGGACCGGGCAATGGAATCGATTGGGGAACGCGATAGTCCCGGATCTTACCCTGATTGACGGATAGCATGCCGATGGCCTTGGCGGTGTCGATCGGACTACCGCCTCCCAGGCTCACCAGGCTGTCATGTCCGCCCCGCTTGAAAGCCCCGACGCCTGCTTCGACAACTGTGGTGGTCGGATCTGCCACAGTCTCATGGAAGATTTCACAGCTTAGCCCGGCATCGCGCATCTGTGTCGCAAGTTTTGCGGCCAATTGATTCTTCATCAGAAAGGGATCGGTCACAATTAACGGCCGCCCGCAGCGGAGGCGTAAAAGCAAGGCGGCTACCACGGAAAACGAGCCCCCTCCAATCTGCAGAATGGGCGGAATTCGGATCTCAACTGCCATGGGTATCTCCTGATAGGGGTCTTCCGTATCCTACGACCCCGGGCAATCACCCGGTTGGTGTATTGTTGCAATCGGCTTTGCCCTGCCTAATTACGGTAGTACTATGCCTTCACCGGCGAAACTCGCGCGCATTGGGGCATTTCAGGCAGGAACGCGGGACTTCCACGCAACAGCTGAATCTTGTCACCTTTGTGCAGAAGGATACGATGGCTTCTTTTTCAACCGAGTTGGGCATCCGTCCCGTAAGCGCCGCGGACCCGACTCCTTGTCCGGTCAAACTAACCAGGTTGGACGGTCTGGATATCAGCGCCCGATACCATTCGGACCGCAGCGGTGGGGACTTTTTTGATGGCCTGACGACTGGTTCGCGGCTGGTGTTCCTGTTGAGCGATATTGCGGGTCCTCGGGAGGAAGCACATGCGATTGCAGCCGAGGTGCAAGTTGCGTTCCGGCACAGCGCCCTGGAGCTATTCAGCCCTGCCGATGCGAACGAGTCGGAGTCCATCGCGACCCTTGCCCATGAGGTGAATCGGTCGCTGATGGAGGCTGCCGCGGGGGTCCGATTTGCTCCCACCTTTCTGGGTTGCTTCAATACGACGCTCGGTATTTTGACCTATTGCAATGCGGGACGTGTTGTCGCTGTCTTTCGCGATGCCAGGAGCGCGTGTGTTCTGGAGCGGGGCGGCGTTCCGCTGGGCCTTTTCACGCATGTGACGTATGAGCCGGCAGTCCTGGCTTTCGAACCTCAGGATAAGCTGCTCCTGGTTACCAAGGGGGTCATTGAGAGCCGGCGTGGGGGCAGTGAATTCGGTGCCAAGCGCATCGAGCGGCTATTGGAACAATGCAATGGAGAGACGGCAGCGCAGATATGCGATAAAGTGCTGCGTCAGGCTTATGACTTCGGCAATCATCCCTGGTCGCGCATTCAGGATTTTCTGAATTCACGTAGACCGCGCCGTCGTGAGGACTTGACCGCGGTGGCGCTAGTGCGCCGGTAAGCAGGATTCAGGCTAAGGCCCTTCGTGGCGGAAGACAACCGTTAATTGCCGGG
>CAZSUK010000176.1:0-22036 GCA_964609355.1 uncultured Acidobacteriaceae bacterium | reverse complement strand
CATCTACACCATTTTCATAGAGGACTGTTTCGAGGGTACCAAACTTATTCGGTCGCGGTCTGGGCGGAGGGATTCTGCTTGGAATCCACCAGGTAGGTGACACCGTCGATCATTTCGCGAATGGTCCTGATCTTCTTCGCGTCTTCGTCTTTGATCTCGATGTCGAACTCACTTTCGAGGTCGAACAGGATGTTGATGCTGTCCATCGAATCGATGCCCAGTTCTTCGAAGGTGCTATCAGGCTTGACCTTCTCGAGGGGAATTCTTTGGGTGGTGGCAATCACTCGAAGAACTCGTGCTTGGATCGTCTCAGACATTAGGGGGCCTTCTAAAAACCACAGTTCTGCCCGAGCGCGTTGTTGAGGCCCGGGGAGGCAACTGTTTCAGTAAAGTTAAACCGCGAGCCTAGTGCTGGCAATAGTTTGTCATTGAAAGCGATTTTTTCAAACTTTTGCCTCGGCGACGGCGAGCCGCCGGGCGGTGCGCCAGGCGTAATGCAAGGCGGAAACGATGGTGAGCAGGGCAGTCGCATCCAGAGCCATAGTACGCAGCATGGTAAGGGGAAGCGGTGCGAAGACCTGGCAGAGCAGGACGGTAAGCAGGGCCAGGATCTGCGCGCAGGTGTTCGCTTTGCCGTAGATGCTGGGGCGAAAGTCACGCATGCCGAGACTGATATATAGCAACGAGGCGATGATGAGAATACCCAAATCGCGGCTGAAGACCAGCACCGTAACCCGGCGCGGCACCAGGCCCTGGTGCATAAGGACCAGAAATAAGGTGCTCAGCAGGAGCTTATCGGCTACAGGGTCGAGGTATTGACCAATTTGCGTCTGCTGTTTCAATACTCGTGCCGCGAGGCCATCCAGGCCGTCGCTCAACCCGGCTACCACGAACAGGCAGAGGGCCGTCTTGTAGTGGGACTCAAGAACCGCAATGACCAAAAAGGGTATGAGGCACAGGCGCAGGAACGTAAGCAGGTTGGGAGCTGCGCGCAATTCTTTCAGCAAGGCGTTCCGATCTTCGTGGCGGCGACCCGAAATCTTGATGGTACATGAGCTTTTGATATGATAGCGAGATGCACGGCGCAGGCGCGTAGCTCAGTTGGTTAGAGCGCTACCTTGACACGGTAGAGGTCAGGAGTTCGAGTCTCCTCGTGCCTACCATATTTTTGCCGCCTTGCTCCTGGAGCGCGGCGCGCTGCGTCTTGAACGTCACTCATCGGCAAGGCACCCTGGAGCAGCTGCATCTCCCAAAGATCGTTCCGATCGTTGAGGAGGCGACGAATACCATCCAGAATCGGCCTCTCATCAAGGTGCGGGCATCGCAGAATTGCTCTTCCAGCAGTTGACCTTGTCGATATTTTGAGACCTGGGCCACCCACTCAATATTCGCCCGCGCCATTTTCATCTTCCTCAGGTAGGCCCAGCGACCCTCCCGTCGAAAAAGACTTCCAAAAAAGAGCCGAAGAAGAAGTGGCTAATGGCATATTGATCCGGTTTGGACAAGCCAGGTCCCCACAGCTTCAGATTTCTGGCGAACCGTTCCGCGAAGCTGTTGCATCAAAAGGCCGTAACTTTGGTCGGTAAAGGTAGTCACATGACCCAACGATGGACCCACCTTGTTGCGGTGGGCTTGCTCGCGCTCTCATTTCCCAGTCTTCACGCTCAGAGCCCGCAGCAGATCATCCAGCAGGTTGTAGACGTAGAACGTAAAGCCGACCAGAACGACCACTCCAATTGGATTTACCTGGAGGAGAGCGATAAGCCCAAGGAGCACCTTGTGCAGTGGGTTGCGGCCACGCAACGAGGCAATGTCGAACGCGTCCTTGAGAAGGACGCCCAGCAGCTGCCTGAGGCCCGGCAGCGCGAGCTGATTGAGAAATTCATGCACGACACCAAGGCTCAAAACAAACAGGTCGAAGAGGCCAATCACGATGACCGTCAGATCGATGACCTGTTAAAGCTGTTGCCCGAAGCTTTTATCTGGACCCAAACCGGATCGACCGCAAACACGACCTCACTGCATTTTGACCCTGCGCCCGGCTTTCACCCGCCTACGCGGGAAGCGCGTGTGTTCAGCAGCATGACCGGCGACCTTGTGGTCGACAACCAGCAACACCGGATCTGCAAAATCAAGGGCCACCTTTTCCACGATGTCACCTTTGGCGGGGGCCTTTTGGGAAGACTGAAAGAGAAAAGCTCCTTCGCCCTGGAGCAGCAACAGGTCGGCCCGTCCTATTGGGAGTTATCCCAGATCCACGTCCACCTTGAAGGTAACGCGTTGCTGTTCAAAAGCGTGTCACTGCAACAGGACGACAAGCGCTCAAAGTTCCAGCCCGAGGCGGGAGACGTCACCCTCGAGCAGGCGGCGATTTTGGTGATGAACGAGCCCAACCTGCTCACTTGCAGCGATTCCGTTGCCGCGGGGGCAGGATCTCAGGGACCGGCTCCCTGTGGTGAAAAGACCGCCAAACGCACGGACTTCAAGCCTTAGCCTTCGAGGGCCGGGCGCGGCCGGCCACCTACTTTTGAACCGCCTCCAACTCCGCGGAGTTGTTGGCCGCTGCGTGGGCCTGCTGCAGCCGATACCCGGCCCGGGTGCGGATGTGGTACTTCTGCATGTCTTTGCCGACGAGCTTGACCGTGATCGTGCGCCAACCGGTGCTGGGATTGGGCTGCGGATAGTAGCTGAGCGAGTAGAGGTGCGCCAGATCCTCCTGGATAAAGGCAAACGCCTTCTTTTCATCTCCCCAGCTGCGGGCGAAATAGGCCTTGCCCCCGGTCGCCTTGCTCATGCGCTCAAAGACAGCCGTCGAAATCGGTTCCAGCTGCGCTTCCCGAGTGCTGATCATGTAAATAATCGTGCCGGTCGACTGCGCCAACTCGGCCACGTCTTCCGGCGGCACCAGGCTGGCATTGTCAGGGCCATTGGAGAAAACCACCACCACTTTTCGGCCGCTGTAACGAGCCGCGTCCTCGACCGTCATCAAGAGGCAGTTGTACAGCGCGGCATCGTCGCCCGCGACCGTGCTGCGTACCCCACGCAGTACCTGGGTTCTATCAGCGGTAAGTGCCGAATTGCGCGAAAGATCACGGCTATAGGAATAGAACGCGACCTTGTTCGCCCCTTCTAACGAGCGAATGAAATCCGTGATGGCGTCCTGCGCAAACACAAAGCCCCGATACATGTAGTTGCTGGTATCGAATAGAACGAATACGTTGGCGCCGGAGATCTGCGACTGCATAGTCGGTGAACCGTCGCTGGGCGATGCGGAGTAACCCTTGTCCACCATGTTGGATGCCACCATGGGAGCGATCGTTTTAGGCGTCGATTTAACGGGCGCCGGCGTTTTGCCGCCGGGCGCGTTGGGCGGAGCCTGAATCACCTGTCTCGGCCCCTCGTTGCCTTCTTCGAAAGTCGCAAGTCTCTCCGGAATCTTGTCCTCGGTGATGGAAAAGTTCTCCGGGGCGAGGCCGGAAACATAGTTTCCTTTGTTATCAGTTACGGCTACGTTTAGCTGGACCAGATCGACGTTGACCCGGATGTTGGTCGAATCATCCTGGGCCCCGGTCAACCGGCCGCCGACAAAGAAGAGCGCGAGTACGGTCGGAATAAAGAGAAGCTGTCGCTTAGCCATAGTGTGTCCTGTACGCCTTTATTTATTTTCCGCCGGCGCGGAGATAGCCCGGGATTGTTGCACCTGTACGCCATTTTCCTGGCCGGGGGAGAAAGCTTCTGTCACCTGCGGCAACACGATCTTGCCCTGGCGAAACTCTTCGCCGGTTTCTCTCATGGCACGAGTCAACGCCGGCCAATCCTCAATGTCGGTGGCAAAAATATTAGCCACCATGTGCCGGGTCAGCTCCGGGACCAGGCGATTGAGCACGACCGGTGAGTAGCCCTTCTCGTCTGCCAGCCGCGCCCAATAGAGATTGCTTGAATCCCATGACTCGCCCAATAGCCGGCTGGAGTTGCCACCGAAGGCTGGAAACGGCTGCACGTTGAGAAGCTCGCACATGTAGTTCTGGGCCAGCACCGGATGAGGCGTGCCAAAGTCACGGGAAAGACGCTGCAGGTTAACCTCCGCCGGATACTGACGGCTGAGGACATCCAATTCCGAGCCCGCAGCTCCTAACGAATCCTGGGGATATTTCTGGCGAAACTCCGCCGCAAGGTGAAAGGTATCGGCCGGCGTTAACGGCCAGAGGCTGGCCGCTTCATCGCCTGACTGCAACGCTTGCTCCACTTGACCCAGCCGCTGCGCAGGCAGGCGTTCGGCGAGAATTTCGAGCACCTTGCCCCGCAGTTCCTGGTTTGCCACCGCTGCGGTTACAAGCTCTTCGCCGGCTCGCTGGTAAAGAGCGACCGCATGGAGTTCGTTGCGGGTCACATTCCACCAGCGCGGCAGGGTTGCGCTGACCAGCAGATCTGCAGTGACCTCCTTCCATATCAGTGCCTGCACATTTTTCGGAGCGATAAAGTCCTCTTCGGTCGTGGCCAGGACATAGGGCAACTCGGCCAGTGAACCAACCAGGTAGGCGCCTCCGCCGGCGGGTGAGCCCTGGTTGAACAATTCCGGAGCCTGCCAGAGCTGGGTCACCCCCATAATGGTTTCGCCGGAAAAGTCGTGGGAGCGCACAAACAGCGGGTTGTTGTGCAGCAGTTGGGCCCCTGGCGGCTCGTAGTAGGCGTAGTTCAAACCTACCAGCGCATCGCGAAGGAACGGCGTGAGCTGCCCCCGTGCCGCTTCCAGTTGCGACTTCGAGCCCGGGGTCTTGATTACCTTGGTGATATCGACATGCACCTGCAGCTCGGCATGACGGTTGGCGTAAACGCCAGGCGCCCACTCGGTTTTTTCGCTTTCCGTAAAGATGGGACGGGGCAGCTCAAATTCGCGGAGCTCGTTAGCCAGGGGAAGTAAGTTACTTGCCGGAGCAGCGCCGGCGGCCATCTTGTTGAGTCCGTCCCCGAGTGAGAACAGGGTGTCGAGCGACACCAGGCGTTGATCATCCAGCACCGTCCGGATGCGGGCGGCCATTTCCTGGCGCATGCGTTGCCCTTCCGCAGTGTCCTGCGGGGGGCCAGCCAGCAGATCGATCAATTCGCCTTGCGAGAGGTTAGCTTTGCCGCTGGCCACCATGACGGCTTTGAGAGAACCATGCCCGGCGTCGAAGAGTTGCGCCAAAGAATTTACGCCGGAGAAAGGTGCAATGGCCTGTTGCCACGATTGGTTCAGATCAACGCTGTGAATTTCACCCTGGCGAGCCAGAATTTGCCAGATCCCCAGGTTCGCCTGCAGCATTCCCATGGCGTTGCCGCGCAAACTGTGGTCGTGCATTCCGTCGATGGTGTCCGCCACCTTCACAAACTGGGTAATCGAGGTGTCGTCCAATTCAGGGAACTCCGAAAAGGTCAGGTACCAGTTACTCAGCTGGGGAAATTTACGGGCCAGCAAGAGGACGGTCTCGGGCGCCAGACGCTTATCCGCAGCGCGCCTGCTGTCCATCTCGTTCAGCATGAGATAAATTTGCAGCGGCCCCTGTTCGGTATCAAGGCGAGAGAACGCGGCCATAGCTTCCAGCAATTGTTCCGGCCGTTTCCATCCCCGTGCGCGCCTGCCCCAATCATGGGCAGCCTTCGGTTCGCTTTTCTCCGCCAGGATCTGCTTCCAAACATCGAGGTTGCCGGGGATACGCGGTTCCCCGTCGGCCCCCCACTGCACCCGGGTAAAGAGCATCAGGAGCGCCGGAGCTTTGCGAAAGACCGCCCGCGCCGGGTATGCCTTGGGATCGGGCTCGCGAAAGGCATCGTACAACCGGTGCAAGCGCGGAGATGCCGTAAGGTAGGCCTGCTGCTGCGGGTTCACCCGCGCCAGGGTATCGAAATAAACGGCTAGCCAACCGTTGTCTTCATCTACCAGGCGAAGGACAAAATCCCCCGGAGACCTGGGACTGGCGCCCACCAGATCTCTCCAGCCCGTCTCGGCCGCGTTCCCTCCTGGCACCATCACGCGGCCGCCGCGGATGTAGATTTGGGTCCCGTAGAAATCAAGAACCGGTCCATACGGCAGAAGTTTCCCCAGGCCAGGCGCGCGCGCTAACGCGGTCCGGGTTTCCGCGTCGGTGTTGGCCATCGCCCAATAGAGCCGGTCGATCGCCGGCTCGCGGAGCAGGATGTCGACGAGGGTTTGCGACCCCCTGCTCTTGGCGCTGCTGAGCGACTTCCACTCGTTCTCACCGAAAAGCACGGGGACGCGAGATTCGGGAAACGCATAGGTGAAGACCTCGCCCTTTTCCAGTGCCTCCTCCAGCGCGGTGAGAGGGAAACCAGAGTCGGTGGTAAGGAAAGCCCGTTCCGGATCGGAGGTCATCAGGGTGGAACCCTTTTGGCCGCAGGCCGGCCGGGCGTGGTAGCCCAGGATACTCAACAAGGGCTCCGCGTCGGCACAGTTGGCGATCCGTAGGGTGCCGTTCGAACCGGCCATCATTTGCAGCTCTCGCGCCTGGTGCAGGTAGCGCTCGAGCAGATGCAGATACTCGGTCGGCACACCGTTTAGGTAGCCGGTCGCGTAGGCGTTGCGAGCCACCAGGGGCAACACATCGTTGGGAGCTATCTGCTGGCTGATGCCCGCCATGCGCAGGAAAGAACGCAAGGGCCCGGGAATGACGACCGTATTCTCAGGGGGAGCCGCGTGGCTGGCGGCGCGAGAGGGCTTAGGATGAACGCTCGCCGTCTGCGCCCAGCTAAATGAGCACTGGCAGCAAAACCCGGCGAAAACAAGAGCGGACAAACGGATAACAGGCTTCACAGCGAACGCCTCTTAGCGAAACTTTGAGACCCTGCGGCAAGTTTGATTTTGGGAGAAGTTTACATTTAGTACCTGGCCCACGTGCTTGAAGAACCCCGAGATTCATCACAACTTGCCGGTAGGTCACACCCGTTCTGCGACGTCACTCTGGTCCACAACTTTCGTGGAGAAAAGATACACCACCTGCATCTCCCAGGGGTGAATATCTCTTCATCCGGTCAAAACGGTGCAGCCCGAATGCGGATTGCATTAGAGGTAGTGCAATCTGAGGGGTCGGTCCAATCGGGGAATGGATTTGCAACTCAACCGGGATTGGTAAGACGTGGCATCCCCCTTGTAATGAACAAATCCGCTTTTCGTTATGCCCCGGAATTTATTTATTAGATACCGGAGTACCCATGGGCCCGCAGCACGCCTAAGACGATGAAACTGGCGCGGACGAATTTTGAGTGGGCGGCCTAGGTCTCGCTTTTGAGACCCGGGTTCTCCCCGTAAATGGTCCCAGCCGGAACACCCAGGTCTCAAAAGCGAGACCTGGGCCACCCACTCAAAGTCTGGAGGTTGCAGCCTTATTTTCGACAGTGAGTCCTCGTGGGTTTGAAAACCCGATCCCGCTGGAAAGCGCGGTACGTTCCCCTCGGAGTCGCGAGGACTCGTCTGTCAATCTTTCGTGAATCGGTCACCGGCGCCATTGACGCTGGCTGTGGGCTGCCATACATTCACTGCACCATGCAAGCCAAAAACTTTGATCAACTGCTGCAAGAATATAGGCAGGCCATTGACGCCTGGGTAGCCGCCATACGAGCCGAAGAGGCTCTGGCCAACGATGACCATTCCATGGTCGAGATGGAAAAGTGGGATGCAGCTGGTTTTACCGAACATGATGCCGAAGCCGCTGCCAAGAAAGCTCGCGACCAGTACAAAAATGCCTTGCGCAAGAAAAACTACGGATTCTAAGCGACTTACGCCGGCCCTTACAAATCCCTAACAAATCCGCATCGCCTTCCTTACGAAAAAAGTCCTTTCATAGGGGCATTGGCTCTGTATGCCAAGGGGGACTTCATGAGTACATTCCGTACGCTTCGGCCGCTGATCGTAGAGGCGACCCAGTGCGAGTATTCCAAATCGATCGCCACGGACACTGGTGTTTGCAATGTGTCAAAAGGCGACTGGATTGTGAAAGGCGAAAACGGCGAAACTTATATCGTCGACGATGAATTCTTCCATCGGACGTTCACACCACTGCAGACCTATCCTTGGGAGTCACAGCCGGAAGAAGGCCGTCATTACGGCTGCTGAGCCGTAAATCGCGAATCATAAATCCAACGTTACTGCCCGGTATCGTTTCCGAACATGTGAACTACGCGGAAGAGGATGGGGCGTTTGCTTCCACTTTCTCCCGCCAGCATTCTGGTTAATCAGGGCCGGAGTGCATGGCGGCGAAGTGCTGCCCCTCAGCGCGGCGCGTTTTCCTGCGAAGGATGCAGTACGAAATCCCGCCTTTTCTTTGAAGACACAAAAGCCACATCAGGAGTAGTGGAGAAATCTGCGGTTTCCTGGCTTCAGCGCCTATTGTTCGACGCTCTCGGCGCGGTGCTCTAGAACCCACGTGCCGTGCACAGTCAGCAGTGAAACTGCGTGCTCAACGTTTTCCTCGAGGGACTGGTAGGCGGTGTTGTCCACGTCGTACTTTACCAGGTCCTCGAGTTCGGGACGGCTCTGCATATCCATAAACATAGGCTACCGCAATTCATTGGCCCGAAAACGAGGAACTTGAGACACGGTATCGCCTTGACAAATGGCCAGAACCGGACTCACATGGATCGACGCGAGTCAAGCAAATCGTAATCGTGGTGGCGACATAATGTATCTGTGCTGGATAAAGAGGTTAGCTGTCGCTTGCTTCCCGCTCTTCGCCATCCCCTCGTACGCAGCGAATGCTGACATCCAGACCAATCAACTGCAACTCACTCTTTCGTGTGCGCAGGGATGTCTTTGGGCTTATCGCACAACGCACACCGGGCCCGAATACCGATTCGCTCCGCCAGTCTTTTCCATCGATACCAGGCAGGTCCCGGCCACGGTTTTTCATTTCTTCCCCATTGGAACTCCGATTCATCTCGACAACGGAGCCACCGAATATTCCTTTGCCGGAAAGCTCGCACAAGATCCTCATCTTCAACTTCTGATCCAGTTCCAGGTGAACAACGAAACGCCCGTCATTCGTTTTCGCTACACCCTCAAGAGCGATCAAGCGCGAACACTGACTGCGCGCGGGGCAAACAGACTGAGTTACCTGGAAACTTCTTTCAACCAACTGCCGGCCGCGGAAGAAGTGACACTGTCGAACTTTGCGCAGCTAACTCACAGTTACACAATTTCCGAACGGAATATCGACGACAGGTATTTTCAGGATGGTGGCACCTTGATGGGCCCGATGATCGCTGCCAGCAATAACCACCGCAGCTTCATGCTGGCTTACGAGCATGGCTCGCAGGTTCCGGATGCGTTTCTCCGTTATCGGCTGCGTGGCGATCGAACGGTGCGCCTGGAAGCTGTGAAGGGTAACTATCTTCCTGGAGAAAAGCTTGATGGCAACCATTCGTGGCAGTCGATTTGGATGGAGACCGCAGCAACTCAGGGCGGAATCGATCAACTCGCTTCGCTTTACCGCCGCTATGTGCTCAAGTACATGACGCAGAACCCGAACACAAGGAAGCCTTATATCTTCTACAACACCTGGAATTTTCAGGAACGCAACAAGTGGTGGAACGGCAAGCCGTATCTGGCATCGATGAATGAGGATCGCATCCTCAGAGAGATCGACGTGGCTCACCGGATGGGCATCGATGTTTTTGTGCTGGATACGGGATGGTATGAAAAGACCGGAGATTGGACCGTCAGCAGCAAGCGCTTTTCCGACGGTCTGAAAGCCGTCAAGCAAAAGCTGGATGGCTACGGTATGCATTTGGGTTTATGGTTTGGACCCACTACGGCCGCCATCTCCAGCCACGTAGTACGAGAGCACCCGGAATGGCGCATGTCCTGGGATGGTAAAGTGGGCGAGCCCCAGGAAGTCTGGGAAACGGAGCCGAGCTATAAGATGTGCATGGTGAGCGGCTACGCCGATGCCTTCGCGGACGAACTGATTCGCCTTGCCCGCGAAGTTGGCGTCACCTATTTCAAGTGGGACGCGATTGCACAGTACGGATGCAACGACCCACACCATGATCATGGCGACGAAAGCAACACTGCTCAGGAGCGTTCAGACTCCTATGCATTTCAACTGGTTCAGTACATGAGCCGGGTAGCGGACAAAGTCGCCGTGGCGGTCCCGGGAACGATTGTTGACTTCGACGTGACCGAAGCCGGTCGGGCGATGGGCCTGGCGTTTCTAGCGTCAGGTAAATACTTCCTCATCAACAATGGGCCTTATTACCAGAGCTATGACGTCCCCATCGATCTTGCACAAACCAACTCCAACCTGTTTTTCTACCAGGGCGCAGCGCGCACCTGGATTGCCCGATCGCCCTTAACGTTTGATAAGTGGATTCCCTCCATTTTGTTCCTTACTCACTACTTTCCCGATGATCCGGAGCAGTGGCAGCAGGTGGACGTCGCCTCGCTGATCCTGGGGCAGAATGGAATATGGGGAGACTTGCTCAGTGTTTCTGATTCGGGGGTTGCCTTCATCGGCAGTGCCCTGGCCAGATACAAGCAAGTCCGCGACGATATCACGGAGAGCGATCCTGTGGTGACTGGTCTTGTTTCTGCCAGCCCCGAGATCCACGAGAAGCTTTCAGCTACGACGGGGCGCGGCGCGGTAGTCCTTTTTGCCACCGAACGCGGGACGTACCAATACATCACGCGCCATAGAGTCGCGGCTGAACATTGGACCAACGAAGGGGTAAGCGTATCACTGGATGCCGACGGCCGAGCCAGGATCGACGCAACTTTCGACAAGCCCGGAGCGAAGATACTTTTCTTTGGCGTCCATTAGAGGAGGAACACTGAAGACACAGCTGATTCATTTGTCCACGGTGGATGTGGCGATTATCGCTGTCTACTTCGTCGCGGTGCTTTTTATCGGGTTTTACGTGCGGGGTTCTACCAGGACCAGCAAAGAATTTTTCATGGCGGGCAGGGAGATGACCGCATGGATCGCGGGCCTGAGCTTTATATCCGCGAACCTGGGCTCGCTCGAGATGATGGGCTGGGCCGGCTCGACGTATCAATATGGCATCCTCGCACTGCACGCCTATTGGATCGGCGCCATACCGGCGATGCTATTTCTCGGTCTGGTCATGATGCCGTTCTATTACATCTCCAAAACCTATTCCGTGCCTGGATATCTCCATTTGCGTTTCGGCAACCCAGCGCGCGCTTTTTCTGCGATCAGCTTCGCCTTCATGACCATCCTGATGAGCGGCATCAACATGTACTCCATGGCGCTGGTGATGAAAGTAGTTCTCGGCTGGGACCTCAACTTCAGCATCTGGTTGTCTTCGCTGGTGGTTGCTATCTACGTCGCGCTGGGAGGACTGCGGTCCGCCATCTTTAATGAAATTTTGCAGTTTTTTCTGATCTGGGCGGGGGCGCTGCTGGTTCCCATTCTCGGCATGATCGAAGTGGGGGGCTGGAAAAATTTGACTCGCCAAATCCAAACCGATCTTGGGCGCTCGGACTACACCCATCTTTGGAGCACGATGGGGCACTTCAAAGACAATCCTATGGGTGTCCACTGGACCGGCCTTGTTTTCGGCTGGGGCTTTGTGCTTGCTTTTGGCTACTGGACCACGGATTTTCTGGTGGTGCAACGGGTCCTCGCGGCGAATAGCCTCCGCTCGGCGCGCCTCGCCCCCATTATCGGCGCGGCGTTCAAGATGGTCGTGCCGCTCATCGTCATCCTCCCCGGACTGCTGGCACTGGCGCTGTTACCCTTCCCCTTGCTGCCCGAAGGCGTGGCAGTGGCGACCCATGGACACAGCTACAACGAGGTGTTGCCCTTGATGCTCGTGCGCTACTGCGGGCCGGGGTTGATCGGCCTCGGCGTCACCGCGCTGATTGCCGGCTTCATGTCTGGAATGGCCGGCAACGTGAGCGCGTTTTCCACCGTCTGGACCTATGACATCTATGGCGCCTTCCTGAACAAGAAAGCTTCGGACCGGCACTATGTTGCCATGGGCCGCTGGTGCGCTTTGATTGGCGTGCTCGTCTCGGTGGGCACGGCGTACCTGGTGCAGCACTCTGCCAGCATCATGGACTATGCCCTGCAGCTCTTCAGCTTCTTCGTGGCGCCGCTGTTTGGAACTGTGATTTTGGGAATGCTGTGGAAGCGAGCTACCAACCAGGGCGGCTTCTGGGGATTGCTCGCAGGCACACTGACCTCCATTGGATTGTGGGTGTGGGTGGCGAAAGATCCCACAGCACTGCGTTATGTTGCGCTCTCTCCCGATGCGAAAGCCATGTCGGAAAATTTGTATCGCGCGATGTGGGCCTGGCTGATGTGTGTTGGGGTTACGGTGCTGGTAAGCCTGGCCACCAAGCCTCGGCCGGTGAGCGAACTTGAAGGACTGGTGATGGGCGTATCAGCGTTACCAACAGCCGAAGCGTGCCGGTGGTACCAGGAACCCCTATTCTGGGGAGGTGTTGTCGCCGTTGTGTTCGTGGCGGCCAACATCGTGCTTTGGTAACCGGAGGAGTGATGATCAAGCGGTGGTTGTGCCTGCTGCTGCTCGCGCCGGCGAGTTTGCTGTGGGCTGCGCCTAACCCCGAGTGGACGACGCCGTTGGCGCCGTTCCGCATTGCGGACAACTTGTACTACGTGGGGAGCCAGGATCTGGCGTCGTACCTGGTGGTGACTCCCAAAGGCGACATTCTTATCAACTCAAGCCTGGAGAGTTCGCCGGCGCTGATTCAAAAAAGCGTGGAACAGCTTGGGTTTCATTTCAGCGACATCAAGATCCTGCTGATCAGCCATTCACACGCCGACCATGACGCCGGCAGTGCGGAGATCAAGCGCTTGACCGGCGCGAAGTACATGGTGATGGATGGCGATGTACCAGTCGTAGAAAGCGGGGGCGCGAAGGACTTCGCCTACCCGACAGATCTCTACCCGGCTATGAAGGTAGATCGTGTATTGCACGATGGCGATCAGGTCCGGATGGGCAATGCGGTGCTGGTGGCGCACAAGACCCCAGGACACACACGCGGCTGTACCACCTGGACCATGCGCGCGATGATCGGCGGGCAAGCGCGCGATGTGGTGATTGTGGGCAGTTGGAATGTAAACCCGGGATATCGTTTGGTCGACCGGCCGGGAAAGCCTGCGTCCTATCCGGGCATTGCTGCTGACTATGAACATTCGTTTGTAATTTGGAAGAGCCTGCCGTGCGATGTTTTTCTCGGCGCACATGGTCAGTACTTCGACATGCTAGCTAAGTTCGAGCGAGCCAAGGCTGGAGCGGGAGAAAGCGTCTGGATCGACCCGGAGGGGTACAAGGCTGCCTTGGCAGAAAGGCAACAGGCATTCGAGGCTGAACTCAAGAAGCAACAAGGGGTAAGGTAAGCACAGATCTTTTCGCTCCGGTTCGCTGTGTTGAGTGGGTGGCCCAGGTCTCCTAAGGCACAAATCTGCTTTACGCGGGAGATTGAAGGGTGAGATTCGACTATCCCACCCTTCGCAAAGAACGCGAAGGATGGGGCACCCGTTGATTGTTGAAGGGGATGAGCCCAAAAGCGCGTTCTTTTCATCCTTCTCTTGCCGCCGGCAAGCGAGTTTGCTCAAAAGCGAGACCGGGGCCAACCACTCAAAGTCTGAGGTCACGCAGGCGATCCAGCGTCGCCTGATCGGGTACTCCGTTGAAGTATTTACTGAGAGCCTCGGCGAAAACGCTGGGACCGTCGAATGCACGAGCGAAGAGAGTGACCGAGGAATGGAATTTCAAATCGTCGGGGTAGCCGAAGATGTCGTCAACGGTCCGGTTCGCTAAGGCGTTCACCAAGGCAGTACACTCGCGCAAGCGGCCGCCCAGGACCGGATGATCAAGGTAGGCCCTTGCCTCCTCAAGACCGGAGATAGCAAAGCGCTGCGCCATACCACTCGAGCCCAATCCTTGTATCTGCGGGAACACAAACCACATCCAATGAGTGCGTTTCTTTCCCGCAGCAAGCTCGGAACGTACCTGTGCGAAGCAGGAATCCTGAGCATCTACGAAACGCTGCAGATGGTAGGGATCAGTGGCGATCATTGAAGGGTTGTACTCCCGTATGACGACGATTGGCAAAGCACGCCGGAACGGAAGGCAATATATCAATCCGGTGCCCACGTCGGTGGGCGGATGGACGACGATGGTCAAGGTACTACGCCGGTATCTGACCGGCCGGGAGGAGCGCGTTCCCAAGCAGCCCCTCGGACCTTTCCTGACCGATGCGCGCCGGTTCGAGACCCCGCCGGCGAGTGGTCTACGCGTGACGTGGATGGGACACTCCTCTTCGCTGGTTGAGATAGATGGAATGCGGGTGCTGATCGATCCGGTGTGGGAGCAACGGGTAGCACCCGTGCAGTGGGCGGGACCGAAGCGATTCTTCGCTCCTCCTCTACGCCTGGAGGATTTGCCCCGCATCGACGTTGTGCTTGTTTCGCATGACCACTACGACCATCTTGGTGCACGCACCGTGCAACGCCTGGCGAAAACCAGCAGCACGGCCACGGCTCAGTGGATATCCACGCTTGGAGTGGGCAAGTTCCTCAAGCGGCTGGGCGTGCAGCAGGTGCGCGAACTTGATTGGACAGAAAGCCTGAAGGTGGGATCGTTGACGGTGACTGCGCTGCCGGCGCGCCACTTCTCCGGACGCAGCCTCGCGGGCCGATTTGAGACCCTGTGGGCTTCGTTTGTTCTGGCCGGCGAGAAGCACCGCGTCTACTACGGTGCGGATTCAGGAGAGTGGGCCGGGTTTGAAGAGATCGGTCAAACACACGGGCCATTTGATCTGAGCATGTTGGAAATTGGCGCCTTCGATCCCATGTGGGCGGATATTCATATGGGGCCCGACGGAGCGGTGAGAACCTTTCGCGCCCTGGGGAACACCGGGCTGTTGATGCCTATTCACTGGGGACTGTTCAACCTGGCGCTGCATGGCTGGAGGCAGCCGATCGAACGCCTGATTTCTGTCGATGGCCTGCCCCTCTGGTCTCCTGAGCCAGGGATGCCGACCGAGGTGGTTCGGGGAGTGGAGTTACGGTCAGCATGGTGGCAGCGGTAGACTATCCCTCCATGCGTATCCAATGTCTTTCGATCTCCCTGTTGTTGCTGTCTCTGTCTGCCCACGGGCAGGCGACTGATGCTCCCTATCGCACCTGGAGCATGTTTGGCGGAGGGGCGGACAATATTCACTATTCGACCCTGGATCAGATCAATCGCGAGAACGTTCATTCCCTGCAGGTTGCCTGGACGTTTGACAGCGGAGACCAACATCCGAAATCTGAGATGGAGTGCAATCCCATCGTGGTGGATGGGGTGTTGTATGCAACCACGCCAAATGGCGACGTCGTCGCTTTGGATGCGGCAACAGGCGTGCTGCATTGGCGCTTTGACGCTAACGAAGGTTTGAAGAATATCGGTAAGGTGCGCAACCGGGGCGTGACCTTTTGGTCAGACGGAAAAGATCAGCGTATTTTCGTTGGCGTGCGCCAATACTTGTTCGCGCTCGATGCCGAAACCGGAAAGCCAGTGACCGCATTTGGTAAAGCAGGCCGCATCGATCTGCGGGAAGGCCTGGGACGCACGCCGCTGAATTGGGTTACGATGACCAGCCCGGCTGTGGTTTACAAGGACATGGTGATCGTGGGCGGAGCGATGAGTGAAGTACTGCCCGCTTCGCCGGGAGATATTCGTGCCTACGATGTGCACAGCGGACAGTTGCGGTGGCAGTTTCATACCATTCCCCATCCTGGCGAGTTCGGCTATGAGACATGGCCGAAGACCGCGTGGACCTATAGCGGGGCGGCCAATAACTGGGCGGGGATGACGATCGATCAAAAGCGCGGAATCATCTTTGTACCTATAGGGTCGGCAGCTTCAGACTTTTATGGCGCCAATCGGACGGGAGACGATTTGTTTGCCACCAGCCTGCTCGCCCTCAACGCAGAGACGGGCAAGCGGATTTGGCATTTCCAATTCGTGCATCACGACATTTGGGACCGCGACCCGCCGTCAGCACCTACCCTGGTTACCGTGAAGCGGCACGGGCAGGACGTGGACGCCGTCGCGCAAACCACCAAGCAGGGATATGTCTACCTCTTCGAGCGCACAACGGGAAAAGCGCTGTTCCCACTCAAGAATCGTAACTATCCGGCTTCGGATTTGGAAGGGGAAATCACGGCGAAGGAGCAGGCTCTGCCCGAGCTGCCTGCTCCGTTTGCCCGGCAGAAGCTGACTGCCGACATGATCACCACGCGTACCCCTGAGGCGCACCAGGAGGCACTCGATCGTTTTCTGAAGCTGCGCAGTGACGGGCAGTTCATCCCCGGGAGCACCCAGGGGACCATCATTTTCCCAGGTTATGACGGGGGAGCCGAATGGGGCGGAGGCGCTTTCGATCCGACCACGGGCCTGTTTTACGTTAACGCGAACGAGATGGCATGGGTGCTGCGCCTGGTGCCGCAAAAGCCTCGAACCGGAGAAGCCAATGGACGGGACATCTACCAGCGCAACTGCTCCGCTTGCCACCGCGCCGACCGGACAGGAGCGCCTCCGGAATTTCCTTCCCTGGTCGGAGTTGCCGATCGCTATGAAGAGTACACGGTGAAGCAATTGATTGCGCAGGGACAAGGCCGCATGCCGAGCTTTGCCAACCTGGGCCAGGATCAATTGCAAGCGGTATTTGAATACGTCTACTACGGTAAAGAAGCGACAGTGAAGGACAGCGGGCCATCGCCGCTCGACGCTAAATACATCAGTGACGGCTACAACAAGTTCCTCGACAAGGATGGGTATCCGGCGATCCAACCGCCATGGGGTACTCTAACCGCCATCGACCTGAACAGCGGGAAGACGGCATGGAAAATCCCCCTGGGCGAATATCCCGAACTTGCCGCCCACGGGCTTACCGGCACTGGGAGCGAAAATTACGGAGGGGCTGTGGTGACCTCAGGCGGTCTGCTGTTTATCGCTGCGACCAGCTACGACAAGGTTTTTCGCGCTTTGGACAAGGCTAACGGCAAGGTCCTTTGGCAAACGACTCTGCCCGCGGCCGGAAACGCGACTCCCTCTACTTATGAAGTGAATGGACGGCAATATGTTGTGATTGCGGCCGGCGGAGGAAAGTCCTCAGCACCGTCGGGCGGTAGCCTTGTCGCCTTCGCGCTAACGAAGCAATAGCACAGCGTGCGGTTCTGCTAAGATTCACCGCATGTTCACTCGCAGAACTTTTGTAAGCATGACCGCGGCGTCGCTCGCCGCGCGCGCCCTCCCGGCCCAGGAACTCGCCGGACAAGCCCAGCCAAGCACACAATTTTCCGTCATGATCTGGACGTTGAAGAAGCTTGGCACTTTCGAAGAGAATCTGGACCGTGTTGCCCTGGCGGGTTACCACCACGTGGAATTGGTCGGGGAGTTCAAAACCTGGTCCGATGCGGATTGGGACCGCATTCTGGCGCGCATGGAGACTTTGAAGATCTCAGTGGACGCAACCTCGGGCGTGCAACCGGGATTTGCCGATCCTTCAGGACAAGAAGCATTTCTCACCGCGCTCAAGGCGCTCATCCTGTCGGCCAAGAGGTTGAAGTGCAAACAGATTCTTCTGCTCTCGGGAAAGGTGCTCGACGGTGCGCCTGCCGGAAGCCAGCATACCGCCTCAATCGAAGCGTTGAAGCGCGCTTCGGACATAGTTGGCAACGCCGGCCTGGTTGCCGTGATCGAACCGATCGACCGGATTGAGAACCCGACCATCTACATGGATGGAGTGAGCGAAGCATTCGAGATCGTCAACGCGGTGGGCAGCCCGCACATCAAAGTGCTCTATGACATCTACCATGAGCAGCGCCAGTTCGGGAATTTGATCGAGAAATTCGAAAAGAACATTGATCAGGTTGGCCTGATACATATCGCCGATGTTCCCGGGCGTCACGAACCTGGTACCGGCGAGATTAACTACCTGAATATCTATCGCAAGCTCGCGGAATTGAAGTACACGGGGACGATTGCCATGGAGTTTTATCCTACGGGCGACATTGTAGGAACACTGAGGCGTGCCCGGGACACAGCGCGGCAACTACTCTCTTAAAGAACAAACGGCTTTGACCGAAAGATGCCGGGGTGAGATCCGTGGTATCCCGGCGTTTGCGCGAGGCCAGAGTCTGGTCGCGATACTTCACATCTCATGGAAACAAGCGAGATACCGCGGCATGTTCGCCTTCCTTCAGTGCGCATCCCGTGGGGTGGGGTGGTAGAAAAGTGGACGCTAAATTTTATACAAAATCTTCGCGCTGCTGGCCTGGGTGTGAACCGGTTCCGGGTAAGAGCGAATATGAAGAAGGGAGTTGCCGCAAGAAGCCAGCCAGCCGGAACAGTGGTAAGAATGTTTCCCGGGAAACGGCACGCAAAAAGCAGTTCGCACGCGGAGGAAAACGAGCACAACAGGCTAGGAGCAAGTCTCCGAGTGCAGCGGAACGCCGCAGCGTCAGCAAGCGCAAGAAGGCAGCTTAACTGAGGAAGCGGTGGCTTATCGTGTCGAGCGCTTTTTCTTTGCTGGCTTTGAGGCGGGCGCAGTCTTTCGGGTTTTTTCGTTCTTCTCTCGTCTTAATTTCCAGGCCGTGCGCAATGCTCCCGCTAGCAGATCTTCGTTCGCTGCTTCCAGGCGGACGTGAGTGGCTCCGTTCCTGCCCCAGCCACCGGCGACCGGTAGAAAGACGTCGGGCTGATCTTCTACAAAAAGCGCTTGCTGCGCCGGAGTAAGCATCAGGTTGCCGTACCCCTTAGCCTCGTGCGCAAGGGTGGCGAATATTCTGCCGCCTACCCGGAAGTCGGCGGCTCCCATGTGCGAGCCCTCCTCAGCACCTTCCAGTTGTAACGCCAAGCGTCGGAAATCTTTTGCGTTCATTCGTCAACGAACCAGCGTGAGATACAGCGCCATCGCAATCCCAACGGCAGAGAGCAACAGTCCCAGGATCACGGCATCGGTCGACACTCGTCCGGCTTTCCAGGTTCCGGAACGCAGCTCGCGAACCAGTTGGAAATGGCGCGCCACTGCGGATAATGTCACCACGACCCCGAGCGCCACCAACATAACTCCAGACCAGAGAGAGAGTCCAGTGGTGCGGGCGGGAAGATGAGACGCGCTGGCGCTAAGTTCACGAAGAAAGAGCCCAAACCGGCTAACCGCAAAACCAACGCCCATCAGGCCGAGACCAGTGCGGATCCAGGCCAGGAAGGTTCTTTCGGCGGCAAAGTAGACTCTGGGATCTTCTTCTGCAGGCTTATCCATGGAGGGATTGTAGCTGCCCTTAGACGCCATACTCCTGGTTGTATCGCTCAATCAGCTTGAACCCTAATCGCTCGACAGCCGAAGGAAGGGAGCCGAGAAAAGCCTTTCCAGCCTTTGACTGGTCCGCTTGCCAAAACTCAGGGTTCTCCGGGTTGGGCTCGGGTAAGCAGGCATTCGCCAGAGAAAGTAAAGCAGCCGTCAATTCCGGGGCAACATTGGAAAATCGCGCAGCAAGCATCGCTTGTGGCCCAATCGACACTTCCGCCGATCCCATCGCTAACGCAGTGACAATTTTTCTTGCGGCAACGGTCGCATTGGCCGCGGTTCCGGGTAGGCTGGCGGCAGCCGCAAACCAGCGATACTCCTGTTCTGCGTTGCCCGTAAAGTGCGCCTGGACGTGGGAGCCAGTGCGCATGATGCCTGGGGAGACCGTCGTCACCCGAATCCCTTTGCCGGTAAGCTCCGCGTGCAGGCCTTGCGACCAGCCTGTCACGGCAAACTTGCTCGCTACGTACGGCAACAGATGAGGGAAGGCAACTTTTCCTCCGATGGAGCCGATGTTAACAATCGCTCCATTACCGCGAGACAGCATCTGAGGCAACACTGCTAACGTCGTATGCAGCGCGCCGAAGAAGTTGATGTTCATTGCCTGATGGAAACTATCCAGCGTCTGATTCTCCAGCGGGCCGACAAGAATGATTCCGGCGTTGTTGACGAGCACGTCGATTCTGCCGAAATGGCCCGTTGCCGCGGTGACCAAATCGCGAACCTGGGGCTCCTCACTCACATCGCAGGCGTAGATCCACACGTCCACCGGAGCTGCACAGCCACTCGCTACCAGGCGCGCTCTTGCACGCTCGAGCTCCTCCGCGTCTCTTGCGGTCAGCGCCAGCCGGGCGCCCGATAAAGCCAGCTCCCGTGCGATGGCGAAACCAAGGCCTCGGGAGCCTCCGGTCACGAGCACCACTTGGCCTTTCAACTCTCGCCTTGCTTTCGTTTTGCGCTGCTCGTGTACGATCGCGTAGGCCAGGCTCGCAGCTCCTAAGAGCGCCGCTGACCACCCTGCCGGACGTAGATCAATCTTCATAAGCCAGTTGGATGCGCCAGGAGCCTGGTTACACAAGCAGAAAGTTGCTCTGCATCGAAGGGCGCCCGGACTTTCATGTCGTTGTCGAAATAGACAAACACGTCACGGCGCTTGCGCCTGGCCGCGTTGCGAGTGCTTGCTCTTCTGCCATTATCGACCTCGCCTCCCTGAGCCCAGGCCACAATACGGTTTGCCCAAATGTCGAGCGCCGCTGCTTCGTAGCCACTGGCGTAGAGCTCCTCGCTCCCATGAAGACGGCAATAAACAAAATCCGAGGTCACGTCCGTCAATAGTGGCCATTCCACCGTGTCCGCCACTACCAGGCCGACGTCATAGCGCCTGAGTAGCCTGATAAATTTTTCGTTCACGAAACTTTGGTGACGAATCTCAATCGCGTGGCGCAAGGTTGCGTCTTGGGAAACGTCAACCCATGAACGATTCTTCAAACGTTCGTCGTGATTCCGCGCCAGGTCGGCTGCCTGGTTGCGGGTTTTGGGTAGCAGGGCAAAGAAATCTTCCAGCCGTTCCGGCTCGAAGTTGAAATTGGGTGGAAGCTGCCACAGGATGGGCCCGAGCTTTGCTCCAAGGACCAACACGCCCTGGGCAAGGAAGTTTGCCAGCGCGCCTTCGATGTTACGCAAGCGAAGCATGTGGGTTATGTAGCGAGAGCCTTTGATGGAGAAGATGAAGTCTTCCGGCGTTTGTTCGTGCCATTGGGCAAAGCTCTGCGGCCTTTGCAGGGAGTAGAACGATCCGTTTAGTTCGATGGTGTTGAATCGTCGTGATGCAAACTCCAGCTCCCGCCGGTGCGGCAACTTTTCAGGGTAGAAGACGCCACGCCAACCTTTATATCTCCAGCCGGAGATGCCGATGTATATGTTGCCATGGGCATCCGCATTCTGCGTCATTGCCATCTACCGCGGCGCGAGTTTGCTCTTTGTCTTCTGGCGCTCCACAGCGCTGGTGCGGATCTTCTCGTAGGTCCTGGCTAGCTCGTCAAGCTCGAGGTCTGAGAGATTCTCCACGTCGATCATCTTGTTCTTGGCTTTGTCGACCGCATGGATCAGCTCGTTCAGTTTCAGGTGAATCGCCCGCGCGTCGCGGTTTTGGGTATTCTGAATGAGAAACACCATCAGGAAGGTAACAATCGTTGTGCCAGTATTGATGATCAATTGCCAGGTATCGGAATAGTGAAAGATGGGACCGGTCAACGCCCATACCAGGATGACCCCGATTGCACCGATGAAAGCCCAACGGGAGCCTAAATAATGAGAGCTTCTCGCGGAAAATCTGGCGAACCGGTCGGAACGGGTGACGACAGCCGTTTCGGTCGAGGAGGTTTCCTCGACCGGATCATTGCTTACTTTGACCGTTACTTTGGCTGCTCTCACTTGACCCTCTGTGCGGAGACATATTGCGCGGCTACCTTGAGATCGGTAACCAGGCTGGCGATTTCTGCCTCTTTGGCTTCGGGCTCAGGCATACGAAGGATCGCGGAGGGATGGATTGTGGCCGTAATGGGCCCGAACCTAGTAGGAAACACCTCGCCGCGATGCTTGGTGAGACGAAACTGCGGCCCAAGCAGATCCTGGGCAGCGGTCGCTCCCAGGCAGACAATTACTCGCGGTTGCACGGCCTCAATCTCGGCTTCGAGC
>CAZSUK010000175.1:0-2934 GCA_964609355.1 uncultured Acidobacteriaceae bacterium | reverse complement strand
GCAGCCAAAAGCGCGAGGCTTGCGGTCAAAGAAGTAGCAGTGAGCTGAAACTCGCGTTCTCCTACAGCAGATGTTTTTGGTGTCCCGCGCCTCGATGCGGCGACCCCGTATTTCTCCTGCCCGCGAGCCTGGTTAGAGTTGGCCCATCGTCGTTGCGGGCTCGCTGAACTCCCCTGCCTCAACGAACTTGTCGGCCGCGCGAGCGGCCGTTTCTTCATATACACCAAGGTGCGGCTGGCGTATGCGTGAACCAAACAGCGGATTTCAGATTCTCACCTGCTCGCGTGGTTGCGTCATTCACGCGGGTCGGTGGCGTTCCACACCTCACTCCGTAGCCGTCCGATACAAGGACCGAGAAGTATCGATGTCGGTACGCGACCCTAAAGCGAATGCGAAAGCCACGGCCAGGCTATTGTTGGCCGAACTCATAGCGGAAGGCCAAAAGCCTGGCGTAGAGGGCTACAGATAGAGTCTCATGGAACCGCGCGCAGCGTCGATCGCTCGTTACACTGGCTCATGCGAGTATTCCTCGATTAAAGCTTGCGAACACTTCACCGGCGCGTCTCAGGCCCGTTGACGTCAGTCGATACAGCCGCCGGCGCGGCCGACCTGCGGTCGAAGGATCAATACATTCCCATTGGCTCACAAACCAACCCGCGGATTCAAGGCGGAGAAGAATCGGATACAAGGTTCCCGATGCAATGCCGCAGCGTTGGTGCACTTCAGCGCCGGCCAACTGCTCCGTCGGGTTTTCCAAGAAGGCTTCCAACACCCGAAGCGTTTGCAGCGACATCCGCACACTCGTCTCTTTCTTGCCCATAGTAGAAAGTCTACATAGGGTGTAAGGCAACCGCAAGTTGATCGGCGACGGGCGGGAAATGCGGCTGCGCCGCGGTGGTTTGCTTGCATGATGCGGGCAATTACCAGACGAGTAATTGAACCGATACCGCCTCGATGACACAGTGCAAGCGCCGAAGTCAGGAGAGCCGAATGAGCACACCCCTCCGCGCCTACAGCGACGCTCGACCGCCGATTGCCCATCTGCTGAAAAGTTGGCGAACGACCAGGAAGATCTCGCAACTTGATCTGTCACTGACCGCCGGGATTTCCCAACGGCAATTGAGCTTTATCGAATCCGGTCGGGCGCGTCCGAGTCGGGATACGGTTCTGCATCTCGCCGAGGCGCTCGAAGTGCCGCTCCGCGAACGTAACACGCTGCTTCAAGCCGCCGGCTTCTCCGCCCTCTACCCGATCCGCAACTTGGATGACCCCTTATTGGCCGCGGTACGCGATGCGCTCAACTTGCTCCTTGAGCGGCACGAGCCTAATCCGGCGCTATTGGTGGATCGACAGACCAACTTCCTCTCCGCCAATCGGGCGGCTCGCCATTTATTTGGTCAGTACGGCGACCTCGAGTCGATTCTGCGCAGATGTTGCGGGAACGGCACGCCGAATTTGCTGCGCCTCAGCTTTCACCCCGATGGCCTTCGCCCGCACATTCTCAATTGGACAGAAGTGGCGCCCATCATGCTGATGCGTGCGCGGCAGGAGGCGGTTGCCAGTGGCAATGAAGCCTTGCTCAAGCTCCTGGACGAGGTGATGGCATATCCCGGCGTTGCCGACGCGTGCCACAAGACCGAACGCGGCCCCAAGGCTCAGCCGACGCTGACGCTGGATCTGCAGTGGGGCGAACGGCGACTGCGCCTATTTAGCATGTTCTCGAGCTTCGGTTGGCCACAGGACTTGCTAACCGACGAGCTGCGCATCGAGAGTTTCTTCCCCGCCGACGCCGAATCGGCAAAGCTGCTGAGCGCTCTGGCCGCTCGAGATTGAGATTAACCAGCCCCTTTTCGAGGTTCCTATGCCCGCCACAGAAACGCTTGAACGATTCATTGCGAGGGTAGAGCAGAACGACCACGCCGGAGCCGTGGAGGAGTTCTATTTGCCCGATGCCTCGCTACAAGAGAATCAGTCTGCGCCGCGAATCGGCCGGGATACCCAGATCAAGCGTGAGCGCGACCTTTTGAGCAAGGCGCGAACGATCAGCTCCCATTGTGTACGACCCGTATTCATCAGCGGCGATCGAGTTGTGATCCGGTGGCAATTTCGGTTTGATTGGCTCGACGGAACCGCCACCCAGATGGAAGAGATCGCCTATCAACGTTGGGAGGGCGAACGCATCGCGGCGGAGACGTTCTTCTACGACCCAGCGCAACGTGTGCCGATTTCCTAACCTGTCCGGTGCGAAGCATGATCCTTCGCCCATTCGTTTCGCAAGTCGATGATTCTTGGGTGGTTGCGCGAATCGTCCAAATACTCAGGACAATTGGACCTTCGTCCGACGCCTCAGGGCGCGGGGCGCCCTGAATCTTGCGATATGCTCAAGACAGCTGTTACGACGTGGAGGCAAGCTGAACGCGCAAGGACGCCTGGCAATCTCGAAGGGTGCAACCCGTTGTTAGTGGGCAACAAGTTGAGGGCATCCAGCTCCCGGCGGCGCTCTCAACGGTGAGCTTTCTGTGAGCGGGATCGATCTAGACTTAAGGTTCGCTCCGCCCTCGCTCCACCGAGACCCACGGCTCTGTCCGCGTGCGGGACGCTGATTTATTTGGGGGCCGCAAGTGTCAGTCCAGTTCTTTGACGAAGGACCAGTCGCGCTGCCGGCTACAGCCGATCGTGATCGCACCGCTCTCGCGGCAGCGCGACCGCGGAAATCAAGGATCAGGCGGTCGATATCCTGGATCTTGAGCTTGCTGCTGGGATGCGCTCTGACCGCGCTGCTGCTCAGCAATCCGCACCTGGATTCGCTGTTTTTCCATCGCGCTGTCGCCAACTTGAGCTTCCAGATCAAGCCGGGGGCAAGCCCGGCCGTGCTATTTCCTCGTGCAGGGCCGTACGATCGGCGACTCGGCTACGCTGATATGCCGTCCCTGA
>CAZSUK010000174.1:0-3401 GCA_964609355.1 uncultured Acidobacteriaceae bacterium | reverse complement strand
CGGGATACCGCAGGCCTCCCCCTCAAGCCTGTTGCGGGCCGACAGATCTGTGGTTTCTATTTCCCATGACCACGGCTCCGAGTCATAACGACCCTACCCTTTGTCATCTCGACCGAAGCGAACCCGGATTTCCTACTAAGCGCTGCTAGCAACGACCACGTGTGCGGCTCTCCTTAAAGAGAGCCGCATGCAGATCATCAAAGTCAAGGGTCTCAATAGGAAATCCGGGGGAGCGCAGTGGAGAGATCTCTGTGTGGATGTCCTTTCTTGGGAATGTTTTTTAAACGGCGTAGCGTGCGCAGGCGGAGTCATTACCGACCTTGCGGTAAACTGACCCTGTAGATGCAGTGATGAACGTGGCCCCGTAGCTCAGGTGGATAGAGCAGCAGTTTCCTAAACTGTTTGTCGGAAGTTCGAGTCTTCCCGGGGTCACCACGTGCTCTGCGCGCGGGAACAGAGTGCGGCGTCTATCAAGGTGCATGCCACCCTCGTTGCCGGGAGAAAACAATATTTCCATGCCGGTTCGATCGTGGCGCTCGGGCTTTCTGCTGTCTGCGCTCTTCCTTTTTCTCCTGGTTGTTCCTTCGACCCAGGCAGCCATCGTCCACGGAACTGTCACCAATCCTTTGGGTTTGCCCGTCCTCCATGCCAATGTGGTGTTGGTGCAGAATGGCAAGATTCTGGCCCTGGCGCTGACCCAGCTCGACGGCACCTACCAGATCAGCAGCAGCGCCAGCGGGAGGTTTTACGTCCTCATCTCGGCTGCGCATTACAAGCAAATTACCAGCCAGAGCTTCTACGCGGGGCCGGTCGACAGCCATGAGGAAGACGTGGTTCTGGAGGTGGCCAACGAAAGGCAGGAGATCGTCACTTCGGCGACCGGAACCCCACTCCCCGAAGCCCAGGTGAGTGCCGCGATCAGCGCCCAACGCTACGGCGAGTTCCGCAATCGTTTCAGCCTGGTTGACCCCTTGCGTCAGATACCGGGAACCTTTCCCCTGCAGCAGGGCGAGTACGGCGGGCTGAGCTTGCTTTTCATTCGCGGCAGCAATCCGGATGCGAACGAAGTGAATCTGGATGGTGTCTCGCTGGACGATATCGGCGGTGCTTTCGATTTCAGCAATTTGTCTACCCTGGGGATAGGCCAGTTTGAGGTATACCGCGGGCCCAACAGCGTGCTTTACGGTTCCAATGCGTCTGCCGGAGTCGTGAGTCTGAGTACTCCGCGCGGCAGCACAGCCTTTCCTTCTTTCTTCTACGAGGGAGATGCAGGCACCTTCACCACCTTTCGCAACCTGGCCCAGCTTGGCGGAACCTGGAAACGGCTCGACTATTACGGTGGGTTTGACGCCTTCCAAAGCGACAACTCGCTCAAGATGGATGAATTTCACGATGACACCGGGACGGCGAACCTGGGCTACGCACTCACAGCCGCTACCCAGCTTCGGGTGGTTGCGCGCAACAGCGATGCGGCAGTAGGAACTCCTGGACCCTTTAACTTTTACGGCATTGCCAACGCAGGCAAGCGGGCGGATCAGGACACCTACCTGGCGGCGTCGGCAGACAACCGGACCTTCGGCGGTTGGCACAACCTGGTGCGCTATGCGATGACGCGCAAGCGTGAAGAGGATATCGTCTTCTACCCGGCAGGCATTCAACTGCTTAACGGAAACTACTACGGTTTCAATACCTTCATCCGCGGGGCCAATGGCGACTCGGTGACCGGGCAGGCGCTCATGAATTTTCCTGGTGTTTACCCCAACACGGTGGAGCAGGTAAACAATCGCGACCAGATCTTTTACCAGAGCGATTACCCTTTTAGGCCGAATCTCCTCGGCATGTTTTCCTTCCGCTACGAAGATGAGCGCGGGGCGAAAAAATCCGTAGCCCTGGGGATCGATCAGACCCTGGAGCGCGCCAACTATGACTACACAGGGCAAATCCAGGGTAGTTACAAATACCGCCTCTATTACTCTCTTGGTGGAGGGGTAGAGAAGAATCAGCTTTTCGGAACCCAGGGAACCCCCCGTATTGGATTGATGTACTATCCGGTTCGTCCGGGCAAAGGCCTGTTTCACGGCACCAAGATCCGCTTCAACTTCGCCAAGGGCTACCAGGAGCCTTCGCTCGATGAACAGTTCGGCAGCCTCTACACCTTCCTTCAGACCGAGCCTGGTGGTGAAGCAGCGATCCAGCAGTTCCACATTACTCCTGTTGTGGAAGAGCAATCCCGCACCTATGAGGGCGGTGTGGCGCAGAGCTTTATCAGCGAGCGCGGCCTTTTGCAGGTCAGCTACTTCCACAATCAGTACGGCAGGCAGATCGAGCCCGTGCCGGCGACGGAAGTGCCGGCGTTACTCCCGCAATTAGATGCGAGCCAGCGTCAGGCATTGGAAAGCCTGCTCAGCAATGCGGGCGACCTCGATGTAAATTCGCAGGCATTCCGCGCCCAGGGGATCGAGGCTGAGGCAGGCTACACGGTATTCAAGAATTTATTTCTGCGCGCCGGTTATACCTACCTCGATGCGGTAGTGGAGCGGTCGTTTACCCTGGATGCGCTTCAACCTGCGTTCAACCCTGCTTTCCCTGGTGTGCCGATTGGGGCCTTCAGTCCTCTGCGCGGAGCCCGTCCTTTTAATCGTCCGCCGCATACCGGCTACGGCGCGGTGAGCTATACCGGCGCGCAATTCTCGGCGGGTTTCACGGCGGCGTTCGCCACCCGCAGCGACGATTCGACTTTCTTGGCCGGCCGCGATCTGGCAGGAGGGAACTCGCTGCTCTTGCCTAATCGAAATCTGGACTTCAGTTACACCAAGCTCGATCTTGGGGCAAGCTATCAAATCTTGCCCTGGCTCGGCGCTTACACACAACTCGACAACCTGACCAGCAACAAGAGAATCGGCCCCATAGGATATCCATCGCTGCCATTCACTTTCCGGGTGGGCTTGCGATTCGCTCTGGGGCACACGGGGAACAAGTAGTGCGACTTATCGGATCTCGCCTCTGTCTGTTACAGTGCGGAGCCGAGGTCAAACACGCGTTCAGGCTCGCCAGGCTGCGGAGAATTCGGGACCGGGCAAGAGTTGCAGGGGCTAAAGAGTCTGCGTGAGAACTCGGTCTCCTGTACCTCCTGGAAGGGCACGGCTTCAGCCGTGCCGTAAAGGACACTGCCATTCCCGGCTTTAGCCGCTGAGGTACGTTCTTTCTTATCCTCTTGGATTCTCTTATGCGCTGGCAAAAAGATTCCCTCAGGGGCTGTAGGGTGTGTGTAAGTACCGGGCAAAAGAACCCGCAGGTCCTCCCCTACAACAGGCTTTTGGGCTCTATCCCCGCACCATGGCCGGGTGCCCCACATCTCGCTCGTTTTTCGCGAGATGTGGGATTCCGCAGGCCTCCCCCTC
>CAZSUK010000173.1:0-40393 GCA_964609355.1 uncultured Acidobacteriaceae bacterium | reverse complement strand
GGCAAAGGGATTTGGGGTCCGCCCGCTGATAAAGCTTCGGCCCTGGCCACCCTCCGCCGGGCCGTCGAGTTGGGCGTCCAATTCATTGACACTGCAGATTCTTATGGTCCCAACATCTCGGAAGAGCTCATCGCCGAGGCTCTCTATCCCTATCCATCCGGGCTGGTCATTGCGACCAAGGCGGGGTGGGAGCGCTCCGGGCCGGGTCAGTGGCTGCACAATGCCAGCCCCAGCCACCTGACCGAAGCGGTCGAGGGCAGCCTGAAGCGCCTGCGTCTGGATCGCATTGATGTGTTCCAACTGCACGTCCCCGATCCGGCCGTCTCCTACGATGCCACCATGGAAGCCTTGGCCACTCTGCGGCAACAAGGGAAGATTCGCCACGTCGGCCTCTCCAACGTGACCCAGGAGCACATTGAGCGCGGGCGGAAAATTGTCCCCATCGTCTCGGTGCAAAACCGGTACGGCGTCGCCGATCGGGAGTGGGACTACGTGGTCGATTATTGCGAGCAGAATGGCATCGCTTTCCTGCCCTGGGCTCCACTGGGGCAAAACAGGAAAGCGCTGGATGTACTGGAGAAGGTTGCCAAAGAGCTCGGCGCAACCACCTTGCAGACCGCACTTGCCTGGCTGCTCAAGCGCTCAAAAATAATTCTGCCGATCCCGGGAACTTCTTCCGCGGCGCATGTGGAAGAGAATATTGCAGCGGCTGCTTTGGGACTGCCCGAGGCCGCCTTCCAGGAGCTGTCCAGCGCAAATCCCCCGCCCGTCAGCTATCGTGTGTCAGGGATGCCTCAACAGCCATGAAGACCTATCGCATTGCCACCGTGCCCGGGGATGGAATAGGGAAAGAAGTGGTCCCCGCGGGAAAGCAGGTTATGCAGGCACTGGGCGGCGGTTTGTTCCGTTTCGAATTCGAGAACTTCCCCTGGGGTGGAGATTATTTCCGTCAACACGGCGTCATGATGCCGGAGGACGGACTTGCCGCTCTGCGGGGAAAAGACGCCATACTGTTCGGGTCGGCCGGCGACCCGCACATTCCCGACCACATTACGCTGTGGGGTTTGCGGCTGAAGATTTGCCAGGGCCTCGACCAGTACGCCAACGTGCGCCCCACCCTTATTCTTCCTGGAATTGACGCACCCCTTAAGCGTTGCCGCGCGGAAGACCTGAACTGGGTTATCGTGCGCGAAAATACCGAGGGCGAATACTCGGGTGTGGGGGGACGAGTCCATCAAGGCCAGCCAATCGAGGTAGCCACAGACGTATCGTTGATGACCCGAGCCGGCGTCGAGCGCATCCATCGATTTGCCTTTAAGCTCGCCCAATCCCGGCCCCGCAAATTGCTGACGGTGATTACCAAAAGCAATGCCCAACGCCACGCGATGGTGATGTGGGATGAGATCGCCGCTCAAATTGCTGGCGAATTTCCCGATGTCACCTGGGACAAGGAACTGGTGGACGCGGCAACAGCCCGGATGGTGAACCGCCCGTCATCCCTGGACACGATTGTTGCTACTAATCTGCATGCCGACATACTGAGCGATCTCGCGGCCGCTCTGGCGGGCAGTCTGGGCATTGCGCCCACAGCCAACCTTAATCCTGAACGCCTTTATCCATCGATGTTCGAGCCGATTCATGGCTCTGCGTTCGACATCATGGGCAAGGGCTGGGCCAATCCGGTGGGCACATTCTGGTCGGTGGTGATGTTGCTCGAGCACCTGGGGGAAATCGACGCCGCGGCGCGAGTGATGCGAGCAATCGAGCACGTCACAGCGAATCCTTCGTTGCACACACGAGATCTCGGGGGCACCGCCACCACCGCCCAGGTGACCGAGGCTGTCTGCGCTCAGATCGCCGCCAAACACCTGGCCACCGCTTGATCCAATATCCGTGACAAACTGACTTGCTGCTAATGAGTAGAAAAGACCAGGGGCTAAAGAGGGTGCGTGAGAACGGGGCTGCTGGGAGGGCACGGCTTCAGCCGTGCCGATGACTACACCGCCATGCCCGGCTTTAGATGGGATATGCTTTTTCCATCCTCCAAATTCTCTTATCCGCTGATAATTGATGCCCTCAGGGGCTAAAAGCCCTGGAAGCTTTGAGAGAATTACGGCTCGGCTGAAGCCGTGCCCTTCCAGGAGACCCAGTTCTCACGCAAACTCTAGAGTTGTTCCCCTTCAATAGCCAGAGTTTTTCCGCAAGCGGCTAGTCATTCTTGAGTTTGAGATCGCGGCGTTCGAATATTGTGCTTCCGGCAGCGAACAGAAGCGCGGCGCCCACGACAATCAGAAGAAAACCACTGGGGTGCCGCAGCAGACGCGCGCTGGCGTCCAGATCCCCTTGGGTCAGGGTAAAGAGCAGGCGCGCAGGAGCAATGCCAGGCCACTGATAACCCGCCAGACCTAAGAGAGCAAGAAGCCCTAACGAAGCGGTGGACGCCAGCATCATGGGAAGCCAGGTGGCAAAAAAGAGTGCCGCCGTCGCCGTCCACATTCCCAGTACCAGTTGTGCCAGAGCCAGAGCGAAGAGCAGACTAAACGATCCTTCGATGGAGCCAAAAAGCGCGACTCCGCTGACCACGAAGCTCACCACATACAGGGCCAGGGGAATCCAGGCGGCGCTCACCATAGCGAAAAAATACTGCCGCCTGCTCACCGCTCGAGAAAGCACCGTGGCGATACGCCGGGAACGCTGCTCATTGCCCAGCAACGCGCTCCCGGTGAAGGCCACTAATCCCAATCCGTAAAGGCACTCCTGATGCAGGATAGAGAGCACATCATCCGTCTCCGGCTTGCCCGCGGACACGAGCAGAATCGCAGCCATGCCAAACGGCCATAGCATCAGTAACAGATACAACCAGCGGTTTTGATAAAGCAGCCGGCGCGTGATCTCCCAGATCTTCATCGGCCGCTCCATTCGAGGAACAGATCTTCTAACCGGTGCCGCAGGGGCGCAAGGCTCACGATCTCGCCTCCTGCGTGCCACACCGCCTCGATCACCCGGCGCTGCTCCTGCGCGGGGACAGTCATCCGTATTGCGCCGCTCTCATTTGCGGTGGCAGGAGAGATGCGGTTAGCTTCGGCCAAAGGTAGACCGCGCACTTCTATCTCCACCCGATCGGACTGGCCTTGAAATTCCTTCAGCGACCCACTGCGCACCAGCCGGCCCTGGTTGAGAAAAGCAATCTGATCGCAGATCTGCTCTACTTCGGTCAGTTGATGCGAGCTGAAGAAAATGCTTTTTCCCGCATGACGCGCATTGCGCAGCAACTCGCGTACCTGCTGCACTCCTGCAGGATCGAGCGCTGCGGCCGGCTCGTCGAGGAGCAACAATTCCGGATCGTTGATCAATGCCTGGGCAAGAGCGAGTCGCTGCTGCATACCACGAGAATATTGCCGCGCGTCCTTTCGGTCATCGGGCAGGCCAACAGAGCCGAGAAGATCACGGATGTTTTTCGCTAGCCGGGGATCATCGATCCCGTTGAGTCGCGCAGCAAATTCCACACTACGGAAACCGCTCTCGGGAAAAAATACCGGAACATCCGGAACAAAGCCGAGCCGCGACCGTGCTCCGGCATCGCCAAAGGGTTTACCCAGGAGCGTTCCCCTTCCCGTAGATGGCCATAAAAAGCCCAGCGCGAGATGAATGGCAGTGGTCTTTCCTGCTCCATTGGGCCCTAGAAAGCCGAGGATCTCTCCCGGCTCCAGGCTCAGGGTGAGTGGGTGGAGCGCCGTGTAGTTCCCGAACTGCTTCGAAATGGCGGAGAACTCAAGGCGAGGAGCCATGTCAGGAGCTTAGACGGAAAAAGCTTAAAACCTTTCCAAGGAGGAGCATCCACACAGAGATCTCTCCACTGCGCTACGCTCCGGTCGAGATGACAAAGGGGAGGGCGGCGCTTCCATAACAGTAGCTGTTGGCCCATTTCCCGCCCAAAACACAGAAGAGATCAGGAACCAATTCCTGATCTCTTCTGCAGAGGATCGAACTGCTCTAGTGAACCTTGAGGAAAATGATGACCAGCGTGAACAGGGAGAGTGACTCCATAAACGCCAGGCCGAGGGTGAGCAATAGCAGGATGCCGGCCCGCGCCCCCGGATTGCGAGCCAGAGCCTCGGTTGCCGAAGCAGTTGCCCGCCCCTGACCGAGACCGCAAAGCCCGGCCGCTATGCCCATGCCGACACCAGCCGCAATAGCGATTAGTCCGGCTCCTACGGTAGGCCCGCCCTCGCTCTGGGCGAAGGCCGGTACCGCCAAGAACAGAACCGACAGCGTCATGAATAGATACTGCAGTTTGCGCATTCTTTCTCCTTGCTTCCGTATGAATTGCCGCCAGTGGGTGGTTGAGGCTCACCGTGCTGGCCCCCTCACGCTTGCGGCGATCAAACCGGAGTGGAAGCGGGCTCCGGCCCGAAGACAAATCTAGTGGTCGTGCGCTACTGCCTGGGAGACGTAAATCATCGTCAGCAGCATAAAGATATAGGCCTGGATCAGCGCTACGCCCAAGTGCAGTCCCATAAAGATGATCGGAATCCCGATGGGGACCAGGGAGAAGAAAACCAGCGTCACTTCTTCCCCGGCGAACATATTGGCGTAAAGACGGACAGTGAGCGAAAGGATGCGCGCCAAATGGGAGATGATCTCGATAGGCAGCATCATGGGAGCAATCCACCAGATAGGACCTATGAATTGCTTGAAATAGCGGAATCTCAGCTCCCGGATGCCATGGTAGTGGTAATAAAACCAGCACCACAGCGCAACCCCGAGAGGGACGGTGGCGACGGAGGTGGGCGCAAGCAGCCCCGGCACCATGCCCAGAAGATTCGAGAGCAGCACGAACAACAGCACGCAGGTGGCAAACATCACGTAGCGCTGCGAATCGTACCCAATGATGGACTCGGCCTGGCCGGAAACGAAGCCGTGAATCATCTCGGCAATCTGCTGGATCGAACCGGGATTTTCAACGTTCAGGGAAGCCCGCACCAGTACGAAAAACAGCAACAGTAGCCCGAGCACCAATAGTTCCATGGCAAACGTCGTCGTGATAGGAGCCTGTGGATTGTAAGGCTGCACATGCACCGCGTGCATCACCTGGGCCGCCAGGTTGCCGAAGTACTTGTTCAACGTAGCAGTGATGGGGTCTAGTTCATTCATACCAGTAGATCGAGCCTCACGTGGACCAGCTGCGGAAAAGTCGAAGTGCCTCAACGAACAGGGCGGCCACAGCCAACGCGATGCCTAATAACAGGGCCACAACCTTCCCGTCCAAACTCCTCAGGCTAACATAAAGCAGTCCCGCAGCGGCCACGAGCCGGAGAAAAAACCAGAACAAAACCGGGCCCACAGGTCGAGGTGTACCCCGTGTGCCAGCGGTATCCAGGCGAACAAGTACTGCGGCCATCAGTTGCCGCCACTCCAGGATCCCGGTAGCAGCAATCACAGCCCCCACCACGAACAGCAACATGGACCGCCAACCCCAGGCGAACCAGGTAATGGGAATGCCTATCAGGAGAGCAATGATCACGCTACGCAGCGCCCGGTTCAAAACATCCCGCAGGTCGTTGTCGCTGAATTCCCGATCGCCGAATTCCATTTATTCCTTGCTATGGGAGAGAACAATGCGGATGGTTTGCACAAAGCCGGCGATGGCGCCAAAAATCAGGCCGGCAACATTAATCCAGTGCTGATGTAACCAGTGATCGAGCGCCAGGCCAATCGCCCAACCGATCACCAGCGAGGCGGGCAACAACAGGCCAAGCTGAATGAGGCTTTCCACACGGACCAGGCCCTGGAGCGCTCCGTCCTTCCCTTTGCCCGCTTGCGGATCGGCTTTAGCCATGGCTCTGGATCATATCCCCGGCAGTTATAATACGTGGGAGAGGCACCCATTGTTTGAGTCGGAATTCGAGCGCAACCTCTTTGCGCTCCGTCAAGACAAGCTGCGCCAGATTTCCGCGCTCGGCCAGCAAACGTATCCCAACCAATTTCTCACCACACACACACTGGCAGAAGTGCGCCGGCAGTTCGAAGAAGTCCCCCCGGAGACCCTGGACGCACAGCGAACGATCGTCACTGTCGCTGGACGCATCATGGCGATTCGGGCTCAGGGCAAGGCTGGTTTTGCCCAACTGCAACAGGGCGGCGACCGCTTACAGATCTACGTTCGCCTGGATGCCGTAGGAGAGCAGGGTTTTCAGCTCTATAAGCTGCTCGATCTGGGCGACCATATCGGGGTCTCCGGATACGTCTTCCGCACCCGTACCGGGGAGCTGACCATCCACGTGGAAAAGATCACTTTCCTGGCCAAGGCCATGCTCGCGCTCCCGGAAAAGTACCACGGTCTGGCCGACGTGGAACTGCGCTACCGGCAGCGTTACGTCGACCTGTTCATGAATACCGACGTGCGCGCCGTTTTCGTCAAACGGGCCCAGGTGCTCAAGGCCATACGATCTTTCTTCGATGAGCGCGGCTACATCGAAGTGGAAACACCCATGATGCAGCCCATCGCGGGAGGCGCCGCCGCACGGCCCTTTCGGACTCACCATAATGCCCTCGATCTGCCACTGTTCCTGCGCATCGCACCTGAGCTCTATCTCAAGCGCCTGGTGGTGGGCGGTCTGGATCGCGTGTACGAAATCAACCGCAACTTCCGTAATGAAGGTGTCTCGACTCAGCACAATCCCGAGTTCACCATGCTCGAGTTCTACCAGGCCTATGCCAACTACCATGACCTGATGCAACTGACCCAGGAACTCATCATGCAGGTGGCGCAGGAGGTGAACGGGACCACCCTCAGCAACTTCGGTGGCCACGAAATCGATCTGTCCCAGTGGCGGCGCTTTTCTATGCGCGAGGCGATCCTGGAATTCTGGCCGGAATCTGCCGGAGCGAAGCCGGCGCTCGAGGACTTTCAAAGAGATCACGCAGTGGAGCAAATGGCCCACAGGGTCCGAGACGCCAAAATCTCGCTCGACTTTAAGCCCGGGGAGCCTGCCGGGAAGACCATTGCCAGTATCTTCGAAGCGGTGGCCGAGGACCACCTCATCCAGCCCACCATCATCTATGACTTCCCAGTGGCAGTGTCTCCGCTGTCCAAAAACAAGCCGGACGAGCCGGATTGGGTGGAGCGGTTCGAGTTCTATATCGGGGGATTCGAGCTGGGAAATGCCTTCAGTGAGTTGAACGATCCCGAAGAGCAGCGCAAACGATTCGAACAGCAATTGTCTGAGCGCGAGCGGGGGGATGCGGAAGCTCACGTGATGGACGAGGACTACGTCCGCGCCCTGGCTTATGGTTTGCCGCCGACGGCCGGGGAAGGCATCGGCATTGACCGGCTAACCATGGTTTTGACCGGAGCTAAGTCCATTCGCGACGTGATCTTATTCCCGCTGTTGCGCTCCCAGACGGGAGAGTCAGCGGGTAGTTAAACCACCTCGGCCTCTCCCCGCGATAGGGAGAGTGGCCCCAGCTAGCCCGGTCCTATTTCCTGGTTGTCTGTTTACCGACTCGTTTGAGTACCTGGCTAAGGCTCGTTTTCTCAAACTCATCCAGCAGAGCTATGATGGAGCCGGAGAAGATCTTTTCGAGCGAAGCATTGACTCGCAAAGCCGCAGCAGCGCGAACATTGGGCGTATGGAACAGCGACCCAGTCTCGACTGCCTTATAAACATCTGCCAGATTGATAGCTTTAGGAGACTTCAGGAGCCTGGAACCTCCGGTAGGCCCCTTCTGGCTCTCAATCAGCTTCGCTTGCTGAAGAGAGGCAAGGACACGGCGAACAACCACCGGATTGGTATCCAGTTTTTCCGCAATGTCGGTTGAGGTTTGTAGCGAATCCGGCTCCGATGCGAGCAGAACCAGCACATGAACACCAGTAGCAAATCTACAGTTGACGGCCATCCTCGAACGCTACCATAACTGAGGCAGAAACGGCATGGCCATGTGACTGCACGTTAGTCACTTCCAAAGTTGCAGTTCCACTAATAGGTAACCATGATCATTTTGTACTCGTGGCAGGATCATTTGCCGATGAACCTTGTTTGGAGGCAGTTTTTTGCGAATTCTCTTTGTTGGTGACGTTTTTGGCCAGGCCGGACGCCGGATCGTTTCGGAACATTTAGCCCCCCTGATCGAGCAGCACGGGGTGGATCTGGTAGTGGTCAACGCGGAAAACGCAGCCGGGGGATTTGGGGTAACTCCCGGGATCGCCGACGAGCTCTTTGACCAGGGAGCCCACGTCCTGACTACCGGTAACCATGTCTGGGACAAACGGGAAATCATCGAATATATGCAGTCTGCTCCTGCCGACAGCCATGATCGCGCGCGGCGCGTGCTGCGCCCTGCTAACTACGTCGCGGGTACGCCAGGATACGGGGTTTATGAAGGCGAGCTGGCTTCGGGACAAGCGTATGCGGTCATCAATCTGCAAGGCCGCACCTTTATGGCCAGCCAGGAAGATCCCTTCCGCATTGCCGACTCTCTGCTCAAGAAAATTCAGGCCAAAGTCATCTTTGTCGACTTCCATGCTGAGGCTACTTCAGAGAAAGTAGCCCTCGGGTGGTACCTGGATGGGAGGGTTACCGCGGTAATCGGGACGCACACCCACGTACCCACTGCCGACGAGCGTGTCCTACCCGGGGGCACAGCCTACCAGACCGATGTGGGGATGAGCGGGCCCTTTGACAGCGTGATTGGGGTGGAAAAAGACCAAATTATTAATCGTTTCCTGACCGGGATGCCGGGGAAATTCGAAGCTGCCAAGGGCGACCCGCGCATGTGCGCTGCGCTGGTGGAGTGTGACGGAGGAACCGGGAGAGCGTTTTCCATCCAACGCATCATGCTGGGGGAGTAGCGGCGAGAACAAGACAGCTTCAGGCGCTGCTGTTTTTTCCCATCCGGCAGATTCTCTTGTGGGCTTTGGCCGCAGGGGCTAAAAGCCGGATCGGACCCGTACCAGGCCCGGACTTTAGTCCGGGGGAGCGGTTTCAAACCCGCGTGAACGCTCCGGTCTATAAATTGCGGCTTTATGTCCCCTGAGGGCTGCTCAAGGCTTCAGCGCGATGGTGGAGGGCTGTCTCACCTGGCTTTGGGAGGCAGAAGTGATCTGGCCGCTATGGTCGAAATGGAGCGTCCAGTTGGTGGTGATGGTAGGCCGGGAGACATCACTGAACGTGACCTCGGCACTCTGATCAGGGCCAATCGTCATTTGCGGCTGGTTCGCATCCAACCGAAGCAGGTCCATCGTCAGGTCGGGGCGCGGAATTGTCTTGAGCACCTGAACCGGATATCCGTTCAGTTCCGCGTAGCACAGCGAGATCATCAACCAGTTCGGCGCATAGCTAAGGGGCGTCTTGCCGCGCTCTTCGCGTAGCATGCCGTTGAATACTTCAAAGCTGCCTGGTCTGTTCCAGGAAGCTTGAAACGGCCGTAAACCGTGGGCATAGGTGGTGATGATACGCACGCGGGAATCATTGCGCGGCAGGATGGCTCCGAAGCGGGAGGAGCCGCTCTCATCCGCCCCATGGCTGAAGGCCAGGAACACATAATCCGGGAACGCCGGGCATAGGATTTGCTGGAAATGCCAGGCGGGCTTGCTGATGTCGAAATTTGCCAGCGCGGCCTGCTTGGACAACTCGGCGCTCAGGTTGGAGACAACTTCGTAATCCGCACTGCTCATTTGCGTGGGGTCGAGATGTTCGAGCGCAAGGACGGTTGGTTGAGCAGCGAGTGCCGTGGTACCCATGGGAACCGGTACAACCCCGGGAAAGGGCGTGTCGGTCCTGGTTGCTGTAACCCCGGGAAACAGGTCCTGCCTGGGTGCCTGGGCAGATGCGAAGACGGCTTGCAAGGCAACGCCGATGAGCAGCAGAGGCCGGAACATGGGGGCAATGGGCGGCATCAACTTCCCCACTCTACCACGCAGTTGGCGGACCGAACTGGGGATGAGCTTAGCTTGACACGTCAGTCTGGAGGCTAAAGAAAATAAAACCCAATCAGACACTAAGTCACCAAGTGGGTGGCCCTGGTCCCCACTCATGGTTCTTCCACGCCATTCAAGTCATTCGGCATCTTCCGATGGAGCAAAAAAGGGCAGCCCGTTTCGGGGCTGCCCTTTTCAGTCTTCCAGGTTTAGTGTGCGCGACGATGTGCCGGAGCCGCCTTAGCCGGTGGTTCGCCGCCGATTAGCGTGATCATCGGCGGGTTGGCCACATACGAATCAAATGTAGCGTCGTAGGTAGCAGTCGCTCCGATGGCAGGAACGCTCTTGAGCGGGGTCTTCATATTGATTGTGAAGTCCGCCTTCTTGCTCTGCTTGTTATCTTCCGTGACCGCCAGCTGAACGGAATCAGGCGTCGCCGAGATGACCATGCCCGGCACCTCGACCCGTTGTCCCTTCATCACGTCCCAAACCTTCTGCGCATCCTCAGGCTTGCCGTTGAAAAGGATGAACTCCTTGTCGGCAAGGCTAAGCGATTTCAGATCAGGAGTGGAGGCAACTGTCTGAGCCGCAAGGTCGGCAGGCGAAGGCGGCGGCGGAGCCGGCGTGGGGTTATATTCGGCTGGCGGAAAGAGATTCGCAGCGGCCAGAGTCTGGACCGCTGGGTAGCCGTCCATGCTGCCGTGGTACTTGTTGTAGAAATACTCAGCCGCCTTTTCGATCTGCGGCTTGGCTTGCGCCGGAGCAAACTGCGCGGCCCGGGTCAGGAACCAGGCCGCGTTCTTGGTGTCTGGCGGGGTCTGCTGCGCGTAGGCTTGCCCCAACAGATACGTGTCATTGAGCCCGGGACCGGATTGCGTGGACGCCTGGTCAGGATAGGCCTTCAGCTCGTTGGTGAAGGAGGCGATGGCGCCGGCAAAATCCTTCTTGTTTTCGTCGTCTTTGGCAATTGCGCCATAAAAGATGGGCGTCGTGGCGCTCTTCAGTTTGTCGAAGTCAGCTTGCGCCATGTCAGCCGGCTTGGTAGCCGATAAACCAGTTTGTGCCTGAGCGGCAGCCTTATCGAGAATAGGCTGCGCCTCGGCCGGGCTGGTCTTGGCAGAGGCCTGGGTCCCTTCAAGATAGACCTCGATAAAGAGGCCGCGGAGATTGCCCGGGTCTACCGCCAGCAAGCGGTCGGCAGTGCCGAGCGTCTTGGCCTGGTCACCAGACTGCTGATAGGTGGCCATCAGTGCTTCAAGCAGGCCGACTTTGACCACGGAGTTGGGGTATTTGGTCAGGAAGGTCTCAATCGCCGCAGCCTTTGCAGCGGGTGTGGATTGCCCAATAGCATCGGTGTAGTCTTTGTACTCGTTGGGATCTTTGATGGTGAGCTGACCGGGCTGGGTACCTTGGCCGTAGACCATAGGAACGCTGACCGGAAGGATAGTGGCCAAGGCCAACAAGGAAGCAAGGACGAACTTCTTCATGCAACGCTCCTAAGAGATGCGGGAATCAGGTAAATACAGACATCAGAAATCATTTTCATTCGATGGGATGCTAGCCGGAAACTCATGTCTACGCTAAACGCTTTGATCCTTCGCCCCGATGGTTCAGATTGCCATTGGGAAAAACTAAGAGTCTTTCCGATCAGCTGTGGATGGATTATAGAAACGGTTATCGCTTCTGACAAGGTAAACGAATGGGCGTGGACCAAAGCGCAATAACAAAAGATCAAAATACGCTTGATTCGCTCGCTCCACTGACTGACCAAGTTGCGTTGGTGACAGGGGCAGCGCGCGGAATTGGTGAGGCCATCGCGCTCCGCCTCGCACGCATGGGAGCAGCCGTATTGCTCACGGCCCGCGATCAGCCTCGATTGGCGAAGGTAAGAGCAGAGATCGAACAGCAAGGCGGAAAGGCCTTTGTAATGCCCTGCGACCTGACCGACGAAAGGGCCGTAGCAGCACTCGGCGAAAGGGTTCAAAAGGAACACGGCCGATGTGACATTTTGGTCAATAACGCCGGGATCGGGGTATTGCGGAAACCACTCATCGAACTGCCCGTCGACGAGTGGGACAAGATGATGCATACCAATTTGCGCGGGCCCTACCTCATGATCCGTTCTTTAGCTCCACTGATGATCGCAGCCAATTCTGGCCATATCATCAACATTTCCTCGCTTGCAGGAAAGAACGCCCTGCCCGGGGGCGCGGCCTATTCCGCCTCTAAATGGGGACTCAATGGTTTGACGTATTCGGTGGCGGAAGAGCTACGGCAATACAACGTGCGCGCTTCGGTCATCGCGCCGGGATCGGTCAACACATATTTCGGAGACGCAAATAGTACCAAGAACCGCAATCGGATGATCCAGCCGGACGACGTGGCCAAGGTGGTGGCCATGCTGGTGACCCAGTCTGGCACCTCCTTCGTCAGCGAAATTCTGCTGCGGCCCACCGTCAAGCCGTGAGCCATGCGGGATAATGATCGAGGATGCTAAGCGCTCTCCGTCTGGATTGTCATCCGGAGCGAAGCGTAGTGGAGGAACCGGCGGCTGCTTGCCCGGATAACTACTCTTTATAAATCAGGTGCTTAGACTGGTGATACTCAATTGAAGGGTTAGCCCATGTGCCCCGAACGTTACTTGTAACGTTTCCGGGGCAGGTCTAGCCTCTAAAGTGTGTCTATTTAAGAGAAGATCGCCATATTCCGTGACATCGAAGCACCAAGAAGGCCTACTCGTTGGGTTGTGTACGGTTTATCCACAACATGTTGGGGTGCCCATGTTGCTTCCGGGCAACTCCCCCGCTAGAGTCTTTTCTAAGGCCAAAGGAACACGTCCATGCTGAAGCTTAAAAAGATCCAGATGCTGGGGTTCAAGTCGTTCTGCGATCGCACGGAGGTGACTCTGCCCGGCCAGGGAATCGCCGTAGTGGTGGGTCCCAATGGCTGTGGCAAATCGAACATTCTCGATGCGGTGAGCTGGGTTTTGGGCGAACAGTCGGCCAAGTCTCTGCGCGGCGCCAAGATGGAAGACGTCATCTTTGCCGGAACCCGGGAGCGTAAATCTCTGGGCATGGCCGAAGTTTCCCTCTCGCTCATCGATCCCGAGGCCTATACCGACGGCCCACTTCTGGAAGGACAGGAAGCCGTCGAGGCTACTGGACTCGAAAAGGTCGACTGGGACGAAGAGCAGATACGGGCGGAGCGGGCGTCGGAGACAGAAGAGATCATCGCCGAGGCCCAGCCCGGCACTGTCATAGAGGGTGCAGTCGTAGAAGGATCTGTCGCCGGAGGGGTGGTCCCCGCGGCAGAAGAGCAGGCAAAGACCGAAGTTGCCCTACAGTCGGCAGAAAACCCTGTGACATTGAAGATCCGCCGCCGCCGCTTCCAGCGGGCCGCGCGCCAAGGCGAGATCATTGTCACCCGGCGTCTATTCCGCACCGGCGAAAGCGAATACCTGCTCAACGGCAAACTTTGCCGCTTGCGCGATATCCAGGACATCTTCATGGGCACCGGGCTTGGGCCGGAGTCCTACGCGATCATCGAGCAGGAGCGCATCGGGCAATTGCTTAGCTCCAAGCCACATGACCGGCGCGCCATTATCGAAGAGGCGGCCGGAATCACACGCTTCAAAACCAGGAAGCGTCTTTCCGAGCTTCGCCTGGAACAGGCGAAACAGAACCTGGCGCGAGTCGACGATATCTTCGAAGAAGTCACCCGGCAAATGGGTTCACTCAAGCGCCAGGCAGCCAAAGCCGAACGCTACGCCGCACTCCGGGACGAGATGCGGGCCCGCTTACGAGTGGTCCTGGCCAGTCGAATTACGCAGATGGATAGCGAGCAGGCCGCGCTGACAGTTGAGATCGCTGAGTTGGCGGCAAAGATCGAGCAAGGCGCTGGGCAGGTGGATGGACTCGAGGCTGAGTACTCCACCGGAATGGCGCGCGGCTATGAGCTGGACTCGACCGCGAAGAACGCCAACGCCCGAGCCAACCAGGCCTCCGTAGACCTGGAGCGCGCGACGACACGAGAAATATCCAACCAGGAACGCATCGCCGAATTGAAGACGCGCGCAGCCGCCGGTTCGGCCGAACTGGAGCAGGCGCGACTGCACTTGCAGGGATTAGTCGTCGAGCGCGACTCACATCGCAGTTTTCTCGAGACCGCCGCAGCTGAGGCAGCCGGCGTCCGTGAAGAGTCAAAGCTGCGCCAGTCGCAGGCACGCGAAGCGGCTGAAGCAGTGAACGGGGCTGAACAGCAGCTCGAAGCGGCACGCCGCTACGCCATGCAATTGCTCACCCAGGCCGGGCATGCGCGCAACCAGACCATGCACGCGGAAGAATCGTTGGCCGCGCTTGAGCAGGATGCGGAGCGGCTGTCAGGGGAGATTAGCGCCGCCAGCAATGAGCTGGCATCATTGGGCCAGGAACGAGGACAGGCTTCGCTCAAGTTTGAGTCCGTCACCGAGCAGCTACAGCGGCTGGAATCAGAAATGACCGCCCTGCGTGCGGAAACCGAGACCCGGCGGAGTGAAGAAAGCGCAACCAAACTCGAGGGCGACCGCTTACGCGCCGAGATGGCCACCCTGACGGGCCGTCGCAACTCGCTCCAGTCGCTTATTCGTGAGCACAGCTATTCCACTGACACCGTGCGCAAGCTGCTCAAGTCCAACTCGCTGGGCGGCGGACTGGCTCCGGTAGGCACGCTGGCGGACTTCCTGGAAGTAAACGGCGAATACGAAACAGTGGTTGATTCTTTTCTGCGTGATGAGCTGAACTACATTGTGGTCCACAGCTGGGACGCGGCACACGAAGGCATGCGGCTGCTGAAGAGCGACGTCGATGGGCGGGCAACGTTCCTGGTCCATCCCGACGATTCCCAGGCCAAGTTTTCCTTTGCCGGTGATTCGCTGGACGCCGAACACAACAGCGTAGGGGTAAAAAGGCTCAAAGACTGCATCCGCGTGCTCGATGGCTTTGGCCGATCGCTCGAAGTGATTCTGCCTAAGCTGCGCGATGGATTTGTCACTCCCGATGCAGAGTCGGCAAAGAGCCTGGCTCTGGAAAACCCCAACGCCTTCTTCCTTGCGCCGTCGGGTGAGTGTTTTCACAACGTCACCGTCACCGGGGGCAAGCCCAGAGCGGAGGGTCCGCTGGCGCTGAAGGGCGAGTTGCGGGAAACCCAAAAACGGCTGGACTCGGTCGAAGCCGAGCTGGGCCGGGCGGAAATCACCGCCGCTTCCCTGGCCCGTTTGTTGAGCGAGCTGGCAGCCCAGACGGAGCGGCTCAGTGAAGAGCGGCGCAATGCAGAACGGGAAAGCGCAAACCAGAGCGCGGCGCTGCGTCAGATGGACGCCGAAGTGGCCCGGTTGGAACGGCGCCTCAACGACTGGATGGTGCAGAGCGAGCGTAACAAAGACTTGCGCAATGTTCGCCAGGCGGCGATCGAAACACAACGCGAAGAGGTAGCGCGCCTGGAAGGCGAACATGCAACGGCTGAAGGCAAGCTGAACCAGCTGCAGCAGAGCATGGAAGACTTGCGCCGCCAGCGCGAAGAAGCGCAGGAGCAGGCCGCCAGTGTTTCCGCGACCCTGGCGGGGTTGGAAGAACGCAGCCGTGGCGCAGAAGCGGCGTTTGCTCGCATCGATCGCATGTATGGCGACCTCGAGCGGCGGGTGAACCAGCTGGAACAGCAGCTGGCTTCGGCCACCGCCGAAGAACAACAGCGCAGCCGCGAGAACGAGCAATTGGCGGTCGATCGCGAGCGCCTTACCGAAGAACGCAGAAGCGCTCTGGAAGAAGCGGCCCAATCCACCGAAGAAGCCAGGGTGCTGCGTGAGCAATTGAAAGAGCTGGAACACAATCTGAAGGCTCTACGATCCGAGATGGATGCCTTCCGCGAGGCGCGCAGCACGCGCAGCTCGCAGTCAGCCAAGTTGGCAGTGGAACTCGAGTACATGGAAGCGGCGTGCGTCAGCGATCTGGGAATCGAAGCCGGCACACTGCGTCAGGAAGAGTTGGCCCGCCTCGAGGGTGACCCGCTGGCGGAAGAAGAGGAAGCATGCCGCGGGCTGAAGCAGAAGCTCGAAGCCATGGGCCCGGTCAACATGATGGCGCTCGAAGAGTACCAGGAGACAGCGGATCGCCACGGCTTCCTTGAAACCCAGCGCAAAGACCTGATGGACGCCATTGAAAACACGCAATCGACCATCCGCGAAATCGATCAGATTACCCGGCAGAAGTTCGATGAAGCCTTTGCCGCGATCAACGAGAACTTCTCCACCACCTTCACCAGTCTGTTCGGCGGTGGACAAGCCTTTATGCGCTTGACCGATGAAGAGAACACCGCAGAAAGCGGCATCGACATCGTGGCCTCGCCTCCGGGCAAGAAGCTGCAAAATGTCTTGCTGCTCTCTGGTGGTGAAAAGGCTCTCACTGCGCTCTCGCTGCTGGTTGGCATTTTCAAACATGCCCCCAGCCCCTTCTGCGTGCTGGACGAAGTCGACGCGCCTCTGGACGAAACCAACGTAGGCAGATTGGCGGAAATGCTTAAGGGAATGAGCAGCGAAACGCAGTTCCTGCTGGTAACTCACTCCAAACGGATGATGACCGCTGCGGACTTGATCTATGGAGTAACCATGCAAGAGCCCGGAGTTTCCAAGCTGGTCTCTGTACGGCTCGCTCATGACGAACCGAACCATGGCCGTACGCGGGAGCGGGTGCAGGAACGCAAGTTGGCGATGGCGTAACTAGCACTGTCCAAAAGTAATCATCCGTCGGCAGCAGTTCGACAATCAAAGGTACAGTCTGCGAATCTCTCGCGGTAACGCAGCCGCTTCGAGTTTTTACTGCGTTGACAAAGCTGTCGCCACCTCGGACAATCGGAAAGTCATCCCTCTCCCGAGGCACCACCTTTGCCGACGCTCATCGCCACCGAATTCGAAGATCTCGAACTATATACGCGTGGTAAGGTGCGCGATCTTTACGCAGTCGGCGATCTGCTGCTGCTGGTAGCGACCGATCGCATCTCCGCCTTCGATCATGTGCTGGCTACCGGGATACCGGGCAAGGGCCGCGTCCTCACGCAAATTTCTCTCTTCTGGTTCCATTATCTCGCTGACATCGTTCCCAACCACCTGGTTACCGCGGATGTGAAAGAGTATCCGGCGCAGCTTAAACCCTACGAAGAGGAACTGCGTGGCCGGTCGATGCTCGTCAATCGCGCCCGCATGTTTTCCGCCGAGTGTGTGGTGCGCGGATATCTTTCCGGTTCAGGCTGGAAGGACTACACTCGGACCGGACAGATTTGCGGCATCCCTCTGCCGCCCGGCCTGCGTGAATCGGAGCGCCTGCCGGAACCGATTTTTACTCCGGCGACCAAGAGCATGAGCGGCGAACACGACGAAAATATTTCTTTCGACCAGATGGTGGCCCGCGTTGGCGGCGGCCACGCAGAGGAATTGCGCCGGCTGAGCCTTGCGATTTACGCCAAGGCAGCCGATCACGCAGCCAGGCGCGGCCTCATTCTCGCCGACACCAAGTTTGAGTTTGGACTCACTGCCAAGGGAATCGTGCTGGCCGATGAGGTGCTGACTCCCGACTCCTCGCGCTACTGGCCCAGCGAAGGCTATCATCCGGGAGCAGCGCAGCCGTCCTTCGACAAACAGTTTGTACGCGACTATCTGGAGACCGTGGGTTGGAATAAACAGCCACCCGCACCGGAGCTTCCCGCCGGTGTGGTTCGCCAGACGCAGGAAAAATATGAGCAGGCGCTCCAGTTGCTTACCGGCCCGGCAATTTAGGGAACAAGAATGAACCTGGCCGACCTGCTGATCGTTATTGTTCTCTTGGTTTTTGTGGGCTCTGCTTTCGTCAAGGGCTTTTTTGTAGAAGTCTTTTCCCTTGCCGGCAGCGTCGTTGGGCTTTTCATCGCGGCGGCAAACTATGGAGGAGTGTCACCGTGGGTTCAGCGCGTCATTCAGAACCGGGAGGTCGCGAATTTGATTGCCTTCCTGTTGATCGCGCTGTTGGTGATGATCGTGGCGGGTCTCGCGGGTCGTTTGCTTCGCGGCTTGTTTCGCGGTGTCGGCTTGGGTATTGTAGATCGACTGCTGGGAGCAGTCGTCGGGCTGGTTGAGGGTTGTATCGTGGTCACCCTGGTCCTGATGGGCATGGTGGCATTTTTGCCGCGGCAGGATTGGTTGGTCAGCTCGCGGCTGGCTCCGGTTTTTTTAACCGCCGCCCATGGCGGCTCACACGTTGTTCCAGTGGATCTCGGGCAGGAAATCCGTCAAGGGTTAGAAGCGCTTCGCCTCGCTCAACCCAGCTGGTTGAAACCGAGTTCAGAAATTCATTACCAGGCAAACACAAACCCGACGGTCTAGCGGGTAGGAAAAGGAAAGAGGTTTTCGTGAAACGTGAGCTGGATAGTCTTGTGACGCAGATGCACGCCGGCGGCATTCATTATGACGAGGCTGTGCGCGAGTTCAAACGACGCTTCATCCTCGAAGTGTTGTCGCATCACAGGGGAAACCAGTGCAAGGCAGCTCGCGAACTGAGCATGCACCGCAACACGCTTCGCCGTACCATCGCGGAATTGAAACTCGACCCGGAACAAATTCGCAATGGCCTCAAGCGTCCACCGCGCGCCGAGCGTCCGGCTTTTGAGAACAAACAAACGGTGCGCAACTAGTGGCCGAAAGCCTCGTCGCCGTCCGCGACGGATTTTGTTGGGACGACTGCGATGGCTATCTCTTCGACATTGACGGCACTCTCCTGCACGCCCAGGGCGGCGTACACACCGACGCTTTCTCTTCCAGCGTGGAATTCGTCATGGGATATCCTCTCTCGATTGCCGGCGTGCCCGTGCACGGCAGCACTGATACGGGAATCCTGCGCGATGCTTTTCGCCAGGCCGCCATCGCCGACGAGATTTGGCAGCCGCGCATGGAAGAAATCCTGGTGCGCATGCGGCAGACCGTTATGGAACGCCGGCGGCACATGAGCGTAACCGTGATGCCTGGCGTCTTGTCTCTGTTGGACTACCTCAAGGGAAGGGACAAGGTTCTTGGGGTTGCTACTGGCAACCTGGAGCAGATCGGCTGGTTGAAGATCGAGATCGCGGGACTGCGTGATTACTTTACTTTCGGCGGCTTCAGTGACCGGCATGCTGTGCGTTCCAACCTGATCGCCAATGCTCAGAAGCTTGCCGGGCCCGACGTCAAACTATGTGTCGTTGGCGACACGCCTTCGGATATCACAGCAGCCAGGGCCAACGGGATTCCCACCATCGCCGTGGCCACCGGAGTGTATTCCTACGACGAATTACTCCAGCACGAGCCAGAAGTCTGCGTCTCGACACTGGATGCCCTACTCTCGATCTCAGCATGAGGGCGATGTCCCCGACCACGAACGTGGGTGCCCCCCATATCTCGGATTTCCAGTGAAGTTCGTGGATTCCCCGAACTTGATCCAGGAGAACCAATGGATCGGGTGCCCCATCCTTCGCGCTCTTTGCGAAGAGTGGGATGCCACTGCTCTACACCCGAGCCCCTTCCCCCGCAAATTCTGCTTATCCCACCCTTCGCAAAGAGCGCGAAGGATGGGGCACCCGATCATTAGGTTCTCGCGCACCACAAATGAGTTTTCGCCAAGGTGTCCGGTTCCGATGCACAAGTGGGTGCCCGGTAACTTGCCCATGATTGACCAGCCGCCTAGGATAACCTTATGCGCCTAATCCACCTGCTTGCCGCGTTCTGTGCGCTTACGCCCCTCTGCATGAGCGCCCAGCAATCTTCGCAGGAGCGGGCAGCGCAGAAGTTCTACGTGCAAGGTGTGCGCGCCGTAGAAAAAGGTGACGTGGACGCTGCCGAAAAGGCCTTCGCCAAAGCTTCCAAAGCCGACCCTTCTAACCACGATTACGCACTCGACTGGCAGATCGCACGTCAGCACATGGTCACCAAACTTATCCAGGATGCCGACAAGGAACGAATCACAGGCCACCCCGAGGTAGCCCGAGCCAAGCTCGCGCAAGCCCTGGAGATGGACCCGAAAAACCCGGAAGTTGCCCAGCATATCGACGCTCTGGCCAATATCAACCAGGAACCCTCCGACAGCGTCCTCGCTACCCTGGCTCCGCCCATTGATCTCGCGCCGAAGCCGGGATTACAAAGCTTCCACTTCCGCAGTACTGAGCAGGACGTGGTGCGGCGAGTGGTCGAAGCCTACGGACTTAAAATGGTGGACGACGGTTCCCTGGCTACCAAAACCATCCGCTTCGACGTCGACGACGTGAACTTCACCCAGGCCGCACACCTGTTAAACCTTTCCACCAATTCCTTCATGGTGCCGCTCGATCCCGTCCGCGTTCTGGTGGCCAAAGAAAGCAAAGAGAATCACGACAAATACGACCGCCTGGCACTCGAGACTCTTCGTCTCCCCGGCCTCACCGCCGCCGAGTTCAGTGACATGAGCAATCTGGCCCGGAACGTTCTCGGGGTCCAGCAAACCGCAGCTCAACCGGAATTGGGTACCCTGACGGTACGTGCTCCGGTGGCTAATTTGCGAGCCCTCAACGAGACCCTCGCCGATCTGCTGGATGGCAAAAGCGAGGTGCTGCTGGATGTAAAAATTTACGAGGTAGAGAACACCAAAACGACCGTCTATGGGATCCAGCTACCGCAAACCACCACCGTTTTCAACGTCTCCACGGAACTGAACAGTGTCATCTCGCAGAACTCCAGCCTGGTGCAGCAGATTATTTCGAGCGGCCTGGCCCAAGCGGGGGACTTAGCCGCTATCGCCGCCATTCTGATCGCATCGGGAGAGGTGAGCAGCTCTATTCTCACCCAGCCCTTCGCCACCTTCGGTGGCGGCCTCACCCTGACCGGGCTCACCAGCAACGGCATTAACGGAAACCTCAATTTCAATGCGGCCGATACACGCTCCCTCAACCAGATCCAGATCCGCCTCGACGACCAGGCGGAGGGAACCGTTCGTAGCGGTACCCGCTACCCGATCACAACCTCCAGTTATTCGAGCATTACTCCCTCATCGGTAAATATTCCGGGTATCACCAGCGCCGGGCTATCCAGCGTGTTGAGCGGTCTGGGCCTCAGCGCGAGCAGCCTTTCCAGCATCCCCCCCATTCCCCAGGTGCAATATGAAGATCTCGGATTGACGTTCAAAGTCACCCCCAGGATCGAGCGTAACGACGACGTGGTGCTAAAGCTCGACCTGAAAATTCAGGCCCTGCAAGGCGCCAGCCTCAACGGCCTGCCCGTGCTTACCAATCGCAGCTATACGGCTGATATTCATTTGGTCAGCGGAGCCAGCGCGCTAGTGGTGGGGAACCTTTCCCGACAGGAGTCGAACGCCGTGAGCGGCACCCCAGGCCTAACCGAACTGCCCGGGTTTACAGCGCTAAGCACCACAACCAAGGAATATGACGTAAGCAACCTCGCGATTCTTATTACCCCGCACTTGATCCGCAGGCGGCACAACGAGCTTCGGGGCCCTGTCATTCCCCTGCCCCACCACGCCTGAACCAGCTGGTGAACTATCCGGCTTATTCGCCACAAAATGAGATTGTTACAAAGGTGAGATAACCAAATTCTTTGCTTCCAGCTTGAACTTATCCCGAGGAAAGGTGCATTCTATTGGCCAGACACAGCCAAGGGATTTTTCAGAGGCCAAAATGGCGGGCAAACTCCTGATTCTCACTACGCTGCTGTTGACGTTGACTGCTTGCCGACGGGAGCACCTCTCGTTACCTGTGGCGCATGCGGCTGGAACGGAAGAACACCAGCGTCCTACCCAGGAAATCCTCCAGCCTACGGCCAGCCAAAGTTGTTATTCGTTCATGCTTCTACGGCCGAGGGACCAGCGGGCGACCGCGGTGCAGGCGCGACTTAAGAAAGCCGATGAACTGGCGGCGGCTTTCCATCCGAGTAAGGTGGCAGTGGACCTGATGGGCGACCACGCCAATATCCTGTCCCTGCAATTTCCTGCAGTCTGGCCGGCCGACCCGGCGTATGCAGATCGCATAAGCTCGATTGTGGAGGATTACCTCACCTCGCCTGACGTAGAGGACTATATGTGCAACTCGGGCTTTGATGAGGTCAGGCTATCGGCCCGGGGCCTGAATGACCGTCGCACTCATCCCATCTGGACGGCGCGGATCACCACCGAAGGCCTGCTCAAGCTCGCGCCCGCTAGCTAGTCACACCTCAAGACCGATAGAACGCATCAGGACGAGCGCATTGCTGGTTTGGACGATGCCCGGATATAGCCTGTAATCAAAGTACAATTGCCCATCCTTGATGTGATCCTTGAAGTGACCGTTGCTTGCCCGCGCTCCGATTTCCTGCGGGATGGCCGTCAGCGCCAGGTCGTGCGTGCTCACCAGGCCGACCGCGCCTCGCTCCACCAGCTTGGTAACGAACGATCGGGTTCCGATCAAGCGATCATGCGAATTGGTTCCGGAGAGCAACTCGTCCAGCAGAAAAAGAACCGGAATGGCGCCGTTGGTAAGATCCATGATTTGCTTCAATCGACGAATCTCGGCATAGAAGCGGGAGATGCCGCCTTCGAGAGAATCGAGGACGCAGATCGAGGCCGTCACCTGTAAAGGCGAAAGCTTAAGAGAGGCCGCACGCACCGGCGCACCGCACTGCGCCAGGACTGCGTTCACGCCGAGACCACGCAGAAAGGTGCTCTTCCCTGCCATGTTCGGACCGCTCACCATGATGAGCTGAAGATCGGGTCCCAGCCTGAGATCGTTCGCGATTGCGCGGTTTTGCGGAAGCAAGGGATGAGCCAGTCCCTGAGCTTCGAAGCAGGGTGTGCTTTCGACAAATTCCGGAAACACGTCGGCCGGATGCTCGTAGGTATAGCCTCCCAGCGCGGCCAGTACTTCCAGTTCGCCCACTGTGTCCAGCCAGACCCGAAGCGATGGTCCAAAACGCCTGCGCCAGCTCTCTGCTGCAAGAACAAATTGCAGTCGATAAAAAACCACTGGATCGAAGATGCGCACGAAAAGGTTATGCGCCGATTCGAGATACTCCACTCTCCAATTGAGCTTGGCAATAGCCCGCGAGGCGAAGACTCCAGACTGATTGAGCCGAGCCTGCAGTTGCAGCAGTCTGGGGCTGGTAAAGGGCTCGCGCTCAAATGCGGCTAACACCTGGGAGAGGAGATTCAGGTCGCGCCCGGCCTCCTCGGCTGCATGAGCCGCATGGCCGAGGTGCGTTCTAAAGCGATAGGAAATCCCCAGGTTGACCAGGGTCACGACCAGCACGAGCAACTCCCATCCACCCCAAAACTGCCACCCGCGCAGGCTGAGGGCCCAAAGAGACGCGAGCACCGGGATGACGAGACGGAATATTCCAGATGGGAAGAGTGGCGCCGCTTCTCCCCAGGCAACGAGCTCTTTGGGGCGAACTCCGAGCGCTACATCTTTTCCCAAAGTAGCAAGGCGTTCGCGAAACCCCAACCGGTCGCTTAACTCAACAGCTGCTGCCTGCCGCTCTCGGACGGTCCCCGGTGTTGCGGGAACCAGCAGCCACTGGGCGAGGGTTTCCTCACCTGCACGGGTACGTGCGGTGCACAGCAGTTCAAACAGCGAGGCTCGCCCGAAAAGATCCAGGTCCCGCGCGTAGGGATGCGCCGGCTCAAGGAAATGTTCGCCGGGAGCACCTTTTCCTGCCCAGCTACCGTCGAGCCGCGCCAGCCCTTGCTCATAAAACCTGATCGCGCGAGAGCAACTGGCGACCTCGCGAATGAGACGGCCATGAAGAATGGCCAGCGCCACAAAAACTGCGATGGGGATCAGCAGCAGTAGATCGGTCTTACTGAGGTGCCGGAGCCGGAACAGAATCCAGACCAAACAAAAGGCAGCTAACCCGAGTTGGGAATACCCGGCAAGCCTTTCTCGCGATTGAAGCACAAAGCGGCGCGCCGATAACTCAGCGACGCGCCGCGTATATTCTGTCTCAGCCGCCACACTACTTCAGCGAGGGAGCGGGCTTAGAGGCCGGAGCCGGTGGTGCAGGCGGAAGTGGCACACCGTCCAGCTTGGCCTGGAACTCGATGATCTTCTGCAGCGTCTCGTAGGGGATTCCAGTGAGCGGCAAGGCGCGGCCGTTCACAAAAATCGTCGGAGTTTGGTTTACGCCCACGCGTTCTCCCAGCGCGCGCGAGGTATCAATCGCCTCCTTGGCCGCTGGAGTTACAGCGCAGGCAGCAATCTTCGCCGGATCCTGTCCCGCTTTGGTCTCGGCATCCTTCAGCGTATCGTCCGACGTAGTCGGCGTGAGTCCTGCCTGGTTAGCGAACAGCGCATCGGAAAACTTGAAGAACGCATCATTCCCGCCGGCCTTGGTGACACAGTATCCGTGTGCGGATGCCTTCTGCGCCTCGCTATGAATTTGCGTCAAAGGAAAATCCTGATAAACAAAATGAGCAGTGGGATAGTCGGCCAGCAACTTGGCTACGATCGGCTGTGCGTCCTTGCAGTGCGGACATTCAAAATCGGAAAACTCGACCAACTCGATGGCTTTGGAAGCCCCGCCCTTGGAAGGTCCGGTCGCCCCCGACTGCAGAATCTCACGATAGTTCTGGAAAGGCTTCGCGCCGAATGGAAGCAGAGTATCGGCGACCAGGAACTTGCCATCAGGCAAGGTGAAAAAGGAAAGCTGCGCGGTCTGGTCCTTAGGGCCGGGAGTGGTCGGCTTCACCAGTATCAGTACTCGACTCACGCCTGCTGCCGGGGTCGGCAGAATCGCCTGGATCTGCCACACGCGCGTGTTGTCGTAGCCCCAGAATGCGTTGAGAAATTCTTCGACTGTCGTCTTGGTGGGACTCGTCGCCGTAAAATTTGCCGGGTCGACCGGTGGGAATGGCTGCGGTGCTGCAGGAGCTGCTGCGGATGGCGCGGCCTGCGCCGAAGAAGCCGCCGGTGGCTGTGGGGCGGAAGGAGCCTCCGGGGCGGGGTTCTGAGCGATAGACGACGCCGCGCTGGCGGCCGCCAGAACAATAAAACAAAGGGTTGTGCGAAGGTGCATTCAATTCCTCTCTCGTTGATTAAAGCACTTATACTTGAACTTTTACGGCGATGGGAAAACGGCGCCCCATGCCAAAAGATTTGCTGGTGACCTTGAGCACCGGCGCTGCCTGCTGCCGCTTGTACTCACTACGCTCCACCAGCTTGACAACATGACTGACGGTTGCGAGGTCAAAATGGTATTTGGCCGCAATCTGTTCCGGAGTCTCATATCGCTCAACATAAGCCTGCAAAATGGGATCGAGCACCTCGTATGGCGGCAGCGAGTCTGTATCCTTCTGCCCCGGACGAAGCTCCGCGGAAGGCGGTTTCTCCAGGATGGGTGTTGGAATCACCACTCGGTCACGGTTCACGTAATTGCAAAGCTGATAGACCTCCGTCTTCACTACGTCGCCGATTACCGCCAGCGCGCCCACCATATCGCCGTAGAGCGTGCAATAGCCGACAGCCATCTCAGACTTGTTGCCGGTCGTGAGCACCAGCGCGTTGAATTTATTGGAAAGCGCCATTAAAAGATTTCCCCGGATACGCGACTGAATATTTTCCTCAGTGATGTCGGGCTTGCGGCCGGCAAAGAGAGGCTCGAGCGCTTGGGTGTACTGCTGAAAGAGCTCGTGGATAGCGATGGTCTTGTAGCAAATTCCAAGATTCGCCGCCAGTGCGCGCGCGTCTTCGATAGAACCTGTGGAGGAATACTGGCTGGGCATTCCTATGGTGGTCACATTCTCTTTGCCCAGTGCGTCCACAGCAATGGCAGCTACGAGCGCGGAATCAACGCCTCCACTGAGTCCCACCAAAACTTTCGAGAATCCGCACTTGCGCACATAGTCCCGGGTGCCTAAGACGAGGGCCTGATAAACAGCCGCGTCCTCGTTGGGATCGACCGGCCGCCGGTCGCCGGTGAGCGTTGCGCTGTCGAAGTACACCAGGTCTTCTTCAAAGGAGCGCGCCTGGGCGACGACTGAGCCATCGGGCCCAAGCGCAAAACTGGCTCCATCAAACACCAGGCTGTCATTGCCACCGACCTGGTTGACCATGACCACAGGAGCCTGGTGTCGGGTAGCAATGGCAGCCAGCATCCGGTGGCGCAGTTCCCGCTTTCCCCGGTAGTAAGGCGAAGCGGAGATGTTGAGGATGATGGATCCACCGGCGCGCATCAACTCTTCGACAGGATCTACGGGATAAAGACGGCGCGGCCAAAACAGCTTATCGTTCCAGGCGTCTTCACAGACGGTGAGCGCCAGGCGCTGGTCATTCAGGGTGTAGAGATTCTGCGTTTCGGCTGGAGCAAAATAGCGCTGCTCATCGAAGACGTCATAGAAAGGCAAGAGCCGTTTGGATTGGACAAACTCGACCACCCCTTTGCGCAAGAGCGCCGCTGAATTCACGACATGCTTGCCCGACTCCGGGGGGGCTTCGGTGACGTAGCCGCAAATAATGCTCAGGGGCGTCCCTGTGGTAGCGGCAGCGGCAATCTCCGCGACGGCTTCCCCGGCCCGAGCTACGAAGGAGGGCTTCTCGAGGAAATCGGCAGGCGGATATCCACACACTGCCAACTCCGGAAACATGACGACCTGCGCCCCGGCCGCCCCGGCCTGCCGAGCGAAGTCGATGATTTTTTGTGTATTCCCCTGGAAATCCCCTACGGTAGGGTTGATTTGGGCGAGAGCAATCTTCACTTCTTCAGTCTATCAACCGCATCTCCGTGGCTACGCGGCCGAATGTTGAGTGGGTGGCCCAGGTCTCGCTTTTGAGACCTGGGCCACCCACCTGTTTAAACCCCGGCGGATAACCAAGCTTCAGGATCCGGTGCCCCCGGCGACCACCGAGAGAGTCCGGATGAGGATCTTGAGGTCGAGCCAGATGCTCCAATTCTGGATGTACGCCGTATCGAGAGAAATATAGCTGTCGAACGAAGGATCCTGCCTTGCCTGTACCTGCCATAGGCCGGTCATGCCAGGCAGCACATCGAGCCGCCGCAAATGGCTCAGATCGTAACGTTTTACCTCGCTGGCGATCGGAGGCCGGGGGCCTACCAGGCTCATGTCACCGCGCAAAACATTCAAAAACTGGGGCAATTCGTCGAGGGAGTACTTACGCAGAAAACGCCCAAAGCGGGTGATGCGAGGGTCGTTGCTGACCTTAAACAACACTCCATCGCGCTCGTTCATGTGGAGAATCTCAGCCCGCCGGCGTTCTGCATCGGCGACCATGGTGCGAAACTTAAGACAACGGAAGACCCGGCCCTTCTTACCAATGCGATCCGAGCAATAAAAGACAGGCCCGGGAGACTCAAGCTTAATCACAAGGGCGATCCCGAATAGAACCGGCGCCAGCATGAGCAGCGCAACCGCGGAGAGAAACACATCGAGTATGCGCTTCAGGAACAATCCAATGACCGGAGTCTCGCCACGGTGTAAAGGAATGGTGGGAAACTGGCCGATGTACTCGATAGGACTGTTCCACGCCAGACCGTCATAAAGCTCGGGCACGACACGGAAGTCGACCCCTGCTTCCCTCGCCTGGGTCACGATGCGGGTGACCTCATGGGCATCACAGGACGCGGAAAGAAAAATTTCGTCTGCGAAAAACTGCCGCGCCAGGGGCAACAACTGATCGATAGAACCGAGAACGTCGCCGGCCACAGCCGGATTGTCGGAATCCACGCCAGGGATCTGCACATAACCCTTGAAGCTGTATCCAAGGTGGCGAATGCTATCCAAATGGTGGCGCATCGCCTGGCCCACCCTCCCAGTCCCCACAATGATGATGTTGCGCACCTCAAGGCCGTTCTCAAAGCGGCGGTACATCATCATCCGCCACATGAGGCGCCGGACGCAGAGCAAAACCGTGGTCGCCACCACCGTGATAATGACCACGCCGCGAGAGATTACCTCTCCTCGAACCAGGTAGAGCGCGCCCGACAACAGCAACCCCGCCGTCAGGCACGCCTGGATGGTGAGACGTTGTTCGTGCAGGGTGTTGCGCAATTGCATTGGGCCATACAAGTGATATCGCTTGCTGACCAGGATCAGAGAAAGCATGAACCATGCCAGGCAGCCAAGCAGGACCGTGGGATGGTTATGGAACATGATGTTGGTGTGGTAGGGCGAATCGGCGCCAAACAATCCTTCACCCAACCAGCCGCGAACCGCAATCATCAGCGCGGCCAGAACGATGACCACATCCCCCAGAATCCACAAAACTCCAATGCGGGTGGCCCTGCCCTGGGTACCCGGCCGGGATTGGGCCGCATCGCCGCTTGGGCGCAGTTCTTCACGGCCATTGGTCGCCAAACGCTTGAGAAGTCCGGACGTTGCCATTGATATCCCGTCAGTAGCTCGGAGAGGCTGCAAAAGCTCACTTACACTTTGCCCCTCAGAAGGAGCCGAGTCACAAGAATTGTCGAAGTTACGCTGTTACTACTCGGGTACTCGGACGATCACACGCCTTGTCCTACGAGTGACTGAAGTTGGATGAGGCTGCACCCGCGGGCAAACGGTTCGCCAAGGGTGGCACGTAAAGCAGTACGTGAGATGCAGATAATGCCTTGAAGGTTCCCGTGTGGAAATTAACAAGTCTGGGTTGCATAGCAACTAAGCCTTTGTTCTCCGTGAGTTAACTAAACTCCCTAAACCCTTCCAGAAGTGTTTCCCCCGGACCGGTTCAGCCCGCATCAGCCACTGCCAGAGCCACCGGTAGACTCTCCCAGCAACCCTGAGCTTACTTGAGCGAGCATACCATCGGGTGACTCACGCGGAGCATATGTATGCCCTAAGGTGTGGTTACTATTAGGGGACGCTATAACCAGAAAGTTATCCCTGTGCCGCAGCTTCGAAGATCAGGCTTCGGGTAGTACCAGCTTGTCTAAATCGAGAAACTCGCGCAGGAAGGGATCCGTTGTTCGCTTGAGCTCGTCCATAGTGCCGAAGAAGTAAGCTTTGGCCTCGTGCAGGAAAAGAACATGGTCGGCCAGCCGCTCAGCAAACCGCATATCATGGGTGACCACAATGCTGGTAAGGCGCAATTGATGTTTCAGCTTCTGAATCAAGTTCCCCAACAGACGGCCCATCAGAGGATCGACCATGGTCGTTGGTTCGTCATAGAGGATCGCTTCGGGTTGAGCGGCCAGCGCTCGCGCGATGGCTACGGAGCGCTTCATGCCGGTGGAAAGGTCGGAAGGAAGCAAGTCTGCCATTCCGGCTACCCCCACCATGTCCAACAACCCATTTACTACCTGCTGAATTTGATCTTCAAGCAGTTGGCCGCGCTCCCTTAGCGGAAAGGCCACATTCTCGCCCACCGATAGCGAATCGAACAGAGCGCCGCTCTGGAAGACCATGGTGACTTTCTTTCGCACAGTTTCCATCTGGTCTTCGTTGAAATTTGTGATGTCCACGCCGGCCACCATGATGCGGCCTGTATCTGGCTTGAGGAAGCCCATGATCTGTTGCAACGAAACCGACTTCCCTACCCCGGATCGGCCGAGGATGCAAAGAGTCTCCCCCGCCTGGACAGAAAAGTTGACATCGATGAGCACGTCAACGTTCCCAAATGACTTCGATACATGCTCAAAAGCAATATAGGGGCGATCCTGCGGCTCCCCGTCCGGATTCTTCTCCCGATCCCGGCCCGTGGGAGGACCAACGATTTCAATTGGCGTTCCGGCGGGGATGCCCATCGTGCTCATGGGGTTAAGACTAAAGCATTTTCGATCCCTGCCATATCCTCTGGCGTGTTGCAGTTATGAAACCACCGGTAAGCAGGCACAGGAGAAAAGGCAAACATCTCCGGATCGGCCGACGCTACAAGCTCAACATCAAAGATGTCGATGGGTTCTGTGGCCGCCGAACAGACCGCTTGCATCACTTTGTAGTTGCCTGCGAGCAGCGATGCCGTGATGGGTCCCAGCAACTGCCGGTGGTACACGGCACACAGAGGCTGAGGATCGCCGTTGATCCGAGGAACAGTGACCATCGCTCGGGTAATCTGCGCACGACGCAGCATCCACCCCAGGAACTTCGCCGGCAACAGCGGCATATCGACCGGCAGAAACACGTTGAGCGGTCGGGTGCTCGCCGCGAGCGCTGCTTCGATTCCGCTCAGCGGTCCGCATCCGGGATGCAGATCTGCAATGGCGTCGGCCCGCGAACGGGCGCCCGCGACCCTAGGCGGAGCCGGCAATGGGAGAGCGCGAAGCTTATCCAGCGCAATGTCAAGCAGCGATCGCCCACCCAGTTGGAGCAATGCTTTATCCCGCCCCATGCGCGAGCTGCGGCCTCCGGCCAGCACAAAACCTTCAGCCTCAGCGTAATCCTCACCCACCCCCAGAGGATACCTGGGTGCGGAGGTCACCCACTCAAAGTCTGCGCTTTGCAGCTTTATTTTCTTCACAGCTCCAAAGCCCATGGAGCGAATCAAAGCACCGAGCGGAAAAAGACGGCCATCTCCTGCAGTCTTATATACTGGCCTCCGGTCGCTTATTGAATGGCAGAAGAAAGACGAAAAACAATCAGCAGTGGTGTGCTCTGGGTTTTTGCGGCGATCGCTCTCGTCTTCATCTTCTTCGGTGTCCGCCATCTCACGCGGGATAAGCTGCCGCTGCGGGTTGCCGAGGCCCAGGTGCAGGATCTCATCAAGCCCAGCAGCACCAGCGGACGCGTCGAGCCGCAGCACATCTTTGAAGCGCACGCTCCGGAAGCCACGACCGTCAAGGATGTATACGTCCACGTGGGCCAAAAGGTGCGGCCGGGCGAGCTGCTGGTATCACTCGATGACACCGGTGCGCGCGCCAAGTTAGCCGCCGCCATCGCAGCCTTGCGGAGTGCCGAAGCCGCCACCCAGAGCGTGGAAGGCGGCGGCTCACACCAGGAACAACTCGCCCTCTCCAGCAATCTCGCCAAAGCGCAACTTGATCGCGACCAGGCCGCCAGGGATCTTGACGTGATCAAAAAGCTGGAGGCCAAGGGGGCCGCGTCTCCCAGCGAGGAAGCCCAGGCAGAAACGCGGCTGCAAATCGCAACCGCCTCCTTGCAGTCACTGCAGGAACAAAAAGCAAAACCGTATGCCACGACCGATCTTACCCGCGCCCATTCAAGCGTAGCCGAGGCGCAGGCAGCCGTTGCCGCCGCAACCGCGGTGATCGCGCAGTCGAATGTGCGCGCTCCCTACACCTGTACGGTTTATTCGCTCCCCGTCACCCGGTATGGATATATCGAGCCGGGCGGGGAGATATTGCAAGCGGCCGACCTCTCCAAGCTCCAGGTGCGCGCTTACTTCGACGAGCCGGAGATCGGCGACCTGCACCTCAATGATCCGGTCAGCATCGTGTGGGATGCCAAACCGGACATGCAATTCCATGGGCACATCACACGCCTGCCCTCCACGATCATCACCTACGGAACCCGCTTTGTCGGCGAAGTGCTGGTGAGTATCGAAGACTCCAATGGAGTGCTTTTGCCCAACACCAATGTCGTGGTCACGGTGATCACGCAGGAAGTCAAGAATGCGCTCACGGTTCCCCGCGAGGCTCTGCACATCGAGGGTGGACGCGATTACGTTTACGTAGTCTCGAAGGGCGCTCTGCATCGTACCCTGGTCCAGGTGGGCGCCATTAACCTCACTATGGTGCAGATCGTCAGCGGCCTTAAAGAACACACTGTTGTCGCCCTGGGCACAACCAATGGCACGCCGATCTCCGAGGGTGTTCCCATTCGCATCGTCAATTGAGGATATCGGTGAGACGCGCCTGCCAGTTCGTGTTGCTGGGCATCGCTACCCTGCTTGTGCCCATCGGCGCGCGTGCTCAGGGGGTCTCCTTTTACACCGTAGTCGACCTCGCCCTGCGTAACAGCACTCAGGTGCGCATCAGCGCGGCCGATGTACAACGCGCCGAGGCCTCAGTCATGGAGAGCGTGGACGCCTATAAACCCAGTTTTTCCGTGGGTTCCAGCCTGGGCTATTCCTACGGCTTTCCGGTCGGGCAGCCTTCGGTCTATAGTGTCTCCGCGACATCGCTGGCCTACTCTTTTTCGCAGCCCGACTATATCCGCGCTTCCCGTGCGGCACTTGTCGGAGCACAAATGCAACTGAAAGACACCCGGCAGCAGGTGATCCTCGACAGCGGGCTCGATTACATAGAACTGGCCTCGCTCAGCCAGCAGATGACTGCGCTTGATGAAGAGACGGGCTTCGTTCAGAAACTGGTGGAGATCGAGACGCAACGGGTGGAGGCCGGCTTAGACAGCAAAGTCGAACTGACACAGGCGCGTTTGACCGGAGCTCAGATCGCGCTAAGGCGTCTCCACCTGGTGGATCAGGCCGAGCTGGTGCGTGCCCGGCTAGCTCACCTGACAGGTCTCAAACCGGCAGACATCGTTTGTGAATCCCAAACCATTCCCAGCGCGCCCGAAACTTCGGGGCTGACCGGAATCGACGACAACACCGGTGTGAAGGCTGCCTATGCCTCCGCGAGGTCAAAGCTTTACGTTGCCCGGGGCGACCAGCGGCAAAATAATCGCCCCACCTTCGGCTTTGGATTGGAATATAACCGTTACTCCAAGTTCAACAATTACAACGAGTACTACCTTCGTTTTCAACACAACAACTTCAATGTGGGCATTCAGATCAACCTGCCGCTGTTCGACGCAACGCGCACCGCGAAAGCCAAAGGCACGAGCGCCGAGGCAGCGCATGCCAGCGCCCAGGCCGATCAAGTGCGGAACCAGACCGATGAGCAGGTGCTGCAATTACAGAAGAATATTGCCGAATTGAGTGCCCAGGAGCAGGTGGCGGAACTGCAGAACGAACTGGCGCAGGATCAACTTGACGCCATCACTACGCAGTTGCAGGCGGGCAGCCCGGCCCCGGGTGGCTCGGCGGTGCTCCCCAAAGATGAGCAGGGTGCGCACATTCGCGAGCGCACACACTTCGTTGATATGCTGGAAACACGGTATGAGCTCACCCAGGCGCGGCTTTCTTTGCTTCGTGCCATGGGCAGAATTGAGGAATGGGCCAAGGTAGTCCCCGCACCTCATCCCTAACCCTAAACATTTGTCCCTGTTGAATTTGCGAGTCCTCCCGCCTGCAGCCGCCATCCAATGCTGGTAGACTGTAGGTTGAGCCTATGCCGCTAAAAACGTTACTCTTAAACCCTCCCTCGTTCGAGAACTTTGACGGCGGAGCCAGCTCGCGCTGGCCTGCTACGCGTGAGATTGAGTCTTACTGGTATCCGGTGTGGTTGGCCTATCCGGCCGGGATGCTGGAAGGCTCTCGCATGCTGGACGCGCCTCCTCATCACGTCTCCGCCACCGAGACGATCGAGATCGCCAAGGGCTATGAGTTTCTAGTCCTCTTCACCAGCACTCCTGGATGGACCGGCGATCAAAAGCTGGCCGAAGCCATCAAGCGCGCCAATCCGCAGATCAAGATTGCTTTCGTTGGACCGCCTGTCACCACTTCTCCCGACAAAGCCCTGAACGAATGTGCGGTCATCGATTTTGTATGCCGGCGCGAGTTTGATTTCTCCGTAGTGGAATTCGCCAACGGCAAGCCATTGGATGAAATCCTGGGCATCAGCTATCTCAAGAATGGGAGTGTGGTGCACAATCCGGATCGCCCGCAGGTAGATAACCTGGATGCGATGCCATGGGTCACCGACGTCTACAAGCGTGATATTGACGTCACGCGATACAACGTTCCCTTCCTGCTTTACCCGTACGTTTCGCTTTACTCGACTCGGGGCTGCCCGGCGCAGTGCACTTTCTGCTTGTGGCCTCAGACGTTGAGCGGCCACGCCTGGCGCAAGCGCTCAACCGACGACGTCGCTGCGGAGATGGCGCATGCCAAGGAGCTGTTCCCCGAGGTCAAAGAGTTCTTCTTTGACGATGACACCTTCAACATCCAGAAAGCGCGGACGGTTGAGCTGTGCGCAAAACTCAAGCCGTTGAAGCTCACCTGGTCCTGCACCTCGCGTGTGACCACCGACCGCGAAACCCTGAAGGCCATGCGTGAGGCAGGTTGTCGCCTTCTGATCGTAGGCTTTGAATCGGGTGATCCGCAGATTCTCAAGAACATCAAGAAGGGCGCAACCGTGGAGCGCGCGCGCGACTTCGCCCGTGACTGCCATGAGCTGGGACTCACCATTCATGGTGACTTCATCCTCGGTCTGCCCGGGGAAACCAAGGAGTCGATCCGCAACACCATCAACTTCGCCAAGGCTCTGGATGTGGAAACCATCCAGGTATCGATTGCGCATGCGTACCCGGGCACCGAGTTTTATGATTTCGCCGCTGAGAACGGCTTCATCATCAACAACGGGGCCATGGTGGACGAAGGCGGACACCAGCTAGCGCACATTGAGTATCCAGGCTTGCCCAAAGACTACGTGCTGGAGATGGTCCACCGCTTCTACGACGAGTACTATTTCCGACCCAAGGCAGCGTGGCGCATTGTGAGCAAGGCTGTCGTCAACCGAGACGTGAAGCGCCTCTACGTCGAAGCCAAGTCGTTCCTCAAGCTTCGGGCCCAGCGCAACAAGGTTGTGGCCGATGGCAAGATAAAGGCTGCCAACACTCCGGGCCCTGCCGTCAACGCCGGCGCCTGATCGGGTTGTACCCTTGCAGACCTTGACCCTGCGCAGATATCTCGTGCTCGTGGTCGTGACGCTTGCCTCCGCGCTTGGGGATACCTCGCTCGCGGTAGGCATGAAGCGGCTGGGACCAGTTTCGCTGGGCCATCCCGACGCCCTGCTTTCTGCACTGCGGACCCCTTGGGTGGCAGGCGGAATTCTCCTGCTGCTGGTGTGGACTGCCTGCTACCTGACTGCGCTTTCCTGGGCTGATCTGACGTTTGTGCTGCCCGCAACATCACTGGCTTATGTCGCGGTGGCGTTCCTCTCCAGGTTCTGGCTGCACGAGCAAATCTCGCCCGCGCGGTGGGTGGGGATCGTCCTGATTACCGCCGGAGTCGGCTTTGTGACCCGGGGACCGGCGTACACTCCATGAACCTGAGTGGAGGCGAGGCGATTGCGGGAATGGTGGGAGCCATCGTGTTAACGGCCACAGCTGGAGATGTACTGCTTGCTTCGGCCATGCGTGCGGTGGGCGACCTGGATGAAATCAAAGCGGAGCGGGGCTTGCGGGGAGCCATCTGGGCGGTTGTCAGCGAGAGCCGATTCCTGGCCGGGGGCGCCTTCATGGCGCTGAGTTTCTTCTCCCTGCTCTTTTCTCTCAGCCATGCGGACGTAAGCCTCATTGCTCCTGCAGCAGGTTCGCTTACCTTCGTCAGCAATGCGGTAGCAGCGAGATGGTTGCTGCACGAAAACGTTGATCGCCGCCGCTGGCTGGCGGCCATATTCGTCTGCTGCGGTGTCGCACTGCTCAAGCAGTAGACTTGGTCCGCAGGCAATTTTAAGCAGTTGACTTTTTTCGCCACGACATCCAACTCGCCGCAAGGGGGGAAGTTATATGGTAGTCACTGCTCTGATGTTTTGTATCAGGGCACGACTTTAGTCGGGCCGAAAACGATCGAAAATATGTCGGGCTATATCGCCGCAGCCAGCATTAGCCCCTGCCACTCCTGCCCAATCCCAGATTTTCCGCAGCCGCTTTAGTCCCGTGGGAGCGGATAGGTGTAGCCCCGGACTCTAGTCCGGGGAGCGGGTTTTCAAACCCGCGTGAACGCTCCCGCCATTTGCTTCGCATCAAACGCTGATCGACGACTTGGCCAAAATTCCTCCGTCGCAGACCACATGCGACCCGGTCACGTATGCACTCTCCTCGGAAAGAAGCCACGCAACCACTCGCGCCGGATCCTCCGGACTCGCCAGGTGCCCCAGGGGAATCTCGCGGCATAGTTGCATCCGCATACTTTCAACCTCTTCTGCGGGGACGTTATTCCACATCAGCCCGGTCTCGGTCGCACCCGGAACAACTGCATTCACGCGTATGCCAAACTTCGCGTAATCAATGGCCATGCAGCGGACTAATGAAGAGATCGCTCCCTTGGTGGCGCTATAGGCCCCGGAGCCTCCCGCAGCCAAGGCCACAAACGATGTGGGCGATGAGGTACAAACAATCGAACCGAAAACCTGCGCCGCCAGCATTAGCCGCAGACCATGTTTGCAGGTAAGAAAAATGCCTGTCAGGTTGGTATCGAGAATCCGCTGCCAGCGTTCGAGCGGCATTTCATGAATCAGTCCACCCATATCGATCGCGGCATTGGCGAAGATGCCATAGGGCTCACCAAGCTGTTCATGGATCATGGCGAAGGCTTGCTCCACCTGGCCTTCGTCACTGACATCACAGATTATGCCAACCACCGCGCTCGCACCCTCAGCCCGCGCAGCCTCCGCAGTTTGCTGAGCGCTGTCGCCATTCTTGTCCAGAACGGCGACCCGATCACCGCGCCTGGCGCAAAGCAGAGCGGTCGCGCGGCCGATCCCACTACCGCCACCAGTAATGACGATGAGCCGCGACGATGTCATTTCCCGTTAACCACGCTGCGGCAGATAAGCAATACAATCGATCTCCACCTTCATCCCCGGGGCCACCATACCCGACCCCACCGTAGTACGTGCCGGCTTGGTGGCACCAAACACTTCCGCGTACACCTCATTCATCGCGGCGAAGTCCTTGACGTCAAGCAAGAACACGGAGCACTTCACCACATTTGCCAGGTCCGCGCCGGCGCCCTGCAGAATGGTCTGCAAATGACGCAGCACCAATCGCGTTTGCTCCTGCACGCTCGCCTCTTCCTGCATCTCACCCGTGGCTGCGTCCACCGGCCCCTGCCCCGAGATAAACAAAAAGTCCCCCGCACGTACCGCGCTGGAATAAGGCCCCTGCGGTTTCGGCGCACCTTCTACTGTTAATCGTTCCAACATGAACCTCTCCATTGCCGATGAGAATTGGTGATGTGCTACGGTTCAAGATAGCAGAGGAAGGACCGCGATTTTTTCCACGCCACGATGACCAAACGCAAGCACTACGATATGGCCATCATCGGGCTGGGAACCATGGGAAGCTTCGCCGCCGTGGAGTTGGCCCGGCGCGGTCTTTCCGTGATCGGCTTCGATCAATTCACGCCCCCGCATGGCCGCGGCAGCCACTCGGGCAGCGCTCGAATCTATCGCGTGGCCTATCCCGAGGGCAGCGGCTACGTGCCATTGACCCAGGCTGCTGGCGCACTGTGGGACCAGGCCGCCGACCAGCTGGGAAGCAAACTATTGCACCGGACTGGTGTGCTCTACATGGGACCTCCGGAGGAGACCTTTCTCCGCGAGGTCGCAGACAGTGCGTCCACGCACCACCTGGAGGTGGAATCGCTCACAGCGGAAGAAGTACACCGCCGCTATCCTGCTTTCCAAATCCCGGAAGACTACGCCGGCCTTCTCGATGTTCAGGCTGGTTGGCTCGACGTGGATGCGTCGATCACTTCAAGTCTCGCCTTCGCCCAGTCCCTCGGCGTCGAATGCCTTTTCGATCAACCGGTCAAAGCATTGGACGCGAGCGAGGAGGAAGTTCATATACATCTGGAAATGGAATCCATCACCGCGGCCCGTCTGATTGTGACCGCGGGTGCATGGGCAGGCGCCCTGCTGCGCGATCTTCAACTCCCTTTGGCCGTAAAGCGCAAGGTCGTGGCATGGTTCGATCCTTTGGCACCTGAGCTTTTCGCGCCGGATCGCGTCCCCGTTTTTGCGTTCCCGGAAAACTTCACCTACGGGTTCCCCAACCTCCCCGACCTGGGTGTCCGCCTGGCAGAGCATATAGGCGGCGACTATCTCCCTGATGCCGATAGCCCCGTCTTGCCGCCGGGGCCGGCTGACCTGGATCCCCTGGCCTCCATCGCCGCAAAATACATGCCCGGACTTGCGGGCAGTTATGACCAGGCGCGGTCCCGCATCACCCGTTCGGCGATCTGCCTTTACACCATGACTCCCGATGAAGACTTCATCGTGGACCATCATCCGAGATTCAAAAACGTTATCTTTGCTACAGGATTTTCCGGGCACGGCTTCAAGTTCGCCCCTTTGATTGCCGTGGCCCTGGCCGATCTGGCGCTGCAGGGCAGAACTGAATTGCCCATCGGCTTCCTCTCGCTCAACCGCCGGTGGTGACCGTCTGGTATCAGGCTTTCTTACGGAACCAACGAGCACGGGGACGCGGCAACGAACGGTAAGCAATCGAGCCGGGAATAGTGACCTCGATCTCAGTGCCGGCCCCTACTCCGCTCCAGATGGTGAACTCTGCGCCGATTTGCCTACCGCGTTCGCGCATTCCCGGCAGGCCATAGTGGCCGGGGCGACCCTCTTCCAGCAGCGCTGGTTCAATGCCCTTTCCATCGTCCCGAATTCGCAAGCGGAACATACGCTCCGCGTAGATGATCTCCACTTCAATATGATGCGCCCGGGCGTGGCTGAAAGCATTTCGCAGAGCCTCGCGAGTGATGCGGTAAAGCTCGTCCCGAATGATCGGATGCAGGTTTCGTGGCGGACCCTCCACTGTCAACTCGAAGGCCGCACCTTCTGGTGTTGCCAGTTCACTGCAAAGAGTCCTCACTGCCTGGGACAAGTCATTCGTAGTCGTGGCGGACGATCGTAAGTCATACACGGCGTCCCGGCCCTCGGCGATCGCCTGATCCGCGCGTTCGAGCGTTTGTTCGAGCTTGTCTTTCGCACTTCCCGGCGGAAGCATGTTCTCGACGACCTGCAGGTGGAGCATCAGGCCTTGAAAGCTTTGCAACAGCGTGTCATGCAACGCGCGGGCGATACGGGTGCGCTCGCTCACGCGCTCTTCCAGGCGAAGTTCTAGGATGCGCCGCGCGATAGCCCAGCCAAAGAAAGCGGCAACCAAAACTGTGGAGATCGCCGTGATCGGCACGATAAGAAAGATCCGGCGCTGAACATTTTTCATGTTCGCAACAGCGCGTGGCAGCTCTTCATCGAGTTCGCGGTCAATGCTCTGGACATGGGCAGAAGTCGTATTCTCGATTCGTTTGAGTTCGTCGTCGAGACGAAGACGAACAACTTCCCAATCGCCGGTGCGAGCCAGGGCCGCGATGTCATCGAGCTGAAACGGTAGCGTGACCTCAATCGTGTCCAGAGCAGTCAGAAATGCCGGATCTACACGGAATTCAGGCGGAAGGTAAGCAAGGGTGCTTCTTGTTTGTTGTGTTTGCTTCTGCAGAGCGGCACGCAAAGGCTCGGCTTCGGTTACCAGGCGATGCGCATCTTTGGACTGTGCGAGTTCGATCAACCGCTGATGAAATGACCGCAGGCTTTCCTGAAGCCGCAAAACGGCGATCAACTGCTGACTTACACCGGTGAGAAGATCTGTTTGCAGTTGAGCTCGTTTGAACTGGTAAATCACGAGCCCGTTTCCACCTAGAATCAAGGCCACTAACAGGGCCATGATGAGCGCCAAACTCCGGCCGATGTTGAAGTAGTTGCCGTTGTTCCTAGCGAACATTGTTGTCCGTCGTCCTGGGGGGACCAGGACGGAAACCGGTGATTTCGATGAGCTGCTTCTCCAGGTCAGCCGCGGCTTCAGGCGCGCTCTTCTCACCCATCAGAACCGAATGCACGGCGTCGGAATATGCCTGCGAAACCCGCTTGTAGGCGCTCCCGGTCTCGATCGAAGGCCGGGCGACGATAACGCTTGCGCGCTGCGTCGATGATTCCGGGTCGGCCATCGAGGGAGGATTAGAGAGTTCAATCTGGTTCGGGGGGTCCGGACCGTTGTACTTTTCGCCCTCATCAATCAGGCTGCGCAACTGGAACCGGAGAAGCGCAATCGCCTCCTGACGATGATTGGAATGTAAGGAGATGGCCGTGCCGGTCCCTCCCAATGTTCCGGACGAGCCGTCGGTTCCACCAGGCATTCTCGAAAGGCCGGTCTTCAGAGGCGGGAGCGAACTTCGCCAGCCGATCTGCCGAGCTTCCCCCCTCCTGCTCATCGGGGTCAGGATCCAGAGGCGGCTGAAAGCGGCCCTGCCCGAGTCAAAGATGAGCCCGGTATCGGTCTCCCGGTACGCCACCACGCCGGGCGGCGATATCCAGCCAATCCAATGCCTGGCCCGTTGCCATGCCGCAATCGCCGCCGGATTATTCACGCTGATGGTTCGATCCTGTTCGATGATCCGGCCTCCGCCCGCAGCTTCTTGCCACTCCAGAGCGTTGCAGGTCAACGATTCCGCAGCATTTCCCTGCCACACGTAACCCCAGAAATCCTTTCTGCCTTTGGCACGCTCACCCTTCTGAATGCGCTCGGCCATGCCCTCGAGTTCGTCCCACGTCCTGGGAGGATGAGCGTAGCCGTATTCGCGCAGGAGATCGGTTCGATACTCCAGGCCTGCAAGCGGAACGTTGAAAGGAACCGCCACGAGCTTTCCGTTCACTGAATAATTGCGCAG